>NZ_CP033969.1:1816894-2119710 GCF_003854935.1 Cupriavidus pauculus
CCCACAATCGGGTGATGTGGCCGCGCCCGGCTTGCACCACGATACGCGACGGGGCAACAGGATCCTTGCCCCGCTACCACTTCCGCCCCGCGACCTCCCCGGCCAGCGGGGCTTTTTCCTTTTTGGCTTCGGTAGTGGTGGTTGCTCCCCTCTCCCGCTTGCGGGAGAGGGGTCGGGGGTGAGGGCAGGCCGTTCAACGGGCGACTTGACTCAATTTGAACCGCTGGCCCTCACCCCCAGCCCCTCTCCCGCGCGCGGGAGAGGGGAGCACACCAGCGCGAATTGTTGGCTTGCCGGCTCCAGCGGCTCTCCAGCAACCTCACCGCGCCCGCAAAATCCCCTCGATCTTTTCCGCCGCCGTGCGCAGTGGCGGCAGGTAGTGCGTTTCCAGATGGCCCTGGTCGCGGCTGCCCAGCACCATGCTCAGGCCCAGGCCGGCCACGACCTTGCCGGTCTGGTCGTGCAGCGGCACTGACACGCCCGCAAAGCCGTCGGCCAGTTCGCTGACCAGCGTGCACCAGCCGTCGGCGCGCACTTGCGCCAGCTTGCGGGCCAGGGCCGGGCGGGACGTGATCGTGAACGGCGTCAGCTTGCGCAGGTCGGCGCTGGCCAGGTAGGCGGCCAGCGCGGCGTCGTCGAGCCCGGCCAGCAGCACCCGGCCCAGCGAGTGGGCATAGGCGGGCATGCGGCGGCCGATGGCCATGTCCACGCGCAGCAACTGGCGCGGTTCCTCGCGGGCCACCAGCACCACCGAGTCGCCGTCGAGCATGCCGATCGAGCAGCTTTCGCCCACCTCGGCGCACAGCGCCTGCAGGAACGGGCGGGCGAGCTGCGGCAGGTTCATCGACGCAAAGTAGGCGTAGCCCAGGTCCATCACCTTGGGCGTCAGCGTGAACTGGCGGCCTTGCTGGGCAAGGTAGCCGTTGTGCGCGAGCGTCAGCAGCAGGCGCCGCGCCGCCGCGCGCGTCACGTCTAGCTGTTCGGCCACTTCCTGCATCGTCAGGTGCTCCACGCCGCTTGCGTACAGGCGCAGCAGCGCCAGCCCCTTGGTCAGGGAATCGAGCAGTTCGTCCTTCTTCGGGATGTCGGGCGCGTCTTCGGAGTTGGCGGCGGACGGGGCTTCGGCGCGAGGCGGCATGGTGGCGTTGGCAACAGGGTATCTGCGGGTCAGCCCCGACTTGGCGTCCGGCGGGCCGATCCGTATGATAGGTGTTTCCCGAACATTTGTTCGCAAAACGTGGCTCGGTAGAAACCACGACCAGGGTTCCAGGAGACGGCAATGAAGGTGATCACCACCGCGCAGGCGGCTGCGCTCGTGCAGAGCGGCTGGACCGTGGCCAGCGCCGGGTTTGTCGGCGCCGGCCATGCCGAAGGCGTGACCGAGGCGCTGGAGCAGCGCTTTCTGCACGATGGCCTGCCGCGCGACCTGACGCTGGTCTATTCGGCCGGGCAGGGCGACCGCGGCGCGCGCGGCGTGAACCATTTCGGCAATGCGGGCATGACGCGGGCCATCGTCGGCGGGCACTGGCGCTCGGCCACGCGGCTGGCCACGCTGGCGATGCAGGAGGCGTGCGAGGGCTTCAACCTGCCGCAGGGCGTGCTGACCCACCTGTACCGCGCCATCGCCGGCGGCAAGCCCGGCGTGCTGACGAAGATCGGCCTGCACACGTTCGTGGATCCGCGCACCGCGCAGGACCCGCGCTACCACGGCGGCGCCGTGAACCAGCGTGCGCGCGACGCCATCGCGGCGGGCACGGCCAACTGGGTCGAGGCCGTCGAGTTCCGGGGCGACGAATACCTGTTCTACCCAAGCTTCCGCATCGATTGCGCGCTGATCCGCTGCACGGCGGCCGACACGCGCGGCAACCTGAGCACGCACCGCGAGGCGTTCCACCACGAACTGCTGGCGATGGCCCAGGCCGCGCACAACTCGGGCGGCATCGTGATTGCCCAGGTCGAGTCGATCGTCGACGCCCATGAGGTGCTGCAGGCCGTTCACGTGCCCGGCATCCTCGTCGACTACGTGGTGGTCAGCGAGCAGCCCGCGCATCACCAGATGACGTTTGCCGAGGCGTACAACGACGCCTACGTGCGCCCCTGGCGCGGCGAGCGTGCCGACGCGGACGAGCGCGCCCGGGAGGCCCAGGCGCTGCCGCCGGCCTCGGCGCCGCTCGACGCGCGCACCATCGTCCAGCGCCGCGCCGTGATGGAACTGGCCCCGCGCAAGCCGCGCGTGGTGAACCTGGGCGTGGGCATGCCGGCGGCCGTTGGCGCGCTGGCCCACCAGGCCGGGCTTGGCGGCTTCACGCTGACCGTCGAGGCGGGCCCCATCGGCGGCACCCCGGCGGACGGGCTGAGCTTCGGCGCGTCGGCCTACCCCGAGGCCGTGGTGGACCAGCCCGCGCAGTTCGATTTCTACGAAGGCGGCGGCATCGACCTCGCCATCCTGGGCCTGGCCGAGCTGGACGGGCACGGCAACGTCAACGTCAGTAAGTTCGGCGAGGGCGAAGGCGCGCTGATTGCCGGCGTGGGCGGCTTCATCAACATCACCCAGAGCGCGCGCGCCGTGGTCTTCATGGGCACGCTGACCGCCGGCGGGCTGGAGGTGCGGGCCGACGACGGCCGCTTGACCATCGTCAAGGAAGGTCGGGTCCGCAAGATCGTGCCGGAGGTGTCGCACCTGAGCTTCAACGGCCCGTACGTGGCGTCGCTGGGCATCCCGGTGCTGTACGTGACCGAGCGCGCCGTGTTCGAGATGCGGGCCGGGGCCGACGGGCAGCCGCGCCTGACGCTGGTGGAGATTGCGCCGGGCGTGGACCTGCAGCGCGACGTGCTGGACCAGTGCGCCACACCGGTGGCCGTGGCCGACGACCTGCGCACGATGGATGCGCGGCTGTTCCGCCCCGGCCCGATGCGGCTCTGAGGCGCCGCGCGGCAACGATCAGAAAAGTGGCCGGCCCGAGCCGGCCCATATTGGAGGAAGCAACGTGCAAGACCGTCAACACCGCAGACATCGTCGTCTGGCCATTTCCGCGCTGGCACTGGCCGCCGCGCTGCCGTTCGCGCCGGCGCAGGCCCAGCAGAACTACCCGGACAAGCCGATCCGCCTCGTGGTGCCGTTCCCGGCCGGCGGCCCGACCGACACCGCCGCGCGCATCATCGGCCAGAAGATTGGCGAAACGCTCAAGCAGACCGTGGTCGTCGACAACCGCCCGGGCGCGTCGGGCACCATCGGCACCGAGACCGTGGCCAAGTCCGCGCCGGACGGCTACACGCTGGTGATGCTGGCCACCCCCACGCTGCTGGCGCCGCACCTGCTGCCGCGCAAGAGCTACGACATCTTCAAGGACTTCACGCCGGTCGGTAACGCCTACGAGCTGCCGATCGTGATGGTGGTGAACCCGACCGCGCTGCCGGACGTGACCGACCTGCCGTCGTACATCGCCAAGGCCAAGGCCGCGCCGGGCAAGATGAACTACACCAGCGCCGGCAACGGCAGCTTTGGCCACCTGTCGACCGAGCTGCTGAAGAACCTGGGCCATTTCGACGTCCAGCATGTGCCGTACAAGGGCAGCGCGCCAGCCATTTCCGACCTGCTGGCCGGACAGGTGCCGATGATGTTCTCGGACATGATCGCCGCGCTGCCGCATATCAAGGCCGGCAAGCTGCGCCCGATCGCGGTGGGGTCGGCCAGGCGCGTGTCGTTCGCGCCGGACGTGAAGACCGTGGCCGAGCAGGGCTTTCCGGGCTTCGACGCGTCGTCGTGGGGCGGCCTGCTGGTGCCGGCCGGCACGCCGAAGGACGTGGTGGCCAGGCTGTCCGACGCGCTCAAGGGCGCGCTGGCCGATCCGACCGTCCAGCAGAAGATGCTGGGCGCCGGCACCGTGGCGTCGTACCAGACGCCCGAGCAGCTTGCCGCCCGGATGCAGAACGACTACGCCCGGTGGGGCAAGGTCATCAAGGACAACGGGATCAAGAGCGACTGATCCCGGCCGGGCACGGCGCGCCGGATCCCGCTGCGGGGTGCGCGGATCAGGCTTGCGCCTGCAACACCTGCTGGAACTGCGACACGCCGTTCAAGTCACGAAGGTCCACGGTCAGCGCGCGCGACGCGGGATCGATGTTGACCTCGCCAAAGAACTGGAATCCGGCGAATGGCGACATGTTCTGGACGGTGGGCGCCTTCTGGAAGACCACGCGCGGCCCGAACGTGTTGTCCAGCGGATTCGGGCCGAAGCTGCCCGCGTTGAGCGGCCCGGCCACGAATTCCCAGAACGGGTCGAAATCCTGGTACTGGGCGCGCTCGGGCGCGTAGTGGTGCGCCGCGCAGTAGTGCACGTCGGCGGTGATCCAGACCACGTTGCGCAGCCCGGCCCGGCGGATGCGCGACAGCAGCCGCGCGGTTTCCAGCTCGCGGCCCAGCGCCGGGCCGTCGCCGTTGGCGATGGCTTCCCACTTCGCGCGGCCCTGCGCGTCCTTGCCGTCGGGCACGTTGAGGCCGATCGGCATGTCGGCGGCAATCACCTTCCACGTGGCCTGCGAGGCCGTCAGCTCCGCCATCAGCCAGTCCAGTTGCGCGTTGCCCAGGAACGCGGTGCCCGGGCCTTCGGCCGTCTCGCGGTTGTAGCCGTTGGGGCCGCGATAGCTGCGCATGTCCAGCACGAACACGTCGAGCAGCGGGCCGTAGGCGATCTTGCGATGCACGCGCTCGGCCAGCCCCTGGCGGTGCCAGCGCATCGGCGCGTTTTCCAGGAAGGCGCGGCTGCCGCGCGCCACCAGCAGGCGCACGTCCTTTTCGGTATAGCGCGCGTCGGCCGACAGGTCCTTGGCATCGGACCAGTTGTTGGTCACCTCGTGGTCGTCCCACTGCCAGATCTGCGGCACCTGGCTGGCAAAGCGGCGCACGTTGGCGTCGAGCATGTTGTAGCGGTGGCGGCCGCGGAATTCCTTGAGCGTCTCGGCCACCTTGCTCACTTCCTCGGTGACCACGTTGCGCCAGATGCGGCCGTCCTCGGCCTTCTGCTCGGCCGCGATCGGGCTGTCGGCGTAGATCGTGTCGCCGCTGTGGATGAAGAAGTCGGGGTCGCGCTGGCGCATGGCCTCGTAGATGCGCATGCCGCCCAGGTCCCGGTTGATGCCCCAGCCCTGGCCGGCCGTGTCGCCGGACCAGACGAAGCGCACCGGACGGTCGGCCGTCATCGCGCGGGTGCGGAAGCTGCCCGCCATCCACGCGCCCTGGCCGCGACGCTGGCCCGGCTGCTCGAAGGCCACGCGCACGTGGTACGACTGGCCGGGCACCAGGCCGGTCAGCTGGGTGCGGGCCGTGAAATCGGTCTCGCTGGTGGCCAGCGGGCCGGAGATGCGCGTGGCGTCCCGAAAGTCGGGGCGGGTGGCGTATTCGACGACCATCCGCGCGGGGGCGTCGGCGCGGGCCCAGACCACGAGGCCGTCGTCGGACGGATCGCCAAGCTGGATGCCGTCGGGCGCGCCGGGCCGGCCCGCGGCGACCACGGCCGGCGCCGCCAGGCCGGTGGCAACGCCTGCGGCCAGCCCCAGGAAGCGGCTGGAAGTGCGCAGGAAGCCGCGGCGGGCGGCGTCGGTCGGTTCGGTGGGCAGGCGGTCGGTCATTGGCGCGTCGACGGGTTGGGGTGGATGCGGAGGCACGGGGCCGGGCCGCTATGCTCGCCAGCGATTGTGACGTGTTGTTGACACGTCATTGACATCCCCGGCGCCGATACTGCCCCAGTGTGCCCGTGTCCGCTGCCCGACTCTGGTGGTAGAATCCAAGTCTTTGATTTTCCGGGCAATTCATCTTTTCGCGACTTTACCTGCCGCGACTGGCCCGTAGAACCGTTCCAGACGCGTGTCCGATTGCCCCGGCGCCACGCCGTTGCAAAGACACCTATTGATGACGATGACGAACACCCCAGACCAGACCCCGGCCGCAGAGCAGACGTTCGAAAGCTTCGGGCTGGACGCACGCATCCTGCGCGCATTGTCCGACCAGGGCTACACCAAGCCCACGCCGATCCAGGCGCAGGCCATCCCCGTGGTGCTGCTGGGCAAGGACGTCATGGGCGCCGCACAGACCGGCACCGGCAAGACCGCCGGCTTTGCGCTGCCGATCATCCAGCGCCTGCTGCCGATGTCCAACGCCAGCGCCTCGCCCGCGCGCCACCCGGTGCGCGCGCTGATGCTGACGCCCACGCGCGAACTGGCCGACCAGGTCTACGACAACGTGGCCCGCTACGCGCAGCACACCGACCTGCGCAGCACCGTGGTGTTCGGCGGCGTCGACATGAACCCGCAGACCGACGCGCTGCGCCGTGGCGTGGAAATCCTGGTGGCCACGCCGGGCCGGCTGCTGGACCACGTGCAGCAGAAATCGGTGAACCTGTCGCAGGTGCAGATGCTGGTGCTGGACGAGGCCGACCGCATGCTCGACATGGGCTTCCTGCCAGACCTGCAGCGCATCATCAACCTGCTGCCGGCGCAGCGCCAGACGCTGCTGTTCTCGGCCACGTTCTCGCCCGAGATCAAGAAGCTGGCGTCCAGCTACCTGAAGCAGCCGGTGACGATCGAAGTGGCGCGCAGCAACTCGACCAACGAGAACGTGCGCCAGGTGGTCTTCCAGGTGCCGGACGGCCACAAGCAGGCCGCCGTGGTGCACCTGCTCAAGCAGCGCGCGTCGCAGCAGCAGTCCAAGCAGTGCATCGTGTTCGTCAACAGCAAGATCGGCTGCTCGCGCCTGGCGCGCCACCTGGAGCGCGAAGGCATCAACGCCGCCGCGATCCATGGCGACAAGACCCAGACCGAGCGCATGCAGACGCTGGACGGCTTCAAGAATGGCTCGATCGACGCGCTGGTGGCCACCGACGTGGCCGCGCGCGGGCTGGACATCCCGGCCATGCCCTGCGTGATCAACTTCGACCTGCCGTTCAGCGCCGAAGACTACGTGCACCGGATTGGCCGGACCGGCCGTGCCGGCGCCAGCGGCGATGCGCTGTCGATCTACGTGCCGGGCAACGATGACCGCCTGCTGGCCGATATCGAGAAGCTGATCAAGCGCAGCGTGCCGCGCGGCACGCTCGAAGGCTTCGACCCGACCGGCGAGCGCGCGCGCCAGGACGAATCGGACCGCCGCCGCCAGCGCACGGACGTGCGCCGGACCCGCGATGGCGGAGGCAGCAGCAGCGAAGGCGAGGCCGATGCCGCCGCGCCGCGCCGTCGTCGCACCGAGCCGAACGGCCGCCCGGCCTTCCGCCCGTCGGACGATCCGTTCTTCTCGCGTCCGTACGAGCCGTCGGGCAACTACACGCCGGCACCGAAGCCCGAAGACCAGATCGCCGCCGCGCTCACGCGGGGCCGCCAGTCGCCCAAGCGCCCCGTGGCCGCGCTGCTGGGCGGCGCGCCGCGCAAGTCGTAATTTCCTGAATCTCTCCCGCCGGCGGATGCGCGCGACTCAGTTGCCGATCCGCCAACGGCGCGCCCATTGCGCCGTGGCCGCTGCCAGCCAGGCGGCGACCGTCGCTTCCCCGTTCACGATGTCCAGATGGGCGCCCGCCTGCCGCAGCGCGTCCAGCGGCGCGGTGGCGTCCAGCGCCTGCGCGCCGCTCTGCTTGCTCAGCTTTTCGCCATCGGCGTTGACCACCACCGGCACATGCAGGTACGACGGCGTCGGCATGCCCAGCAGGTGCTGCAGGTGGATCTGGCGCGGCGTGGAATCGAGCAGGTCGGCGCCGCGCACGATGTGCGTGATGCCCTGGGCGGCATCGTCGACCACCACGGCAAGCTGGTAGGCCCACAGCCCGTCGGCCCGGCGCAGCACGAAATCCCCGAGTTCCGTTTCCAGGTCCTGGCACTGGCGGCCCTGCCAGCGGTCGTCGAAGCAGAGGATGGCCGCCGGGCCGTCCGGCACGCGCACGCGCCAAGCGCGCGGCAGCTTGCCGTGCAGCCCGTTGCGGCAGGTGCCGGGATAGCCCAGCGTCTGGTGGCGCTGGCGCACGTGCACCAGCGAATCGGCGATTTCCTTGCGCGAGCAGCCGCACGGGTAGAGCTGGCCGGCGGCGTCGAGCCGGCGCAGCGCATCGGCATAGAGCGATTCGCGGCGGCTCTGCCAGACCGGCGGCTCGTCGGGATGTAGCGCCAGCGCGTGCAGCGTGCGCAGGATGCCGGTGTCGGCGTCCTTCACGCAGCGCGGATAGTCGATGTCCTCGATGCGCACCAGCCAGTCGCCGCCATGGGCGCGGGCGTCGAGCCAGCTCGCCAGGGCGGTGACCAGCGACCCCAGGTGCAGCGGGCCGGTGGGGGAGGGGGCAAAGCGCCCCCGGTAGCGTTGCGGCATGGGACGGCGCCGTTACTCGAACGACTCCATCTGCTGCGGCGCCTGCTGCAGCAACGCCTGCGCCAGGCGCGGGTCTTCAAGCTTGCTGGCCCACCACTGCAGCGCCTTGCCGCGCGTGTTGGTGCGCCAGGCGGCCTTGAACGTGCCCGGCGCGCGCACTTCCACGGTCTCGCGCACCTGCAGCACGCCGCTTTCGATATGGGGCTGCGCCATCGGGGCCGGCAGCCAGCCGCAGCCCAGGCCGCGGATCTGGGCTTCGAGCTTGTCGCGCATGGTCGGCACCACCAGCACGTCCTGGCCGGCCAGCACGCCATGGGTGCGCGCGGGCAGGTTGCGCGAGGTATCGCCCACGGCCACGATGCGGTGCTTGGCGATCTGGATCGTCGTGAGCGGGCCTTCCTCGGTGGCCAGCGGATGGTGGGCGGCCACCGCGAACACGAACGGGATGGTGCCAAGCGGCCGGACCTGGAAGCCCTGGGTGCTGGGCAGTTCGTAGGCGCCGCCGATGATCATGTCGGCGCGGTTGCTGACCAGCGCGTCCCAGGTGCCGCCGAGCACTTCCTTCGAAAAACGCAGCCGGGTGGCCGTGTTCTCGGCGTAGAAGTCCTGGATCACCGGCAGCAGCGCGCGAAAGTTGATCAGGTCGTCGACGGCGATGTTCAGGCTGGCCTCCCAGCCCGTGGCCAGCCGCTTTACGCGCCGCGCCAGGTCGTCGGCCGCGTGCAGCAGGTGGCGGCCCTCGTCCAGCAGGGCGCGCCCGGCCGGCGTCAGCTCGGCCCGGTGGCGCCGGCGGTCGAACAGCAGCACGTCCAGATCTTCTTCCAGCTTGCGGACGACGTAGGTCAGGGCCGAGGGCACCTTGCCCATCTCGTGGGCGGCGGCGGCGAAACTGCCTTTACGCTCGATGGCGTCCAGGACTTCAAGGGATTCAAGTGACAGGGGCATATTCAGAATTTCTGAACAACTGCTTCTAACGCGGTGCCCGCCAATATACTCCCGCTCCCCTAAACTGCCTAGCATCGAAACGCCGCAGGGCCTGCAGCCAGACGCTGGCAGGTTCGAATGCCAGGCCACAAGGAGGGCCATCAAAATGATTGAAATCCGTAAGTCTGAAGAGCGCGGTTATGCGGACCATGGCTGGCTCAAGTCGTACCACAGCTTCTCGTTCGCCGATTACTACGACCCGCGCCACATCCAGTTTGGCCCGCTGCGTGTGATCAATGAGGACCGTGTGGCGCCCGGCATGGGCTTCGGCACGCACGGCCACCGTGACATGGAGATCATCAGCTACGTGCTGGACGGCGAACTGGCGCACAAGGACAGCATCGGCAACGGCAGCGTGATCCGTCCCGGCGACGTCCAGCGCATGAGCGCCGGCACCGGCGTGCGGCACTCGGAATACAACCACGCCGCCAACGATACGACGCACTTCCTGCAGATCTGGATCGTGCCGGATCGCCAGAACTTGGAGCCCGGCTACGAGGAAAAGCGCTTCGATGCCGAGGACAAGCGCGGCCGGCTGCGCCTGGTGGGCAGCGCCGACGGCGCCGAGGGCTCGGTGGTGATCCATCAGGACGTGCGGCTCTACGCCGGCCTGTTCGATGGCGACGAGGCCGCCACGCTGGCCCTGCAGCCGGGCCGCCAGGCCTACGTCCACGTGGCCCGGGGCCGGATCTCGGTCAACGGCCAGCCGCTGGAGACCGGCGACGCGGCCAAGCTGTCCGGCGTGGATGCGATCGCGCTGGACCGGGGTGCCGACGCCGAGGTGCTGGTGTTCGACCTGCCGGCCTGACCGTCGCCGCGAGGCATTGACCGCCCCGCCCGGCACGACGCCCGCCCGCAAGGGTGGGCGTTGTCGCATCGAGGTGTCGGTAACCAGTGCTTACAGGTACTGGAAAGTGTTGCCGCTATGCTATCGTCTGGCTATCCGCCATGCGACCGCCGCGGCACATCGCCGCCCGCCGATTCACGTCACGCGATGACCTTCGTATCCATTCTTCTGGCGCTGATTGCCGAGCAGTTCCGTGCGCTCGGCCGGAACAATCCCATCTACGACATCGTGCGTGTGCTGGGTGACCGGGCCGAGCATGCCTTCGACACCGGCCGGCCGCGCGATGCCGCGCTGGCCTGGCTGACCGTGGTGCTGCCGCTCACGCTGGCCGCCGTGGTCGTCCACTACCTGCTGGCGTCGATCAGCGTCGCGCTGACGCTGGTCTGGAACGTCCTGCTGCTCTACCTGACGCTGGGCTTCCGCCAGTTCAGCCACTATTTCACCGACATCCACGAGGCGCTGAACCGCGACGACCTGCACACCGCGCGCACGCTGCTGCACGAGTGGACCGGGCTGGACACGGTGGAGATGCCGGTCAGCGAGATCGTCCGCCATACGCTGGAAGCCGCCATCGTGGCCGTGCACCGGCACGTTTTCGGCGTGTTCTTCTGGTTCCTGGTGCCGATCGGCCCCGGCGGCGTGGTGCTCTACCGGACCGCCGAATTCCTGAATCGCCAGTGGAACCTGCCGTCCAACGAGCGCAGCCCGGCGCTGGGCCGGTTTGCCGCCCGGGCGTTCTACGTGCTGGACTGGATTCCGTCGCGCCTGACCGCCATCGGGTTTGCCATCGTCGGCAACTTCGAGGATGCGGTCTACGCCTGGCGCAACCACGCGCGCAAGTGGGACGACGCCGTCAACGGCATCCTGCTCGCCAGTGGCGGCGGGGCGCTGGGCGTGCGGCTGGGCCAGCCGCTGGCCGAGGAGGATTCGAGCGTGATGCTGCGCACGAGCCTGGCCGGCGTGGACTACGCGCCGGGCATGGGCGAGGCCGAGCCGGTGCCGCCCGAATTCGGCGCGGACCCGGGCATCCGCACGCTGCAGTCGGCCGTCGGGCTGGTCTGGCGCGCGGTGATTCTCTGGATGCTGTTGCTGGCGATGATCTCGCTGGCGCTCTGGGTAGGCTGAAGGCCCGCCCCCGCATCAGGGCCGGCGCGTGCCGGCCCTTTTCATTCGGCGCTGGCGCCGCATTGCCAGCAGGCCGCGAACTGGGCCTCGTGCCATTCTCCGCAGCGGCGGCACTGCCAGCGCGGCCCCGGCGACGGATTGGCCGCCGCGTTCAGCGCGGCCCACGCCGCCGGCTCATCCCCATCGTCGACGATCCACACCTGCGGCGCGCTTTCCAGCAGCGGGATGTCGCCCGCCGCGCCCGCCAGCCAGGTGTTGCGCACCTCGGCGCGGATGCCGGCCGCGCGCAGCACATTCTCGCAATGCGCGGCGTGGACCAGCGAAGGCGTCCTCAGCAGCAGTTTCATGTTCGGCGCGGCAAGCCAGCAGGTGCGCCCAAGTTACCACGGCTTCTGCTGCCGCGACTCGTGCAGCAACTGGGTGTAGAGCTGATGGCGGCGCGGCGAGATCGTGCCGCCGTCGATGGCCGTCAGCACGCCGCAGCCGGGCTCGTTGATATGGTGGCAGTTATAGAAACGGCATTCGGTCAGGCGCTGCCGGAACTCCGGAAACGCGCGCTCCAGCATGCCTTCGCTCAGGTGGTGCAGGCCGAATTCCTGGAAGCCCGGCGAATCGATCAGGTAGCCAGGCCGGCCGTCGACCACCGCCCAGGTGTCGGGCAGGTGGTAGAGCCGCGTGAACGTGGTGGTGTGCTTGCCCGAATCCAGCTTGGCCGAAATCTCGCGCGTCTGCGCCTCCACGCCGGGGATCAGCAGGTTCAGCAGCGACGACTTGCCCATGCCCGACTGGCCGATCAGGATGCTCGACACCCCGGCCGTGCGCGGCTGCAGCGCCGCCAGCGCCTCGTCGGGGCGGCCGTGCACGGACAGCTCCAGCGTGTCGTAGCCAAGGTCCTGGTACAGCCGTAGCCGGCGGCGCGCGTCGTCCAGGCGGTCGGTCAGGTCGGTCTTGTTCAGGATCACCAGCGGGCGGATCTCCAGCGCCTCGGCCGACACCAGCGCCCGGCCGAGCAGGTCTTCCGAGAAGCTCGGCTCGGTGGCCAGCACGATGATGACCTGGTCGATATTGGCCGCCAGCAGCTTGGACTTGAACTGATCGGACCGGTACAGCAGGTTCTTGCGCGGGTCGATGGCGGTGATCACGCCCTGGTCCACGGCGGCCAACTCGATGCGGACGTGGTCGCCCACGGCGGCGTCGCTCTTCTTGCCGCGCGGGAACGCATGCAGGTGCGAGCCGTCGGCGCGCTCCACCACGTAGTGGCGGCCGTGCGCGGCGACGATCAGTGCGGATTCGGCATCGGCCCCGGGGCCCTTGCCGGCACCCTTGCCGGCGTTGTGGTGGCGCGCGCTGCGGGTCATGCGTGCGCCAGCAGGCGGTCGATCCGCTGGGCGGCGGGCGGATGCGAGTAGTAGAACGCGCTGTAGAGCGGGTCGGGCGTCAGCGTGGACGCATTGTCCTTGTACAGCTTGACCAGCGCGGACACCAGGTGCCCGGCGTTGGTCTGGTGCGCGGCGAACTCGTCGGCCTCGAACTCGTGGCGGCGCGACGACTGGCTCGCCAGCGGCCCCAGGATGAACGTGAACACCGGCAACGCCAGGAAGAACAGCACCAGGGCCAGCGCGTGGTTGCTGGCGCCGAAATTGGGCAGCACGCCCAGCCCCGTGTAGAACCACTCGCGCGTGGCCAGCCAGCCCAGCAGGGCCAGGAACACCAGCGACAGCGCAAACGTCACCGCGATCATCTTGGCCACGTGGCGGCGCTTGAAGTGGCCCAGTTCGTGGGCCAGCACCGCTTCCACCTCCTCGCCGTCCAGCCGGGCCAGCAGCGTATCGAAGAAGACGATCCGCTTGGCCGCGCCAAAGCCGGTGAAATAGGCGTTGCCGTGCGCGCTGCGGCGGCTGCCATCCATCACGAACAGGCCCTTGCTGGCAAAGCCGCACTTGCGCAGCAGCGCCTCGATGCGCTCGCGCAGGCTGTCGTCGGCCAGCGGCTCGAACTTGTTGAACAGCGGCGCGATGAACGTGGGCACGATCACCTGCAGCAGCAGGCTGAACGCCACCCAGAGCAGCCACGTGTAGAGCCACCAGTAGGTGCCGGCCCGGTCCATCAGCCACAGCACGGCCAGCAGCAGCGGCAGGCCCAGCACGCAGGCCACCAGCGCCATCTTGGCCAGGTCGGCCAGCCAGAGCCCGAACGTCATCTTGTTGAAGCCAAAGCGCTGCTCGATCACAAACTGGCCGTAGAGCGAGAACGGCAGGTCGAACAGCCCGCCGATCACGGCCACGCTGGCGATCAGCGCCACGCCGTAGAAGTAGCCGCCGCCGTCGAACACGTGCAGCCAGAACTGGTTCAGCGCGTGCAGGCCGCCGAGCATCGTGAAGCCGATCAGCACGGCCGCGCCGGTCAGCACCTCGATCATCGACAGGCGGGTGCGGGCGATGGTGTAGTCGGCCGCCTTCTGGTGTGCGGACAGCGCGATGGTGTCGGCAAAGCGCGCCGGCACGGCGTTGCGATGGCGCGCCACATGGCGGATCTGGCGCGAGGCGAGCCAGAGTTTGGTCACAACCATGATGACCAGGGCGGCAAGAAAGATCAGCGTGAACATCGGTGGCCTTGGTGGCGATGGCGCGGTGCACCATCGGAAAAACCGGAAGTGCGGGGCGGGCCATCTGGGGCAGATATGCGAGAATTATAAATTGTTCGTCCCCGGCCACCCGCGTTGCTGGGGCGTTTTCCTTCCGAATCCCATATCAAGCCGTACCGCCAGATGACAAGTCCCGCCGCCGCCTCCGTCAAAAGTGAAAACAACCTTGTCTGGCTGGACATGGAAATGACCGGCCTGCAGCCGGACAGCGACCGGATCATCGAAGTGGCGGTGGTGGTCACGGATTCCGAGTTGAACATCCTGGCCGAGGGCCCGGTGCTGGTGATCCACCAGCCCGACGCCGTGCTGGACGCGATGGACAACTGGAACAAGGGCACGCACGGCCGCTCGGGCCTGATCGACAAGGTCAAGGCGTCCACGCTGACCGAGGCCCAGGCCGAGGCCGAGCTGATTGCCTTCCTGAAGCGCTGGGTGCCGGCCGGCAAGTCGCCGATGTGCGGCAACTCGATCTGCCAGGACCGCCGCTTCATGGCCCGCTACATGCCGAAGCTGGAGGCGTTCTTCCACTATCGCAACCTCGACGTGTCCACGCTCAAGGAACTGTGCAAGCGCTGGGAGCCGGCCATCCACAAGGGGTTCCACAAGCGCCAGCTTCACACGGCGCTGGCCGACATCCTGGAATCGGTGGAAGAGCTGCGCTACTACCGCCAGCATTTCATCAAGACGCCGGCCGAGGCCGCCGCGTCGGTCCCGCCGGCACCGGCCGCCCCTGCCGCCCCCGCGGCATAACGCCCGATCCTGCCAAGCCGGCGGGCGGTTCCAGGACGGGACGGCCACGCCGATCCGCCCGTCCAGCCGCCCCCCGCCATGTTCACGCGCATCGTCTCGATCATCACGCCGGTCATCCTGATCATCCTGATCGGGTGGATCTACGGGCGGCGCGCCCATCCGGACATGACCGGCATCAACCGGGCCATGCTGGAAGTGATTGCGCCGCTACTTGTGGTGTCGGCCTTCATCAGCAAGGACTTCGTGCTGGCCGACCACCTGGTGCTGCTGGCCAGCGCCGTGGCGGTGGTGATCGGCTCGGGCATCCTGGCCTGGATCGTGGCGCGGATGAGTGGCGCCAACCCGCGTACCTTCGTGCCGCCGATGATGTTCAACAACAGCGGCAACATGGGCCTGCCGCTGTCGGTCTTCGCGTTCGGGCAAGTGGGGCTGGCGCCGGCCGTGGCGCTGTTCGCGGCGTCCAACCTGATGCATTTCACCATCGGGCTGAAGATCGTGAACCGGCAGGCGTCGATGGCCCAGATCGCCCGGAATCCGATGGTGCTGGCGACGGTGGCCGGCGTGGCGCTGTCGCTGGCCCGGCCCGTGTTCGCGCTGCCGCAGCCGGTCTACGAGTCGATCAAGCTGCTGGGCGATGCCACCGTGCCGCTGATGCTGTTTGCGCTGGGCGTGCGGATGAAGGACGTCAGCCTGCGCAACTGGGGCATGGGCGTGCTGGGTGCCGTGGTCTGCCCGCTGGCGGGCATCGCCGTGGCGCTGCTGATCGTCTGGTGGGTGCCGATGACCGAGCTGCAGCGCGGCCTGCTGTTCGTCTTCGCGGCGCTGCCGCCGGCCGTGCTGAACTTCCTGGTGGCCGACCACTACCGGCAGGAACCGGACCAGGTGGCCTCGATCGTGCTGCTCGGCAATATCGCGGCGGTGGTGTTCGTGCCGGTCGGGCTGTATCTGGGCCTGAAGTAGGGCCGGGCGGCTGCGCCCGGACCCGCCCGCGTCAGACCGTCGGCCCGGGGGTCTTCCGGACCGCGCTCTTGGGCCGGAACGCCTTCACGATGGTCGCGTCGGTCTCGATGTACGGGCCGCCGATCAGGTCGATGCAGTACGGCACGGCGGCGAACACGCCCTGGACGGCCACGCGGCCTTCCACGTCGCGCAGGCCCTCCAGCGTCTCGCGGATCGCCTTCGGCTGGCCGGGCAGGTTGACGATCAGCGCGGCGCGGCTGGGTGTCTCGCGGATCACCGCCACCTGGCGCGACAGGATCGCCGTCGGCACGAACTGCAGGCTGACCTGCCGCATCTGCTCGCCAAATCCCGGCATTTCCTTGGTACCCACCGCCAGCGTGGCTTCGGGCGTGACGTCCCGGCGCGCCGGGCCGGTACCGCCCGTGGTCAGCACGAGATCGCAGCCGGCCACGTCGACCAGTTCGATCAGCGTGCGCGAGATCAGCGGCGCTTCGTCCGGGATCAGCCGCTCCACGGCCTGCCAGGGCGACGTCAGCACCTTGCCGAACCAGTCGCGCAGCGCCGGGATGCCCTCGTCCTGGTAGGTGCCGGACGAGGCGCGATCCGAAATGGAAACGAAGCCGACCACCAGCTCGTCGGGGTGATTGCGGGGCACGGGGGCGGTCAGCGTCGGGGTCATGCCTGGGGCTCCTCGGGGTTGGCGGGCGCGCCGTCTTCGTCGCCGTCATCGCCGCCTTCCAGCGCGGCCTTGATGACCTGGAACAGCTCGCGGTAGTACTTCGGCGGCTTGCCGAGTTCCTTTTCCCTGCGGGCGCCGCGGATGATGTTGCGCACGGACTGGACGTCCACCTCGGGGTGCTCGCCCAGGAATTTCGTGAGCTGGGCGTCGTCGGCCAGCAGCAGGTCGCGCCAGCGCTCGATCAGGTGCAGCCGGGCCGTCTCGGCCTTGCTGGTGCCCTTGAAGCCTTCCAGCGCGGCGCGGATGGCGGCCACCTCGTCGTCGTCCAGCCCGCGCATGACCTTGCCGACGAACTGCATCTGGCGGCGCTTGCCTTCGTGGCTGGTGATCTTGCGGGCGGCCAGGACGGCGTCGGCCAGCGCCTCGGGCATCGGCACGCGCGCCAGGCGGTCCTTGGGCAGCGCCTCCAGCTCGGCGCCCAGGTCCTGCAGCGCGGTCATGTCGCGCTTGCGCTGCGACTTGCTCTTGGGCTGGTCGTCGTCCTCTTCCGGCGCAAAGGCGCCGGGGAAGCGGCCGTGGGGGCCTTGGGAGTTGTTACGGGTATTTCGCGTCATGGCCGGCATTTTATCTTGCTATGATTCCCGTTTGGACTTTTGATCACGCCCGCCCATATGAGCCAGACCGCCGAGAAGACCGCGCATTTCACCTATACCCAGGACCAGCTCAAGGCCATGGCGGCCGATGTGCTGCGCGTGGCACGCGAGCTGGGCGCGACGGACGCCGCCACCGAGATCTCCGAAGGCAGCGGCCTGTCGGTGACCGTGCGCAAGGGCGAGGTGGAGACCATCGAGCAGAACCGCGACAAGGTGGTGGGCGTGACGGTGATGATTGGCCAGCGCCGCGGCAACGCCAGCACGTCGGATTTCTCGCCGGCCGCGCTGCGCGCCACGGCCGAGGCGGCGTACAACATCGCCCGCTTCACGGCCGAGGACGACTGCGCCGGGCTGGCCGAGGAAGCGCTGCTCGAACGTGATCCGCAGGACCTGGACCTGTTCCACCCGTGGACCATCGACGCCGAGGGCGCCATCGACATCGCGCGCCGCGCCGAGGCCGCGTCGTTCGCGGTGTCGCCAAAGATCCGGAACAGCGACGGCGCCAGCGTGTCGGCCCAGCATTCGCAGTTCGTGCTGGCCACGTCGCGCGGCTTCGTGGGCGGCTATCCGTACTCGCGCCACTTCATCTCGGCCGCGCCGATCGCCGGTTCGGGCAGCGGCATGCAGCGCGACGACTGGTACTCGTCCAAGCGCTCGCCGCTGGCGCTGGCCGAGCCGGAGGCCATCGGCCGCTACGCCGCAGAGCGCGCGCTGGCCCGGCTGAATGCCCGCAAGCTGTCCACGCGCAAGTGCCCGGTACTGTTCGAGGCGCCGCTGGCGGCCGGCCTGCTCGGCGCCTTCGTCCAGGCGGTGTCGGGCGGCGCGCTGTACCGCAAGTCGACGTTCCTGTACGACACGCTGGGCAAGGCCGTCTTTGCGCCGCACATTCAGATCAACGAGCAGCCGCACGTGCCGGGCGCCATGGGCAGTGCCCCGTTCGACGAGGAAGGCGTGCGCACCCAGGCCCGCGACGTGGTGCGCGACGGCGTGGTGCAGGGCTATTTCCTGTCGACCTACTCGGCGCGCAAGCTGGGCATGCAGACCACCGGCAACGCGGGCGGGTCGCACAACCTGACGCTGACGTCCACCCTGACGCAGCCCGAGGATGATTTTGCCGGCATGCTGCGCAAGCTGGGCACCGGCCTGCTGGTGACGGAACTGATGGGGCAGGGCGTGAACTACGTGACCGGCGACTACTCGCGCGGCGCGTCGGGCTACTGGGTCGAGAACGGCCAGATCCAGTACCCGGTGGAGGAAATCACCATCGCCGGCAACATGGTCGAGATGTTCCGCCAGATCGTCGGCATCGGCGCCGATGCACTCGTGCGCGGCACCAAGGAAACCGGCTCGATCCTGATCGAGCAGATGACGATCGCGGGGAACTGAGGGCCCAGGGCGGCCGTCCTGGCCTGCGGCCCTCTCCCGGCAGGGGGAGGGCAAGAAACGCTACTCTTCCCCCGACGCCGGCCGTTCGTACGTCACGAACGCGTAGTCGAAGCCGTTGGCGGCCGAATGGTGCGTCTCCCGCGCGACCTCGTTCCATCGGGACCGGTCGACGGCCGGGAAGAAGGCGTCGCCTTCGATGTCGGCATCGATCTCGGTGACGATAAGGCGGTCCGCGCTCGGCAGCGCCTCGGCGTAGAGCTGGGCGCCGCCGATCAGGAAGACCTGCTCCACGCCCACGCACAGCCGTTGCGCGTCTTCCAGCGACGCCGCCACTTCGGCACCTTCCAGCTTCAGATCCCGGTTGCGGCTCACCACGATGTTGCGGCGGCCGGGCAGCGGGCGGCCAATCGAATCCCAGGTCTTGCGTCCCATGATGATCGGCGCGCCCAGCGTGGTGCGCTTGAAATGCTGCAGGTCTTCCGGCAGGCGCCAGGGCAGCGCGTTGTCGCGGCCGATCACGCCGTTGCGGGCGCGGGCGACGATCAGCGTCAGCAGCGTCATACGGCCACCGGGGCCTTGATGGCCGGGTGCGATTCGTAGCCGACCAGCTCGAAATCCTCGTACCGGTAATCGAAGATGCTGTCAGGCTTGCGGCGAATGTGCAGCGTCGGCAACTTCATCGGCGCGCGCGCCAGTTGCGTCCGCACCTGCTCGAAGTGGTTGCTATAGATATGGCAGTCGCCGCCGGTCCAGACGAAGTCGCCCACGCCCAGGTCGCATTGCTGCGCGATCATGTGCGTCAGCAGCGCGTAGCTGGCGATGTTGAACGGCACGCCCAGGAAGATGTCGGCGCTGCGCTGGTAGAGCTGGCAGCTCAGCTTGCCGTCGGCCACGTAGAACTGGAAGAACGCGTGGCAGGGCGGCAGCTTCATCTGCGGGATCTCGCCCACGTTCCAGGCCGAGACGATCAGCCGGCGCGAGTCCGGGTTGCTGCGGATCTGCTGCACCACCTCGCTGATCTGGTCGATGTGCCGGCCGTCCGGGGTCGGCCACGCGCGCCACTGGTAGCCGTAGATCGGCCCGAGGTCACTTTGCCGGCCACCGGACTGTCTATTACGTTGTGTTTTCGCCCTTCGCATCAATTAATCCTTGAACAATTAAGTATTATTGTTCAGTACATGTTGTCGTAAGGGATTTTACAGCGTTCGAGCCTTGCGGCGCAGTATCTAGTGTTGCCAACGAAGGGCTGTGGATAAGCTGTGGATAAGCTGTTGATTTCCTGTGAATTACCTGGGGCGGCGTCCTCCCCCTTTGCTTCTGAACTATCGTCAGGCGTCCTCTGACGCTCTACTTTCCTGCCCGAGAGCGCTTCGGTTTCGGCCCTTTGAGGTTTTCGAGTGTCTCATCAAGCGTACGCTCGCGACCTTTCTCTACCCGTAATGCTTCATCCAGGCGAGCCATTTTTGCGGCGCTCGCATCAATTTGCTCGATGAGTTCGCTGGCATTGATGTCCAGCGCCCTACACCAGTTGCACAGTTCAACGGGGTCCAGGCGCCTTTGGCCTTTCTCGACTCTGCTTACGTACTGTTGGTGTTGACCGAGAAACTCGGCGAAGTCGATTTGCGAGAAGCCAGCACTCTGCCTTGCTTCCTTGAGCAGGGCACGCATAAGCGCGTACGTTTCTTCATATACGGGGTTTCTCATTGCCAGCGGGAAGCATGTGATGAACCCGCCAGCTTGCAGCCATTCGCAAAATACACAAAAATTGTGTATTCTTAAATCGCCGAAATCGCAAGTTTCATGCACTTTCCCGCGCAGCGGGCTACGAATCCTCAATGTTTGCGAAGCGGTCCGAACTGACTCTCCTCGGTTGTAACCGGCAGCACAACGTCCTGTATCCGACCTCCTCATCTGCTTACCGGCAACAAAGTGCCCTTTGTTGCGAGTCGATTTCCTGGCACAGCGCCAACGCCCGTAGTTTCCATCCCGTCCATGCCCATTCTCCCGACCCACTCAGTCGGGCTGTTCGTTTCCTCCCCATGAAGACCATAAACATCACCGAGGTGCCGGAGGACTTTCCTCGGCGCTCCATCCCTGCTGTCGTTTCGGGCGTTCAATCGAAGATTGGTGTTGTGCTGTCCGAAGGGAGGTACTTCGCAGGTGAAACACCGGAAAGCCGATACGAGCGTTGGGACATTTGCGAAGACCTGGCTCGCCAGTTGGCGCCTGTCGCACAAAAGGACGGAGCTAAACATCCCGAGCATTCCATTGAGCAGACGCTTGCGCGTTTGCGCGTCTCCGTTTCCCAAAAGGGATGGGTCTCCGAGGCGGAACTGGATTGGCTCATGAACAGAATCCGAGTAATTCTCGAGTGGTGACAGGACCCGGCATGAGCGAACGAGATAAAAGCACCGTCGAGCGTCCGGGATACACAGGCGAGCTCATACGGTACGTCCCGATACCGGCGCTTCATTTGGGAAGCGTCGTCAGCGATATTCCGCCTGTGGTTCATGCAGTAGGTCGAGTTAAGGCGCGCCACCCAGTTGAACTGATTTACCACTGGGGTCGCTACGGCTTTCCTCGGTACGGCGTCGAAGACTTCGAAAACAGAGACTGCTGGACGTTTTCGAACGACCTGCAGGAGGCCGCAGCCATCGGGTTCAAATGGCTCGAAAACAACTGCGCGTTGGAACAGATTCCCGAAGACCAGGATGGCGAAGTCACTTACGGGTATGTCGCTCGCGGCGTCGTTGACGAGCCTGACCTTGAACACCTTCTTTACAGTGGTGACATATGGAAGGCCGCCGGCGCAGACATGGATGAAGTCGCGACGCCGGAAATCCTGACTCGCGTCCGCAATGAGCTTCTCAGGGTCTACGCATCGAGAGGCGGAGGCCCGTTCTTCCTGCTGGATTTTTCCGACCCGAAGAAGGTGAGTCAGTACCTGTCTGATTGGGCCAACGAGATTGACGACGAAAGGCTGTACGGCGAATGAGCCTGGTTGCCCCCAAATGAAACAGTATCTGTCTGAGGTTGTCACCGCCCTATATCGCGCGCCGCGTGCTGGCCTGCGACGAGTATTTGCGCTTTCGCGAGAGGAGGCCGGGCGGCTTCCATCGCTGCCGACGTTCGCGATTATCTCGATTACTGCGCCGGAGCGCCCGCCAGCTAATCTGAATTCTCCAGCCCATGTTTTGCGATTGAGCTTCGCCGACGTTGATTTCCACAGCGCAGACCTGTCGCTTCGCGCGCAGGCAAAACTTCCGTACGCCTTTACGACGGAACAGGCAAACGAAGTGCGGGATTTTGTTGAATCGCTCACGGACGACGTGAACGCGGTTGTGGTCCATTGCGAGGGCGGATTTTCGCGGTCCTGCGCAATCGCGTTGGCGCTTCATCGCCTCTACGGCTACGAGGCGGATATCGAACGGCTTACCCAGGCCAACCCTTCGGTGCTTCGCCTAATGATGGAGCAATCTCAGAGTTCGAAGAAACGTAAGAATCGCCGTTCCAAATGACGAGGTATTACACCCCAAAAGAGATGGAGGCCGTTCTCGGGGAGCACCTGCGGACTCACCGAATCCATCGAAACATCGACCAGGAAACGCTGGCTGAGCGTGCTGGCATCAGTGTGCGCGCATTACGGAATCTGGAGTCCGGGGGCGGTTCATCGACACATACTCTGTGTCGAGTCTTAAAAGCGCTGGGCCGCGAAGCCTGGCTAGACACGATTGCGCCGTATCCCACCATCAATCCGCTGATGCTGACCAGGCAAGCAAAACCTCGACAGAGGGCAAGCAAACCGAGGAAGCGCTTGAAAGATATGTTGGGCAAGATGCCAGACGTAGGCATCGATAAGGACTTCGGCAGCAGGTAATGCAAGATTTGCGAGCGGGATGTGTGACAAACCCCCTCGTTGGTAGGGTGTGTCGGCTTGACTGCCCTCGTAGGTCAACTACCGACCTAAGGGGTCTTGCGCTCTGCGTCAGTCGTCAGTGAGGCTACTCGACTCTCTGATGGGGCCTTTCCCGGCAATTCGCGCGAACCAGCGATTGCTGTCAGCGGGTCTGCAGGATAGCTGCACGGGAGAACCATACTTCAATATGGCTGGGCCCACCACTTCGACCATTGTTTCAAGGCACCCGACCTCGACGGTGTACATGCCACAGTCTAGTCCAAGCAAATGCAGGTGCATTTCGTGGGTGAGCCGCAGGTCCACAGGCCGACGAACCTGAATCTTTTCCATCAGCTCTTCAAACACAGCTGACTTGTCTGCTACCAATGTGAAGGTCATCTGCGGGTCTTCTGCCTCGGCAATGCAAACGAGCTGCAGCAACTCCTCAAGAGAGTCTATGTCTTCGAAGACGTCTTTGGGAGATGGCGGTATAACTAGATGGAGGACGAAGAACCTATCGAGCCTTCGAAGTATGTCTATCTGCCCCAAGAATCTGCGATGAAGTTGAATCAGTGGCCCGCCAGGTAGCGTGCCGCCTCCGGAGAATATTTCCTCTCCGTCAACTTCAATCGAGATGCTTGCAGTAGCTTCATCCGCAATCAATCGAACGAGCTCGCGCAATCTATCAAAATAGGGCAGCTTCAGTACAGGCTTGCCTATCCACGCGTTTGGATTGATGTCGAGTTTCAGGGGCGCATGACGAGAGCCAACATCGCTACTGAGCGAAACTGTCGCGAGTTCCCCCAAAGTGCGCCCAGTGAACCGCATCCCCCTAGTTCCCCGGCTGGCATGGCCATGAAACTCAATAAGCGTGGTCCCTACGATTGCTGATGTCAGCCGTAGCGTCAGCAAGGCCTCACTGCGGCTTGTTGAAAGCTCAAGTTTTCGCATGGTTCCGGAGGAGTTGGCGAACAACGGGGAGCCTTCAATGTCGGCGACAATATTCTCGAACTGGATTGCACCGCCATAGTTTTGAAGTTCTTGGAGTCCCTGAGCGAAGCGTTCTCTATCTTCAGCACCGACAACAATCTGTGCGTCGACGTTCCGCCTCGCCCGGAGCTCATAGAGCGTCGCGCCATTCAGATGTGCTACAGAAACCGCGAAACGAGGGTCTATCGCTTCTTGGCGGGCCGCTTCATTCTTGCAGAAAATCTCCACTGCACGCGAGATATCGGCATGTGACGAGGGCACTGGTAAGGCAATTGTCGGGGGTTTTCCTAGTCTGCCTCTCGCGACAGACTCTGCCCGCGACTTCAGCTCGATGAGTCGCTCTACAGGGTACGCACTGGCATCTGCGTCGATAATAGTGGAGCAGTTAGAGCATAGCCAAATGCCGTTCGCTACTGAGCTGCGGTCCTCCTTTGATTGATTCGGGTCAAACCTTGGCCCACCCGGCGCCGCGGCTCTAATATGAGCAGCAACTCCGATGCCAACTGCTCCGTCGGATTGAGTCTCAGGTCCGGACGTCTGCGTGTCACAGATGGAGCAGTGGTAATTGACACGTCTCGCAAGAGTCTGCTTTTGCTTCGCAGCAAAATTGTGGCGAGTGGTTGTGCGCCTAGCAGGTCGGATGTCTGTCATGCTTTAGTGTATTGGCTCAGGCGGGCTCTTTAGCAACGTTCCACGCTGAGGCCACAAAGTCGGCAGTCAGCCGATTTCTGACGGGTTGATTCAAAGCGTCAGCAATCCGTTTGAAGTCGAACCGGCACGAGGACTTGGTTGGACGAAATCTTTGAACAGCTCTTGGTGTGCGATGCGTTGCTGCTCCAGATAATTGGCATGCCTTTCCAGCCTTTCCTTGAACGCATCGTGGACCCATCCGTAGTGATGAGATTCAAGGCTGGCAGGATTGACCCCAGCAGAGGCTCGCAGAGAGAGTGCAAGTTCCCACGCCTTTTGCCCATACTCAGCAGACTTGACTGCCTGCTTGCTGGCGACATCTGAGGGGTCGTCAGCATGTTCGGCGTGCTCCGAAATGTAGGATTTCACTCCTCGTACAGCCTCAACAAAGTCCTTTAGTCGTGCCGCTTCTTGTTTCGTGAGTGCTCTCCAGTTGAATGAATCCGGGGGCACGAATTCCGGAAATTGAACTGCATAGTAGGCGTCCCACGACTGGTCGTCCCACGCGACAGGCGGCGCAGCTCGTTCGGTGGAAATCGTGTCACCGCATGCCTTTACGAACCGCTCGAGCAGGACCGCTACCTCTAGAAGCACATGATGTCGCTCGTGCTGGCGATTCTTGTTCTCTCGTACGCTGGTTTGGAGCCAACTGATACCCGAGCTGACGGCAGCACCTATAACAGCGGAGGAGGCGACAATCTTGACGAAGTCAGTGGCGTCGAGGGGCATAGTTGTAATTGATTCAAAACGCTGGGCGTGAATGTGGTCCTGGCTAACGGCCGGTGTGCTACGAAAGCTGGCTTTCAAGAAAAGCCTCGAGCGTGGTCCCATCGGCAAGAGCGTAGCGGCTTGGTGCAGTCTCGTATAAAACGTGGATTCCCTGGGAGCGCAAGAATGTGTTCGCGTGAACAGCATCGTCTTTGACCTCTCCTGGCAGAACGACACTCAATAGGGTGTCATCGTCACCTCGCTTCCAACGATAGTGCAGCAGTTGCCCGAGCGCTTTGTACAGTTGGTCGCTAAGGGAGCCCGCGGTTTTGACCTCGAAGATGGCGCGAGCAATACCGTTGCTTCCAACGATAGCCGAATCGATATTCTTCGTGCTGCGCACGACGAAACGTCCCTTCGCCCACGCATCCAGGGCACTCGACAGACGATTGCACAGTGGGCCATGCTGAAATTCGTAAGAGACCGGCGCGCGAGCCTTAAGTGATTTCGTGCCCTCGAACTCAGCGTTATCGTGCCACGGCCATGAGTGTTCTGGGTGCTCAGTCTGCGCAGGAATCGAAATTGCATTATTTTCCGCATCCACGCCGCTTGGCTTCGCCTTAAAATAGTCTTTGAATGCAATAACACGAAGAACAAAATCCTCAATGTCTCCCACGAAAGTTGGGGAGTCCAGCGCGACGACGGGAATGACTTTACGTTCCTCTTGGTTGCCTGTCTGAACGGATACGGTGTGGTCCCCGAAGAATTCTAGGGTGTCCGCTTCTTTGATTCTTCCCCGGTACGCGTTGAACATCGCCCGTCTTCCGAGGACTACGCGCTCGTCTTCGATGGCAAACAGACCTCCAACGGCGCGACCACCCGTCATCGAGACGTTGACTTCGGCATTCGGAGAGAAGGCTGGCGTCGGTTCAGCGTGATGGTCGACCAAACGGAAGAGGTGAGCGTACGAGTCGGTACGCATTTTGTTATCGTCGACGCCTACGTATATGTCGTGAGAATGAGCACGGAGCACAAACGTATCTAGTTGCTCGCGGCCTCCGTTCGGGAAGCCCCATACAACTTGCTGTTCGCGATAGGCGTGGGTGCGCAGTTTCTCACGCAGCTTATTGGTCGCGCCTTGTAGCTGATTAGCGTCTAGGATTTGGGTAAGCATTGGCGAAAGGTTCTGATTATTTAGTGAAGCGTAGCACCAAGCGGCTGTCAGCCGCTGCTACCTCGCCTTTGCTGGTGTTTGCCCCACTCAACTGGGACATGTCGCAAGGTGGCGAGGACCGGTCCATCACAATGACTCACGAAGACTTCGCGCTGCAGGTTAAAGAAGCGGAACTACTATCTCAGCAGCATTGGATGCTGACAAAGAAGTATGGCGGGCACGCGTACACGGGGCACTGGCTTAACGAGTCCCCCTCCTAGGGGGTAGGCTCCGCAGCGCAATATGCCGATGTAAACTGCGTTCGGGCGGCAATCAAGATATTAGTATCAATTACATCTGGTCTAAGTTACGTTGTGCCAGGGGCATAGGGTCGTCTGGCGCCGGTTAAGAGGTGGTGTTACCGAATGCAAGATGAGCCTTTTCCGTCGGATTCCCGAGCGGACAGAATAAGTAGCATCGTCGATTCTCATGCTGTCGATGTGCGCATCCGCCGCGTTGACTTCACGTCTACGGCTGTGCCCTGCGTAAACGCGCATTTCCTATATCCAGTCTTCAAAGGCCGCCAACCGACAATGGAAGCGCTGGCGAAGATGTTGGTTAAGGAGATTACGAAGTTCTGCGCTACGCGCGCGGACCGTCGTAAAGCCAGGCGCTTGGACCACGAAGCAGGAGACCTCGAGACAGGGGCGGTTGAAGACCTTGTTGCGAAGGCGCGGAGTCTGTTCATGGCGCCAGACGCGGATGCCCGGTCTGGCGAAGCAGGGGAGCTCCTCCTGTATGCGCTTATCGAGCACTATCTCCGTGCCCCCTTGATTGTGTCGAAGATGCGGTTGAAGACCAGCGCCAATATGCCAGTCCACGGTGCAGACGGGCTTCATGCAGGATGGTGCGAGAAGACAGATTCACTGATTCTCTATTTTGGAGAATCAAAGATGCACCAAACCTTCGCAAGTGCCATGCAAGATGCCGCGGAGTCCGTGGCGGCCCTTGTGACGAATAAGGATGGGCGCCTGGAGCGCGAGCTCGAGCTGGTGTCGAACTTCCACGACTTGGGGAACTTCCCCGAGGAAGGTATCGAATATCTGCTTCGCTTTCTCAATCCCTTCGAAACGGAGGAAGGCAATCGGCGAATTGACCGCTTCGCAATACTTGTAGGCTTCGATTATCACGCTTACGCGAAGGTTGCCAACGTGCCTCTAGCGGAGGTCGAAGAGACGTTCCTCCGCCACTACAAAGGGGCGATGAATCAGAAAATCGGTACGGCTCGAACCCATCTCAAGAGCAACGCGATTGAGCTCGAGAATGTGGATTTGTTCATCTTCCCAGTGCCGTCGGTGGAGCTGTTTCGAGACTGTTTTCAGGAGGCGATGAATGGCTGAGTTCGCTTTCAGGCTCGCAGAACGCATTGAATCCAGCCCGCTTTTCCAGGAGGCGCTTGCGGAACTGCTGCAGCAAAGCCTGATACCACTGGTCGGCGGGCAATCCAGGCTGGAGACGGTTCGGACAGCAAGGTTGAGTGAGGCGGCTGTTGCTTTGGCGCGCTCGAGCGAGGCCAGGCACCATGGCCTCGCTCAGGACATTGCGTACTCATTGGTCGCCTGTCATCCAGACTCCAGGCTCCGCGGCGTGTGGCGCCACATATTGGCAGAAACGGGAAACTTCCCTGCCGGTGATTATGTCTCCGACCGTCCTCTCGTTGAACAACAACTGCCGTGGACGCTAAAGGTCCGCGAAGCGGCACGTCGGGACCAGAACACCGTCAGTGTTCTCGGTCAAGAGATTGTCTTCACGGATTTCCAGGCAGATGTTTGGTCGCAACTGCATGGACACCAATTCGTCAATGTGTCCGCGCCCACTTCCGCGGGAAAGTCCTTTCTCGTCCAGACGTACTTGCTGGATGAGCTGGCTAACACCCAGACCACCAGAAACATCGTCTACCTAGTACCTTCTCGTTCGCTCATTTTCGAGGTGCAGGCCGGGCTAACTCACGCTCTAAAGCCGTTGGCTGACAGGGTGGTAGTTAGCAGCGTTCCCCAAGTTCATGATGACTTGCACGCAGGGAAAAGTTTGGTCTTCGTGCTTACGCAAGAGCGTCTTCAGACCATTCTGAACGAGTCCACGATTAAGTTCGATGTCGTAATCGTGGATGAAGCACAGCAAATCGGTGACGCGGACAGAGGAATTATGCTCCTCGGATGCTTGGAGGAAGCTCTTGCCCGACGTCGTGGAAGCAAGATGCTGTTCATTACTCCCAGTTCCAAAGACGCCCGAACCATTGCACCGTTGCTTGGAGTGACAGAAGTGCAGACGGTTCGCAGTGCGGTCCGACCTGTACGGCAAAACTTGTTGTTCGTAACGTGCAGCGGTCGTAAGCCCAAGCGGATGATTTCAGTTCAACTGCATCGGCAAGACCAAGAGAAGCTGACCGTCGGTAGCGTGCGGACGGAGCGAAGTATCGCAGAGAACGAAAGGCTTGTGACAGCTGCGCTGGAGCTCGGGAAGGACGGACAGAGCATCGTGTATGCGTGGGCACCGGCGTCTGCTGACAGCACTGCTTCGAAACTCGCTAATGGCTTGCCCGAGCTTGATAACTTCATTGATTCTCCGCTTGAGAAGCTGTCCAGTTTCGTTGCCGAGCACATCCATCCAGAATTCAAACTTGCGAAGGTACTCAGGAAGGGTGTCGGCGTGCACTATGGGCGCTTACCGACGACCATTTCGAAGGCGGTCGAGGAGTACTTCGACGACGGTCATATCAAATACTTGGTCTGTACTTCCACGCTGCTCCAAGGCGTGAACCTTCCGGCGCGGAACATCTTTCTGAAGAATCCTAAGAAGGGGACACAAGGGCCGTTGGAGGCCAATGAGTTCTGGAACCTTGCGGGGCGTGCGGGAAGGTTGAAGCGAGATACGCACGGAAACGTGTTTCTGGTCGACTACGAGGAGTGGGAGTCCCAACCAGTCTCCGACCAGCAGACGACGGACGTAGAGCCATCGATTTGCGACGCCCTTGGCACCAAGCAAGAGCTTGTCTTGACGTATGCGCAAGACCTTCACCATAAATCTGGCGTCAAAGACGAGGCGCTCGCTGAAAGCGTATTCACGCGGTTGTTCCTGGATGCCCGGGACGGCTCAATCGACCAGACCATTGAGCGTGCTCTGGCACGGTATCCAACCGTAAGTGCCTCGGCTTTGAAGGACGCCGTGATGGCCGCGCAGGAGCGTGTGTCCTTGCCCACGTCGCTGCTCAGACGCAATAGCCTGATTTCGCCACTGCGCCAGCAAGAACTGTACAACCACTTCACCGACCGTGCGTCCGACAAAGTACTGAGCGCCATGATACTTGTTCATCCTCGGAGCAAGCACCCAGACGCGAAGACGCGAATGGAGACGGCCTTCCGGGCGATTCATACTCATCTTGAAGGCAAGCTGACCAACGCGGAGACTTACTTCGGCTGGTTCGCGCTTGCTTGGATGCGTGGTGACTCACTTCGTTCGTTGATTGATAATCGGGTGGCTTGGGAACTCAAGGAGGCGAAACTCGATGAGTTTGAGCCCGAGAAAATTGGGTCATTCGCAAGACAGGTGATGGAGCAAGTAGAGACGAAGTTGCGCTACCACTACGTCAAGTACCTGCGGTGCTACATGGATATCCTCACGCACAAGCTCATTGAAATTGGGCGTGATGAGGAAGCAGATATGCCGCCCATCCCATTGTTCTTGGAGCTTGGCGCATCGGAGAGAACACTGGTCTCTGCAATGCAGCTCGGCATGTCGCGAATCGCTGCCATCGAAGTGTCGAAATTCCTGCCGAAGGAGATGGATGCAGAATCCATACGACAAGAGTTGAGGGCAAAATGGTTCTGGCGCGGTGAGGTGTCGCCGTTTGTTGTTCGGGAACTTGAACGACTTGGATTGTTGGACGGGGCTGGTTCTTAAGTGATATGCGCCGGTGCGGTATCGTTCGCCCGCGGAGTCGTTGCTGCGTTGCGCTCGTTAAAGCAATCATCGTTCGAAGGGACTCAACTTGATAGATACAAGCTCCTTGATGACCATGCTTGGCATCATTGCTGCTGTTTGGGCGGTCGTGCCGGCGACCTCCACGCTGACATTTCGCCTCAGCTTCTCTCGTTTCGACTGGCTCGTTATCTGGGCAGGCGCGTTGGCAATCCACGTTCTTGTCTTCGAGCATGTTCTGCGGACTGTGCATGCGTATCCAGATTTCGGACCGTGGAGGTGGGGGCTCGACAAGAATGGGGCGATGTACCTGTTGTTCTTGTCGCTCGCCATCTACATTTATCTTCGCTCCAGGAAAACTAGGCTGAGCCGGCGGAGCTTGCCACTGTTCGAGAAACTTGCGACGTCGCTGCTTCATGCCCGGAAATTCGAAGAGCTCGGACAGCTATTGGAACTACATCTCAAGACGGTCGTGGATATTGCCAGCGTCCCCGACTTGAGAGAACGCCTCTCGGTTTGGATTCGTCCAGAATCCCCGCCACGTCCCTGGGAATGGGAGTTTACGAACGTGGCGGCACCGCCGCTGCCGAATTTCTTCCTTCGCTCATTTCGCAAAGTGCGTTCTCGCTTGTCGCAGGAAATTCAGCCCTCGGAGACTGTTCGCCGAGACGCGACAAACGTCGTTAAGATGTTGCTCGCTTCCAGAGGCCTGGTAGCTTACCTTGCGCGTGCGTATCCTTATCTGTGTCTTGATGTGATGAAGGTGGTAGAAACAGAACGCCTTGCGGAGGAGTTTCAAGATAACTTTTTCGAGGCCCTTCTCGCCGACGACGGCAGCGTGTTCTTTGCCGAGTTGAAGAATAACCAGAACTTGGCTGGTGCAGACCATCGCCTTCATATTCCTGATGAGAACCAACTCATCTCGTTCTATCTCGCCGATGTAGGGCTCGCCAAGGACCTAGCTGTGTACCGGTCGCTGGGCGAGGCCATGCTTTCGCGCATCAGCTATGACCGTGCGCTCGTTGACCACCTGAATGGGCCGCTGCTCACATACTCCGATGTGGGCCGATTCCACTGCCCTATCGACAGCGGAATTCGGTTCTTCCGCATCATGGTTCTCGAAGGCCTTCACCAGCGCTTACCGGACCATCTCTGGCTGCATTACCTACCGCACTTCACGAACCGCATACTTGAGAACGCTCGTGAAGCAGTCGAGGAGGATGAGTGGGAGGAATTTGCGACGCCATTCAGCTATCTGCTCTATGAGATAGTCGACGCCGCCTCTGACTGGGTCGAAGAGGCGATTAAGCTGACGCGAGACCGTGGAGTGGTGATGCAGGACCAGCTCGAAGGCGACCACGTCTATATTGCGTTCGAAGCAGCTAAAGCTCTTGGTGGGGTTATGGAAGCAATCCTCTCCTCCGAGAAGGTATCTCACCGACTCAAGGAAGAGTTGTTGACTATGGTGGTGCGAACTTACAGCCGCGTAAAGCAAGCGCCAAACCTCGTGGCGCTCCTTGCGGCAATCAAGATGGCAATGGTTCGGCCCTTTAGCATGCGCGGTAAGCGTACCTATCTGCTAGCTCTCGATGCTACGTACGCTGAGGTGGACTACATTTTACGAATGGAGACTGAGGACTTCGAAGAAGCCATCCAAAACGCCCTAGCGGAGTGAATCCTGATTCGATGTTCTCTTCCATGAAGCATTGTCCTTCGGGCACGCAAAGGGGGCGATTAAATGACAGGCCGTCATTTCAATTCAGCCAGAAGGGTTGGCCAATCTGCGATGCTGGCGGTGCAGCCGGACTCGAAGACAACCTTGTCCTCAAACGTACCGCTATCGTTTGGAAACAGAACGACATTTTGGCCGGATGGTCGCACGGTACTCTGATAGACGATGCCGTCCAGCTGCTCGCCACGCTCATCCTGAAACATCTTTGCGAAGTACTCTGAGACAACTTGGGAGGGGACATAGTTGATATGTTCTCTGCCGTCCTTCGCTACTGGGGTGGTGATTGCTTCAACAAATCCCTCGAGGAACGTCAACGCGGTCCACTCGCCACGACGCTCATTGTCAAATAGGGATGGCATCGAAGGCAGCACGGCCAGGTCCAAAACACGAAGAGGCCTGCTGACTCTGAACTGCGCTAGGGCTCCAACGCAAGGAGGTCGAGACAGAGTTTCGGCGAGCGCCGTCTGTTGTTCCCTCGCGAGATACAAGTATGAGATTCCAGCAGGATTCATACGTCCCGCAGCGGCCTTATCGGGCGGTGGAGCGCCCATGGTCTCAGCTTCGGGAGTCAGGTCTTGGTCTGTCCAGATACGTGCGCGATACAACAGGGAGTCTGCGTCAATCTGCTTGCATAAATCGAGTTCGAGTGCAAAGTTACCAATCTGGGCTAAAAGCTCAGCAGGTCCCAGTTCCCGATTCCAAGCGTCCTGTGCATGCCCTGGTTGGGAAAAGAAGTAGCGCGTCCTGTGCTTCACAAGCTCGACAAATGAGTCCCAAGAGCCGCTCAACATCTCATGCGGGTGTGACGAAGCCCAGTGACCTTGAGCAGAGGGTGCCCAAAAATCCGTGGTAAAGCTCGTCTGGATGTCACTGAACAATGCGTCGTTACAGGAGAGGCCCAACGAAAACAAGACATCGCTTGTATGTGACAAGCCGGTCTGCCAGCCACCTTCTGCGGATTCATAGGGGACCCCTGCTGCCGTTGGTTCGCAATAGAAGTAGCCGACTGTCCGAGCAATTTCCTCCTGAATGCAGGAGACTGGTGCTGCGATTGGCTCCTCCGCTGTCTCGTTGCAGTAATCGCAAGTACACACTGTGACATTGGCAGAGATGGTTTCCCTCAGGTACTCGTCTTCAACGCAGTCTGCGCAAACAAAGTTATCGCAAGTAGTCCACCCACGCTCCTGAGCCTCCTCCCAGGCTGCCTTGGCACGGCCCATGTACCTCTCCCTAGAACTGAATATATAGTTACGTCGAATAACTTCGAGAACGTCTACTTTCCAATTCGCACGCAATCAACGTATGCTTTTCGGCGAACGCGTGGCATCTCGTGCCATACCGAGCCAATGTCTAGCGACTTGAATTCGCGACTGTGTTGTCAATAGGAACGTAGCCGATAAAGTGTATCTGTATCCGACGCGTTTGAGATACATGTCCGCGCTATTATTAGAACGCCGCCCAAACAGGAGAATTCATGGCAACGTACAAGCAGCTGCTGGCACAAAAAGAAGCTCTCGAGGCTCAGCTTGTAGAAATGCATGCCTCAGAAGTCGCAGGCGTGATTGAGAGAATCCGCGCCTTGATGGATGAGTATGGCCTGTCCGTGGACGACATCGCGGGAAAGCGTCGTCGTGGCCGGCCTGCTGGTAGCGGAGCAACGAAGGTTGCGAAGGAACCCCTACCACCAAAGTATCGCGACCCGAAGACTGGCAAGACCTGGTCGGGGCGTGGCAGGACACCGGCATGGCTTGGGAAGAATCCGAATCGGTTCCTCATCGCTGAAGAGTGAGCCGTCAATCGCGCGAGACGCCATGTCTAAAGCAACATCGCACACGTTAGGCTCGACAGAGAACTATCTATGGTTTCATCCAAGCGTGTAGATGCCTGGCGTCAGATTGCGGAGACCGACTTCGAGAGTGCGTTTCATCTACTGCTCGGCTGGCTCGTCCATGCCATCGCCAGGTTGGACTTCAATATAGGGCTGCAGTTGCGCTATTGGGGCCATGAGGACGACTCAAGGATTCGTGCACTGCTAAAACCTAGAACCCCAAAGCTTGACGAACGGCTGAGAGTCCTGGAGCAATTGGTGGCCGCCGCATGGTCAGATGCTAATGATGAGGGGCAAGAGCAATGAGCGGCTGGTTTGAGCGCGCTCACAAGGCTCGAGGATTCCGGAACGAGTACGCTCACGGGCGGTGGGGCGTGCCGGGAAAGCACTTACATGCCGAGTCTGGCCGCCTCTGCGACGCAACACCGCTGCTTGTCTTCGTGCCGCTCGACTGGGATATGTCGCCAAATCGCGAGGACAAATCAATTGAGCTGACCCTGGACGAATTTGTTGCTCAGGTTGAAGAGGCGGAGCAGCTATCAGTCCATTTCTTGAATATTGTGACGAAATATGGGGAGCACCTTTATCCTGGCCGACGACTGAGCGGGGTCTGAGGGACACCCGTTTCGCCGAGCGAACCCTGGCTGACCATCGCTGCAAACCTATTGGAAAATGACCGTAGTAAAGCGTTCAGCAGGCCTGGTAGTGATGCGGCAATTCGATGGCCAGTGGCATTGCCTAGTCCTGCGCGCGTATCGGAACTGGGACTTCCCGAAAGGGCAGCCTAACCCCGGCGAAGAACCGTTGCAAGCGGCACTGCGCGAGGCCAGAGAGGAAACGGGGTTGTCTGAGCTGGATTTGCCTTGGGGCGGGGACTATCGCGAGACCGAGCCGTATTCGAAGGGAAAGGTCGCGCGCCTATATCTTGCGCTGTCGAGCCACGGTGATGTGAGCCTTCCGGTCAGTGCCGAACTGGGTCGCCCCGAACATCACGAGTTTCGATGGGTACCGCTTGATAGAGCCCAAGAGCTGTTGCCACCACGGTTCTGGCCGACGCTGCGTTGGGCGCAGGATATCGTTGGTACCGCGAGCGTTTGACTTGGCCGCGGCACTGTCATCCCAGAAGCCAGATGTCCGTGGAACCTGGCGTTCAGAACGCTGGAGATATTGCATTCTGGTCAGGTAAGACGAGAGCTCGGCTCCTTACTCTTCTTCTGCAATGCAGAGGCGGTGAGGTCGTTCGCCGAGGCACCCCAGATGCGGCTGCGTCCTGACCTGGTCTTGCCGGTCTCCGGGGCGCCATATTAGGGAGGTAACCGCTCCCTTGACTCCCCGGGTGCACGACTGCCGACAGCGCGTACGCCGCCGAGCATCCTATATTCGTGCTGCCCCGTGGTGGTTTGCCGAGGTTGCTCTTAGTGCCTCATATAGCTGCGCGGGCCCAAGCAGAATCTCTTTGAGCCCTTCCCGCACCCTCTCCGAGCCGAGAGCCTGTGTGCTCATCGTATTGTGAGCGTCGAGCGCATCCATGATGGCGTGCAATAGCGCGTCCTTGAGGTCCGGTGAGTTGGCGAACTGCTCTTTGCTATTACTCATGGCCTGCTGAACAAGCGTCTCGTTTTCAAGCAGCTTGCCCTTGAGTACGCCGTTGACATACACAAGTTGGTCGTCATTGGTGAGGTCACCTTCGAACAGCCCGTTGACCTTCTGAATGATTTCGTCGAGCAAGGCCCGCTGCTTGTCCTGAACCGCTCCACTGCCGACGGCGTCCATCGGGGGTAGCTTGGGAGCTTCGCCTTGATTCAGGCTCAACGACTGGCGGCCTGTATTCCTTAGGCTATGGTGGGTTAACACGACCTTGGACAGGTCGACAATATCGCGTTCTCGGCCGAACTCCAGCAGCGGGATGAGTCGCTTGTAAACCAGGAAGCGCTTCTCAATATCCGTGTTTCCGTAATCGAAAATCTGCGATAGGAAGGCATACAAGCGCACAAACGCGCCCATATCGTTCTTGAACAGGACCAGCGCATCGAGTGTGTTCTTAGCGGCCTGCGCGGCCTTGTCCTCCTGCTTGGCTTCGGCGGCTGCCTTGTCCTCCTGCGCTGCCCTGTAACGCTTGAGCAGACGGTCGGCCACTGGCGCTATGGCAGTGCTCAACTGCGCCTGCGTGCCTTTCGGGTCCAATTCAACCTTCGCCACACGGTCGACCTCAAAGTCATCGTAGTAACCAGCGGCATCAAGCTTGGCGCGCAGGTCGTAGACATGATGCGGGTCGGTGGTGGCCTCCAATTCGGCGGTCTCATAGTAAGTCTTGAACGCCTTCAGGATGTCGCCGGCGTCGTTAACGAAGTCGAGGATGTAGGTAGTGTCCTTGCCAGGAAGTGCGCGGTTTAGCCGAGACAAAGTCTGCACTGCCTGGATGCCCCCGAGCATCTTGTCGACGTACATACCGCACAGCAAAGGCTGGTCAAAGCCGGTCTGGAACTTGTTCGCAACGAGGAGCAGGTGATACTCGGGCTCGGCGAATGCGTCACGGATGTCGCGCCCCTTGAGGCCAGGATTCAGGTCTTTGCTGGACTCGGTGACCGGCGCTGGGTAGCTCTCAGGGTCGTCAATTTCGCCGGAGAACGCTACCAAGACGCCCAGTGGATAGTTCTGTTTCTGGATATAGGCGCGAATCGCCTTCTGCCAACGTACGGCTTCCTTACGGCTGCCTACCACGACCATTGCTTTGGCCTTGCCCTCCAGCAGAGGCTGAACGTTCTCTCGGTAGTGCTCGACGACGATTTGCACCTTCTGCGTGATGTTGTACGGGTGCAGCCGGACCCACTGCATGATTCCCTTCATCGCGGCACTGCGCTCGACCTCCTTCTCGTCGTATTCCTGTCCATCATGGGCCAGCTTGAACGCGAGCTTGTAGGTCGTGTAGTTTTTCAGGACATCGAGAATGAAGCCCTCCTCGATGGCCTGGCGCATCGAGTACACGTGGAAGGGCTGCGGCATCCCGTCCAGACTGGGTCGGCCAAAGAGCTCCAGTGTCTTCTGCTTGGGGGTAGCGGTGAAGGCCACGTAGGTCAGCCCCTTGGTGCCGGTGCGCGCCTCCATTTGGGCTGCCAATACCACTTCGGTGTCAATTTCACCGCCATCCTGCAACTCGGCCCATTCTTCGGCTGACAGCAGCTGCTTGAGCTTGGCCGCCGACTCGCCAGTCTGCGAGCTGTGGGCTTCGTCTGCGATGACGGCGAAGCGCTTGCCTTCGGTCGCCGCCAGTTCCTGAACCGCTTGCAAGGCGAACGGGAAAGTCTGGATGGTACAGACGATGATTTTCTTACCGTCCTTAAGCGCCTGGCCCAGTTGCGCGCTCTTGCTCCCGTGCTCATTAGTGATAGTGGCTACCACACCGGTCGTGCGCTCGAAGTCGAAGATAGCTTCCTGCAGCTGAGCGTCGAGCACAGTGCGGTCCGATACCACCAGCACGCTGTCGAACAACTTGCGGTGCTCAGCGTCGTGCAGGTCCGCGAGGAAGTGTGCGGTCCAGGCAATCGAATTCGTCTTGCCCGAGCCTGCCGAATGCTGAATGAGGTATCGCTGACCAGGACCTTTCCCCAAGACATCGGCCACCAGCTTGCGTGTGGCATCGAGTTGGTGATAGCGGGGGAAGATGACGCCTTTCAGCTGCTTCTTATCGTCGCGCTTGCCAATCAGGTAGCGGTGCAGGATGTCGAGCCAGCTCTCGCGCGCCCACACCTCCTCCCACAGGTAGGCGGTGGCGAAGCCATCGGGGTTCGGTGCGTTGCCAGCCGCGCCTGCGTTGCCTCGGTTGAACGGCAGGAAATGCGTGGCCGGCCCAGCCAGCCGCGTTGTCATCATCACTTCAGCTTGGCTTACCGCGAAGTGCACGAGTGCTCCGCCAGGAAAGCCCAGCAACGGTTCCAACTGCCCACCCTTGGGCTGCGGATGACGGTCAAAGCGATACTGGTCCACCGCATCCTGCACACATTGCGTGAAGTCCGACTTCAGCTCGGCGGTGGCGACCGGGATGCCGTTGACGAACAGTACCAGGTCCAGTGCGTCCTGCGGGTGGTTCGGTGAATGCCGCACCTGGCGCACCACGCGCAGGCGGTTGGCGGCGAAGTGCTGCAGGATGACCGGATTGATGGCCAGCGCCGGCTTGAACTGCACCAGCGAAAGCGGCTCCTTCAGCCCTAGCATTTCCACTCCACGGCGCAGAACGTCCAGCGTGCCGCGCTCATTGAGGCTCTTGCGCACTCGCTCGGCCAGGCGCTCCTTGAGGGCGAAGCCGTGAGTCTTGGTCAGGCGCTGCCAGGTGTCAGACTGGGTCCCCTCAATCCACGCTAATAGGTCGGGCAAGAAGAGCGCATTGGCGCGATCGTAGTGCGCCGCATCGCCTTCGGCATAAAGCCAACCATTGGCGGCCAGAGATTGGCAGATTTCTGCTTCGAAGTGGTGTTCCTGGTGCAGGTTGCTCATGGATGACCCGTATGCGTTCGATATTGTTCTTGGATGGGGCGGGCGGAGCGTCCTCTAGCCTTCCGAGTAACTGCGCTCCATCAGTGGCTTGGCGCGCTCCAAGTCCGCCAGAGTATGCAGACTCACTTCGAGGTCACCCGTGCCCCAGTGACTGATTTGGCTGACATCACGGACTGTCGCTCATGCGGCCAGCTCCTCTTGCTGCTGTGCCACTGCGCCACGCACGTCGATTTTGCCGGTAACCGCAGCAGCAATCAGAGCACTGCGGCGTTCTTTGAGTAGGTCGATGGCGCGGTTGGCTTCGGCCTTGAGGGCGTCGAATTTCAAGAGTTCGGAATCGACGAATTCTGATATTTGCTCTTGTTCCTCAATCGGCGGCTTAGCCACAACCATCTGGCTAAGGTGCGTTGGTCCAAAGTGCTGAATTGTTGCGCCAGCCTTAAGAAGCTCAATCTGAATAGAGAATTGGTTGGAAATTGCCAAATGCCGAATAAATCCTTTCCTCATTTCCCCCGGAATGCCTCGAAGCCTAATAAGACCAGTGTAAGGAATTGCACCAACTGTCTCATTGCCCACTTCGCATACTGTACCCATGCTTGCACTCGCACTGATTAAGAGGTCGTCCTTCTCGAGGCGAAAGTGCTCCCACTTTTCAGCGACCCTCTCAGGGTCTAGATAATTACATCCCTCGAGACTTGCCCAATATTGTTGAACGCCGGAAACTCTCAGTAGCGGGACGCCCTCATCATGGAAATCGACTGCCAGGATTCCTGGGCCTTCCTGAAAGCTGATGCAGTAGCGAAGCGGCTTCACGTCCCAATGCGCCGGCACCTCACCCAGCCAGGCCACGCCAGAGTCCTTCATCGGCGCGTCTGGTTTGAGGCCACGGGTGACGGCGTGCGAGATGGTGGCCTGGCGCTTTTCTGCCAGCAGAGTCAGGAGCTTTTCCTGCTCAGCAACCAGCGCATCAATCTTGCCAGTCTCGTGGTCGAGGAAGGCGGCGATAGCTAATTGCTCTGCCATAGGGGGCAAGGCAATTTGGAGACCCTTAAAGTCCTCCCAGTACAGGCGAAGACGAAAGTCTGTAATTCCTCGCGAATACCTCTTTATTTCCGCAATAGCTGTCGGTGTTCGCAGGAGCATTTCGATGTGGGACGTCAGGGAGTCGCACATTGGACGAGCGACGACATAGGCCGGACTCACCATGCCGTGTACGGTGACCGTGCCGAATCCGCCCTGCCATGCCCTCATCATGTTGTAGGTAAGGTCTCCCGGGGCTACAGCTTTGTATTTTGAGCGGTCATCACTCCTCGTAACCTTCCTTTCCATCTCTTTTTCGTCGAGCTCTCTATCTGAGACTCCTTCGTGAATGGAAACGCTCAGGACAGGCAGGTCATCATTCCCAGGCTCGTTCACCTCACGGAAAATCGTGGCAAGACGGGCGCACACCCAATGCGCCGGCACCTCCCCTAACCACTCGACCCTGCTGTCCTTGTACTTCGGATATCTCGGCAAACTCATTCGGCTAACTCCTCGAGCATCTTCATGATGTTGGCCGACACCGCTTTAAGCTCCTCATCAATCTCGTGCAGGCCGCGCGGCGGTTCGAACACATAAAAATGCCGGTTGAATGGGATTTCATAGCCGACCTTGCTCTTATCCTCATCAATCCATGCATCCGGCGCATGCGGAAGCACCTCACGTTTGAAGTAGGCTTCGATGTCCTCCGAGAGCGGTACATTCTCGGTGTCACGCAGCGCGCTGTCAGCCTGCGGTTTGCCCTTCTGCTTGCCTTTGGCGCCGAGTACCACCTGGCCCTGCTCGTCGCGCAACGGGCGCTCCACGGTAATCGTCGCGTAGCCGAACTCCTCGTTCTTGAAGATGCGAGAGATAGGCGTCAGCTTTACTTTGCCACCGGCAGGCGCATCAGGCACGCTTGCGGTGGCGGCCACTACGTAGCGGCCGACTTCCTTGCCCTCGGAGTCCAGCACTGTCGCCAGCTCCGCCTCAAGGAAATTGCCGAACAGCTGAGTCACCATATCGATATGGTCGTCGCTGAGTTCCTTGCGTTTGCTGCCGAGGCTCTTGCGCATCTTTTGCCAGAAACTTGAAGCGTCGATGAGCTGGACGTAGCCCTTGCGGTCATCCGGCTTCTTGTTCGACAGAATCCACACGTACGTGGAAATCCCCGTGTTGTAGAACATGTCGGTCGGCAAACCGACGATGGCCTCCACTAGGTCGTTCTCCAGCACGTAACGGCGAACTTCGCTCTCGCCGCTGCCGGCTCCGCCAGTGAACAGCGGGGAGCCATTCAGCACGATGCCGAAGCGGCTACCTCCCTCCCGGGCGGGGCGCATCTTCGACAACAGGTGCATCAGGAACAGCATCGAGCCGTCTGACACGCGTGGCAGCCCGGGCCCGAAGCGCCCGTCGAAGCCTTTCTGTTCATGCTCCTGGCGTACGGACTTCTCTACCTTCTTCCACTCGACGCCAAACGGAGGATTGGAGAGCATGTAGTCGAACTTGCGTCCGCCATGGCCGTCATCGGACAGCGTGTTGCCCGAGACAATGTTCGCGACGTCCTGGCCCTTGATGAGCATGTCCGCTTTGCAGATAGCGTAGGACTCGTCGTTGAGCTCCTGGCCAAACATGGTCAAGCGGGCGGCCGGGTTGTGCTCCAGCAGGTATTCGCCTGCCACCGACAGCATGCCGCCCGTGCCCGCCGTGGGGTCATAGATGGTGCGCACCACGGCATTGCCGGGCGTCAGCACATCGTCGTCCTCGATGAACAGCAGGTTGACCATCAACCGGATGACCTCGCGTGGGGTAAAGTGCTCCCCGGCAGTCTCGTTCGAGATTTCGGCAAACTTCCGAATCAGTTCCTCGAAGACCAGCCCCATCTGGGCGTTGTCCACGGTCGCCGGGTGTAGGTCGATGTTTGCGAATTTCTCGGTGACCAGGTAGAGGAGGTTGGCCTTGGCGAGCCGTTCGACCTGGGTGTAGAAGTCGAAGCGCTCGAAGATGTCGCGAGCCGCTGGCGAGAACCCTTGGACGTATGCGTAGAGGTTCTGACGGATGTGGTCTTGGTCGCCGAGCAGCTTGCCCAAGTCAAGTGGCGAGGTATTGTAAAACTTGGTGTCGCCGGCCAAACGCAGCAGAAAAGGCTCCGGGTTGAGGCCAGCCTTGGACTTGGATGCGAATTCCGCAAGCACCGCCGCCTTCGTGGGCTCCAGTACACAGTCCAGCCTGCGAAGGACTGTGAACGGCAGGATGACGCGACCATACTCGGATTGTTTGTAGTCGCCACGCAGCAGGTCAGCAACGGACCAGATGAATGAGGATAGGGCTTGGTGGTTCATTTACTCGGGGACGTTGTCGGCCAATTGGTCAGCGGCGTTCTATAGCCCTGCGACCAAGGTGTCGCGGCCGATTTGTGGGGCGCGGATACGCTAAGGATTTTACCTTGCGGGCGGCGCAATCGGTTGGAGAGGGCCGAAGGCCCGGGTGGGAAGCTCATTACGGAATTGACGTATGCACAAAGGAGACACCTTCGGTGGCAATCAGTCCCAGGGCGGAAGCCTCGAGTCGCCCTCAGGCGTTGTCAGTCGCGAATCGCTATACGAACTTGTCTGGTCTGAACCGATGCTAAAAGTGGCCGCCCGGTTCGAGGTCTCGTCCAGCTATATGGCCAGGGTATGTACATTGCTCAATGTTCCCCGTCCCGAGCGTGGATATTGGGCGAAGTTGGCCGTTGGAAAGTCGCGCCCGAAGCCTAGTCTTCCCGACGCTCGTCCTGGGGATGAGCTTGTGTGGGCTCGGGGTGACGCTCAGTGGGGAACTAGGCGCCTACTCCCAGAGCCACCCTCAGACGGACCCAGCCGGCGGGCCAAGCGCATCAAACGGACAAACACCGAGCACGCCCTAGTGCCCGGGGCCAAGGCACTATTCGAAGAAGGCCGGGTAGCTTACGGCGTTGGGTACCTCAAGCCAAGAAAGAGGTTGCTTGTTGACATACTCGCCACCAAGACAGGCCTTGATAAGGCTCTCTCGTTCGCAAATGAGTTGTTCCTCACCTTGGAAGAAGGTGGCTATCGCGTTGTCATCGCACCTCATGGAGAGCATCTCACGCGAAGTGATTTCGATGAGCGCGAAGTACCTCGGAAGGGTAATAGCTACCGTGACAGATGGTCACCTGGTCGCTGCACGGTTGTCTACATCGGTACGGTTGCCATCGGACTAACGATTTTTGAGATGTCAGAAGAGGCGGAAGTGAGGTACGTCAACGGTGAATACGTGCGACTCAGTGAGTACGTTCCTCCGAAGCGGCGACGTTACGTTTCTGACCAAGGATGGACCAGCAAACAAGATTTTCCAACCGGCCGCCTTTGCTTGCAGGCTTACTCTCCATACTGGCGTGCGGAGTGGAATCGGCAGTGGCGGGAGAAACCGGGCCGTGACATCACGGGTCTCATTCCAGTCATTGTGAAGGAACTGAGACAGTAGGCTCCCGAAGTCGCTAGGTTAGCTGCGGAGGGCGAGCGGCAAGCTGAACTTGAACATCAGCGCTGGGAAGCCCAGCGCGAGCAATGGCGCCGAGAGGAAGCGGAGAAGCGAGCGGCGAAGGCATTGAAGGACAGTACGGAGGAGCTCCTTCAAATCACTGACGGCTGGGCTCAGTCGAGGCGATTGGCCGACTTCTTCTCCGATGCCGAACGTGGATTGAAAGACTTGGGCACCGATGAACAAAACAAGATGCGTGAACGCCTAAGACGAGCTCGGGAGCTAGTTGGCAGCGTCGATGCACTAGAGCGCTTTCGCTCGTGGAAGGCACCGGAGGAGCGCTAGTAATGGACCTCCCACGAACCTGCTGGCGTGCACCACAGTGCCTGCCGGCCCTTTCACCCTATGTGGACACGGCTCGCGCTGCGCTGCATGCGGATGGCTACCTCGGCTTCAGGTAGAGCTGTTTTTGGGACTGACTTGGTGGCCGATGGCGTCGGCGCGGTTGCTGACGTCGTATCCGAGAATCCCGGCACCACTGCCGCTGTCGTGTTGGGCGCCGTGGCCACGGGAGGTGCGGCCCTGGCCTTCACTCCGGCTATCGGTGCCGCAGCTAGCGCTGCAGGCCTCTGCGTAGCAGGCGGAACGCTCTCCGGTGCAGCCGTTAGTTCGGCCGGTCTCGCAGCCCTGGGCGGCGGCAGTCTCGCAGCGGGCGGCATGGGGATGGCCGGCGGTACTGCGGTTGTGACGGCAGCTGGCGCAGTCGCTGGTGCGGGCGTATCCGGCGGCGCAGCTGTCGCAGCGAATACGCTTTCCGAGCAGGCTTAACACCAAGGGCGCGAACTGCGACTAGACGTCGCGGTTCGCCTCACATATAGCGGCCGTGGACTCAGAAGGGATTGCGACGACTTCGCCGCAGGCGTCGCACACCGCTACGAGGATGTTCTCGGCAACACGTTTTCTGCTGTCACCGACGGAGACATCCCTGCGAACGAAGGTCGTGCCGACGACCTTTCCGCAATCCGGGCAGATAGCTTTGCTCCTATCGCCCTCGTGAATTCGTGCAATGCTCATTGCTCGGTCCAAACCTTCTATCGGCGGCGGGCCAAGAAGGAGAGCCAATCCGATGCATATGCGCACTGCATCGGCTCGGAATCCTCCTCGATAACTGGACACGTCGAATACTCGATGTGCTTGCGGAAGTAGGTCACTGCCGGCTCGAGGATTTCCCCGAGACGAACGTAGCTGGTGTCTCCCGACAGATGAATGGGAACACGCAGGGCCAGAGGTCGTGGTGGCAGCTCTTCTGTTCCGGTCAATCCTACTGCTAGCGCACGAGCTACCAAGTCGAAGACGGACGATGCATAGCGAGGGTAGCCATGCAGCGCCCGCTTCTCGCCATCGCCAAACGGGGGCTCGTTAAGTTGCACGGCGTAGTCAGCCACAGCGCTACGCTCGAGCCTGCCAATGTACGCCGTCGCTATCTGCCTTCCCGGGCCATTGCGTCCTGGCCCGACGACTTCCACGGTGACTTTTAGCATGATTGATTTCGCGAGAGCGGGACGCAATGTGTATGGCGATTTTAGCGCCACACGGGAGTGTGGCTCGGCTGCCAGTGTGCAAAAAATGTAGTGTATCAACGCAATCGGCGGAATCTTGCCGGTCGTTGTCGAGTCGCTCCGAAATCGTGGTTCGAGATTTGCAGATGCTGGTCGCGGTGAAGATAATTGCGCAATCAGCACTACGAGGAAACATCGATGGGCCGGGCGAATTGCAAGCAACGCGTCAGCGGATGAATGAGATGAGCATAGAGGATTCATCGGTGGCGGCGGACCCACCCGGAGCACCGCTGCACGTGCTCTATGTCGACTACGATGGCGTCTTGCATCCTGACTCGGTTTACCGCACGCGCAACGGAATCGAACTCCTGCACCGGCCAGGGCATACGTTGTTCGAAAACGTGCCGCTCATGGAGGCCGCACTAGAGCCGTATCCCAATGTCAGTATTGTCCTATCGACATCTTGGCTGCTTATTAAGGGTAACTACGAACACGCCAAATCGAGGCTGTCTGGGTGCCTGCAGAAGCGATGCATTGGCGGAACGTTTCACCGACGCGAAATGCGAAAGACCTGGTTTGAGAGCATCCCACGGCCTGACCAAGTCATACGAGATGTACAAAGACGACAGCCCGCGCGGTGGGTGGCGGTAGACGACTGCCCGGAAGAGTGGCCCACTTGGGTGCGAGACAAGGTCGTGCGCGCCGACCCTGAACGTGGCATCGCCGCCAGCGAGATGCTAGAAGACTTGGAGGCGAAGCTGCTGCGCGAGTTTGGAGGGTTGTAGGGAGCTATTTCGGTTGGCGACGGTGCTCTGCTGTTGAGATACAAAATTGACCAAGCCAACTTGAGCTTCTCCAGCTGAGTTCGAACGTTGATGGAGGCGTCTGCTCCATCAACGTCTCCTGCTCACACAGCCATCGGAGCGGTTAAAGAAGCATGGTGCCTATAGCCCTCTAGCATGAAATCTGTTGGCTCGACACGCTCCAACCATTCCGGCTCATACTTGCCAGTGGCAGCAAAGTCAGGGATTCGGTCAGAGAGGACCAATTGGGGCGCAGGGAATGGCTTACGGCTCAACTGCTCTCTAAGCATTTCCACATGATTTTCGTAGATATGCGCATCACCGATGAAGTACGTGAACCAGCGTGGCGTATAGCCAGTTAGCCGACCCACAAGATGCAGGAGCGCAGCACCTTCAGTGAGATTGAAGGGCGTACCAAGTCCAACGTCGTTTGACCTGATGTAAAGGCACAGGTTGATTTCTCTCTTCGAAGGGTTCACGAGGAACTGATAGAGCAGATGGCAAGGTGGAAGAGCCATCTCTTCCAGCTGGGCCCAGTTCCAACCATGGAAAAGAATGCGTCGGCTACCAGGGTCCTTGATGATAGTGTCAAGACATTGTCTCAACTGGTCGACAGCCTTATAAAGTAGGGTCGCCGGCTCTCCATCATTATCGAAAGTGCCGATTGTTCTGTAGCCTCGTGAGGTGGCGTCTGCGATTTGAGCGTGGCTCTTCGGATGCGCTAAGTCAATAAGCTTGTAGGCCGGCCATTGGCGCCATTGAACGCCATAGACTGGGCCCAAATCGCTTTCCCGAAGCCTGTAGGGGTTCGCAAGCCATTGCGCGTTCTCGTTCGCATTCTGGTCCCAAACCTTACACCCAAGACCTCGGAAATCCTCGGCATTGCGGTAGCCTCGCAGGAAGCCAACGAGTTCTCCGATGGCTGATTTGAAGGCTAACTTCTTCGTCGTGATGGCAGGGAATCCTTCCTGGAGGTCGAACTTCATCATCGCCCCTGGAATGCTTAGAGTGCGTATGCCTGTCCGGTTGTCCTGCCAGGAGCCGTTGTCAAAGATATCCTGTACGAGGTTGAGATACTGATTCATTCCTTATCCTTGCAGCACCGAATCGATGCTTGGTATAGCGTCGGCGTTACTGCTCACTTTCATTCTTACTCGTCGGCGCTAACGGCAGCACCGTAACGTTGGTCTTGCTTGCCGAAACTACTGTTCTAGCGGAGCGTAGTTGGGCCTCTGCTTCCAGCGCCCTGCGTTTCCAATCTGCGGCTTGAGCCTCTAGGGTCTGAAGTCGCGCGCGCAGGTCGTCATGCTTGTACTTCCATGCGAGTAACTCGTCCCGACTCAGAGCGAGTTGTTCTCGGTATTTGTCTACCCGAGCGGTCTCTGTCACCCTTGGGGCCGGTGATTGAACCTGCTCTCGCGCTTGACGAGCTTCCTCTTTCAGTTGCTTTAAGCAACTTATGGGCCACTTTCTATTGTGTAGTGTACCGCGAGCGCAGTCGGCAAGTTTAGCAAGGTTTGTCTCGGTTCTCTTGACCCTTCTGTCAGTCCTCATCGTGTCCAACGCCGCCTGTATGCGCTTGGTCATGGCAAGGAAGTCCTGCTCGTTGCGCTCATCGTAAGGAAGCTGTAGACCTTCGTTCATTCCGACACTCCAAGGCCAGCAAGTATTTCTCGTGCGCGATTGGCGGTGCTAACTAGCTCAGTTTTTGCATGCTGCATCGTCGGGCAAGCCGCGAGCTCCTCGTTTTGAGTCACGACTTTCTTCCACATATGAACGTGATGCGTTGTGATAACGGCGTTGCTGCAGGTGTCGGGAGCGCACATCAGTGACCCGATACAGGGCGGCTTTTGTATGCTGCCGTCCTTGTTCTTGATTTCGCGTTTTCCTAGGCAGAAACCCATGCCGACGCTGGAAAGTGGTATCGGCTGGCCAGCGAGGCGCTCGAGAATTTCTTCTTTTGTCATTCCGCTAGCCAACAGGCCCTCGAAGTATTGCTTCCTCCGCTGGGAGAATTCGCTGGCACCACCCCCTGCGAGTGGACTATCAGGGTCGTAAAGGCTCTCTGCGAGTTCATAGTGCAGGCCGGGCGAGAACAATGCTTGTTCAAATTTCAGTTCGGATATGCGGCCGTAATTCAATGTGACCTGCGGGGGGGCTGCCCTGAGCGCGCTGTGCAGGTGCTTAAGCTGATGCGAGATGAACACCAAGCCGAGGTCCGCCCTAGCAAGTTGATATGCCAGCGTGTGGCGACATCGCTGGCTCGAAACCGAGGTATGCTCCCATGCTCCATTTGCATCAATCCGTTTCACGTAGTTTTGGAGCGCGCCTGCCAGGCCGTTAGGCGAGTATGGGCCAGGCTCATCTCTTAGCTGTAGACCGGCAACAAGGTATTGATTGAACGTGAGTTCTGAGAAATGCTCTAGGCATTTTAGTGCATCCCGCAAAATAGGGATGGCCGGCCAGAAATCCATGTCGGCGGGCTTGTTTATGTCCTGGTGTTTTATATGCGTGCCTGAAATAAACCACATCCCACCAATCTTTTTTAGACATCCTTTCTTAAAGCCTCTAAGGTCGGTATATCGTCCACCGGTGTAAAGGCAAATAAGGGAGCATGCGGCATGATGAACTCTAATGTGATAGTCCCGTAGAACCCCTAATGAAACGCCGAATTTTTTGATTTCTTCGAGAGCCTGTTTCGTTTTTGACTGTATATGCTGTATGTAGGCCTCGTGAGCTTCCCGGCCATAACTGCGGCGACTAATATCTGATAGTTCTATAGGGATTTCGCCTGGGACGTCTGAGGCAGGATGCTCGCGCATGAAACGCAAAAATCCTACCACGTCATTCGTGGCGCACTTTGATATATGCTGGAAAAGTGCATTTGGAATGACTGGCTCATAATTTTCCCGGTGACCGTTAGGACGGAAGCTGAGAAGTCGGATGTCACCACCGGACCAGTGGGGGGAAAATCCCTTGCATGTATTTTTAATAATTGGGCTGCATATCATTTTTAACAGCCTTCGCAAGTCTGAGCCACGCCCGACATTCCAATCCGAAAGAGATTCTCGTAAATGCTTCAGTGTGACATCGCTCAGTGTGGAAATCGGCGCTAATGTCCCCTCTTCTAGCAGGGATTTTTCGTTGAGATGCCCAAAGAAGGCGATTAAAGGCCTCATGTATCCGCAGACTGTGGTCGGATGGTTGTTGGATTTTGCCTTGCTACGGCCATTAACGGTATGGGGCGCGCGCAACAAAAGAAGTGCCAGCAATTTAAGTACGAGAATAATGGCGTCAGGTAAGGGTGTGTATGGAAACGCTTGGGATGTTTTCGTGTGCCAGGCGATGATCAAGTTAGAGTGCGTGTAATGGAGTAGGCGTGGATTCCCATTATCAGTGAAATCCCATTCATCGTGACCAAATTTGGATTTTTTTGAAACTGATGTTTCTCTAGTAATTCCCTCTGGGAAAAGCTCGCTAAGCTCTGCGCAGGATTGAAATGGTTCGGATTTCATGCCGTCTCCCCGCCAGGATAAGTCAATGGGTCGATTACAAAATCCAAGTTCTCAGATGCTGCTATGGCCCATTCAATTTCTTCTACGTCAAATTCACTCGTGTCAGGGTCGAAAATTTGGTCTAGAACCGCCAGCGATTTTTCGTAGAGGGAGACGATTGGTACATCCAAGGCGGAGTTGTCGAGGCAGCGTCGAAGTTGAGTACGATAGTGTGCGAGTATAGGGAGGTGAGGAGTTAAAACGACTATGTTTTTGCAAAGCAGGCACATGTTGAATCGCGTGCATGCCTGTCCGGGTACATAGTCCGCAGCAAGTTGTACAGCTCGAGGTGGGTCAAATACATTTTTACACCTCGACATAAGTCCGTGAAAGATAATGCCCGCGTATTCTGGAGTTTTCTTCGTTTGTTTTGCGTATTCTTCTCTATTGTTCCAAATAGTTTCTAACGCATTTGTTACCTCTCGCTCAGCAATGACATCCATTGTTCGTTTTTGAATATAGGCGAGAGTTTGTCGAATTGATTTGTGTCCGGCGGCGTGTTGAATCTCGAAAAAGTCCTTACCCTGAGCAGCCATCTCGGTCAAGCGCGTCGGGCGGAATCGAACCAAGGTGAAAACCAACCGCTCGCCGTCTTGATTCTTCAAGGCGTGCCTTTCGCCCATGTTTCGGCACCACTGATTGGCTTTCCAGGGGGGGACGCTCTGATATTCTCCGCGGCAGTTATTACCGGAGGATTGGTACACAAACAGCATCGAACTAAGTTCGGAGGGAAAATCGAGCTGTTGTCTAATTGGGGCCGTAAGCTGCAGGATTTTTTTGACGGTGCGCTCTACCAGAATAGCATGCTCACGCTTTAAAGGCATTTCCACGCTTTCAACGTCAGATGGTAACTTTGCCTGTGGATTGTTAAGTAAGTCGAGCAACAGCTCCTTCTCGCCATCAGACCTAAGTTTGAGATAGCGAAGAACGGGCGTTCCCGTAAGTGGATGCTCGCTAAGGCAATCAACCCGCAGTCCGCAAAGCGAGTAAGGGTTTAGGCCCGTAAGGTAACTGAGCTGAATGAAGAGTGGGCACAAGATGTCGCGGTCATTCAAGGGGGTTACCCCCCAACGTTTATAAATCTCGAAAATTCCGCCGAAGTATCGAATGCACCCCCTAAAGAATCCCCGATGAGCTGTCGCGGAAATATCTGCAGAAGAAATGGCACGACAAGCCATTCTATTCTCGAAGTACCAGCGGAGATTGTTCTCGCAGTTCCAACCGTAGCCGTGTCTTGCGTAGTCTCTGGGGTTTATCGTGCCTGAAGGCGGGCGCTGTTCGGGGTCTCGTCCTAGTCCCGTTTTGACGTAACCTTTCAAGACAGCATTCGTATAATGGAAGTCCGTCTTGACGGCTTCTAAAATGGATGCGAGTTCGTCTGCCGAGAATGGGGCATTTTTGTCCGTGGCGCTTTGAGCACTCCCCATCGGGGCATTTATTATGTCTCGTTCCGCTGTAAGGTCCAACGTTACAGCGTCCGCCATGACTTGCCGAACGGCACTCATGATTCCAACAGCAGTGTGATTAGAAAGTTGCGGTGAGTCCGCATTCTCTTGCGAGAGAAGCCAAGTCTTGAACACCACCATCGCGAGTAGACCCCAGCGCTCTTTCAAAATAAAAGGCGATTCGCCATATTTTTCTCGGGCAAATCTAAGGTAGAACTTGAGCGCGTATCTGTAGTTGCCTTGACCACTTTCGCTCGGAACTCGAGACTGTCGCAGCGCGAAAATCCATTCGAGCTGAACAAACGGGTTTTCTGCTGTAGGCTTGGGGACGTGATTGTGCGTGTTCGGATGGAGTGGGACGGTTTTATTCACCATTAACGACCCCAATTCGCTTCTTAGGTGGTTCCTTCTTCTCTGGCAGATATGTCTTGTCAAAAATTTGCTGCGCTTCCTCGAATCGGGGCTTTGCTTCGGAGATGCCGTATGCATTACGAATCTTGGCAAGGACCGGCGCTGGGATAGCGGTGTAAATCTCGGTTGTCCCAATATCGGCGTGCCCGAGCATCTTTTGGGTAATGACCAGATTGTCCAGCATGGTTTTGCCATGGTCGCTGCGCAACACGGAGTAGGCTGTTCCATGACGCAATCGATGGCAACTCGCGTCGTCTAGTTTAGCGCGCACTTTCGCGCGAACCAAAAGCGATTCTATGGCGTCCTCTGTCCAAACATCTCCAAAGACATTCAGTAATGCCGGCTTACGGTGGTTGTCGAAGTCGTAGTTGAATAGATAGCTCTTGGTATTGTGATGCTTGGCAATGCGCGAAAGTAAGGGACGAGAGATTATCGTGTAACGTTCTTTCAACTGTCGGGCTCGACCCTTCGAGCCTCTAACTAATAGAGGGAAGTACATCATGCCGTCGGGATAGTGTCTCCAGTCCGGCAAGTCCGACTTAAGAACTCTAGGCACTTCGGAAATGCGCAGCCCCGTGTCATAGACGAAGTGAACTACTAGACGCTGAGCTTCGTAATGGAGTCCTGACAGTAGTTGTATGACCTGTTGCTCTGTCAAGTACCGTGGGATTCTCTTTATGGGAGGGGGCGTGATTAAGGGAGCGTGCTCTGGATAAAGTGGCCGCGTGTGGGCATAGTTAGCTTCGTCGCTGTTTAACCAGTTCGTGAATTCCTTGATGGCAACTTCCGCAAGCCGAACTGCGGCGGGTCCTTGGCCGAGCGATTCAAGTGAGCGATAGAACTCGTTGAGCATCACTCTGTTCATGCGCCGGAGGGCGTCGTCTACACGCCACTGCCCATAGATTGGGTGTCGACCAAGGAACCTGCATAGGTCGCGAACCTTTTCTGCATAGCGATGTTGGGTCCCATCGGCCAGTTTCTTTGCAGATTTGGCCTGGGACCGCATCCACTCAGTCGGAAACTCGATAATCCGTTCCTGCTCGTCAACAAAGAGGAACGCTAGGTGACTGTCGTAGGTGGTCCAAGAGATGTCCATGAAACCCTCGTACTGACGTACTGAACATCAGTCTATGGAGGGAAATAAAACACTTCAAGGACAAAAAAAGCAGCCGAAGCTGCTTGTACTGAACAAAGGGTTTAGCGGACGGGAAAAAGTTCGCCGTTGGCGTCGGCCCACTCGTCCCAGATCGTGACGCCGTGTTCCTTCAGGTACTGGATGTTGGTCGAACCCTGCAGGAACCAGAGCAGTTCGTGGATGATCGACTTCAGGTGCAGTTTCTTGGTGGTGACGACCGGGAAGCCCTCGTTCAGGTCGAAGCGCATCTGGTAGCCAAACACCGAGCGCGTGCCGGTGCCGGTGCGGTCGGACTTTTCGGTGCCGTGTTCGAAAACATGGCGCATGAAGTCGAGGTACTGTTTCATCGGCGCGGGGAAGGGAATGTGACGTGCGCCACCGGGGCGCAAAGCGGGAATTCTAGCCTGAAAGCAGAAAGCCGCCCGAAGGCGGCTTTCCGGTCAGGCGAACAGGCCGGTCAGTGGCTTTCCACCGGCTTCTGCGCGGCCTCGCGCTCGCCGCGACGCTTCTGCGTCAGGTAGCCGGCACCCAGCACGCCGCCGATGATCACCACGTACAGGCCCCAGTAGACCACGGGCTGGCTTTCGAACCAGGCCTTGGTCAGCGGCTCGTGCAGCACCATCTTGACTGCGGTGAAGGCCAGCACGCCAGCGCCGATGAAGATCACGGCCGGGAAGCGGGCCATCAGCTTGAGCACCAGGCTGGAACCCCAGACCACGATGGGGATGCTGATCAGCAGGCCCAGCACCACGAGCAGGAAGCTGCCGTGCGCGGCGCCGGCCACGGCCAGCACGTTGTCCACGCCCATCACGGCGTCGGCGATGATGATCGTCTTCATGGCACCGACCAGCGTATTGGCACCGGAGCCGTGCTCGTCGCCGTCTTCCTCGGCGGCCAGCAGCTTGTAGGCGATCCAGACCAGCGCCAGGCCGCCCACGAGCAGCAGGCCGGGGATCTTCAGCAGCCAGACCACGCCGATGGTCATCGCCGAACGCACCACCACGGCACCGACGGTGCCCCAGACGATGGCTTTCTTCTGCAGGTGGGGCGGCAGGTTACGCGCCGCCAGCGCGATCACGATGGCGTTGTCGCCCGCCAGGACCAGGTCGATGACGACGATCGACAGCAACGCTGTCAGGAACTGCATCGTGAACAGATCGGTAAACCACTCCATGTACGCTCCTAAGGTGCCAAAAATGCTGGCCAATGGCCGGCAAGGTTTCTTGTTGCACCTGGGATCTGCGGAAGCGCGCCGAAGCGGGATGGGGCCGCCTTTGCAAACCGTAGAAACCAGGTGTGCAAAGGTCTTGCTCGACTGGCTGGCGCGGAATGCGCGCCAGGGTCAGCACAACCGGAGACGTGCGGACGTCTCGGAATGACGATTGTGCTAAGGGCATTCGATGCCCCCAAGCTACTCCCCTTTAACTTCCCTTTCTGGAAGGGATGCGTGATGACCGGATGCTTCCGGCCAGCACGTTGGACGCGATTATAAGGGAACTCCGATGAAAAATGTTGCGCTGCCGGGGTGGGGTTTGTATGTATTCAGGATCAGACATGAGCGCCGTGCGGCAGTTTGTAAAGTGATGCAACGTGTCACGCAGGTATAAGCATATGCACCTATGCTATGAAGATTGGCCCGGAAGATGTGCGCCAGACCGGACAGGCGCGCATCCCGGCCCAGCCGCACCGACCTGACGCGTCCGTGCGGGTTTGCAGAGAGGGATTCACCGTAGTGCCCAGACAACAAGGAAACGTCATGCCGGCCTCCACTACGCTCCAGACGCCCGACACCCAGACCTCCCGCCCCACCTCCCGCAACAACGCCCCCCACCGCCAGAACGGCCACGCCACGCCCGAGATCGCGCCCGAGCCGCGCATCGTCGTTGGCAACGGCCATGCCCGTGCCGGCCTGCAGCCCGAATTCGTGCAGCAGTACCGCGAGGACAGCGGCGCGCTGCGCACCGAGATTGCCGAGGACCTGAGCGGCAGCCCCGCCCGCATCAGCCCCAAGTTCTTCTACGACGTGCTGGGCTCCCGGCTGTTCGAAGCCATCACGGACCTGCCCGAGTACTATCCCACGCGCACCGAGGCGTCGATCTTCGCCACGGCCGCCCCGGCCATCGCGGCCCGCGCCGGCAGCGGCTGCGTGCTGATCGATCTGGGCGCCGGCAACTGCCAGAAGGCCGCGCGGCTGTTCCCGAGCCTGCAGCCGGCCCAGTACGTGGCCGTCGACATTTCCGTCGATTTCCTGCGCGGCACGCTGAACGGGCTGCAGCAGCAGCACCCGCATATCCCGATGCTGGGCCTGGGCGCCGACCTGTGCGCGCCGCTGGACCTGCCGCCGAGCGTCCGGCGCGGCCGGCGCCTGTTCTTCTATCCCGGTTCCAGCATCGGCAATTTCACGCCGATCGAGGCGCTGGCGCTGCTGCAGCGGCTGCGCGCCGCCACCAGCGCCGGCGACGGCGTGCTGATCGGCGTGGACCTGTTCAAGCCGGCCGACACGCTGGTGGCCGCCTATGACGATGCGCTGGGCGTGACCGCCGCGTTCAACCGCAACGTGCTGCGCAACGTGAACCGCATCGTCGGCAGCGACTTTGCGATCGACGACTGGCGGCACGCGGCCACGTTCGACACGCAGGCGTCGCGCATCCAGATGCACCTGGAGGCCCTGCGCGACGTGACCGTGCGCTGGCCCGGCGGCGAGCGGCGCTTTGCAGCCGGCGAGCGCATCCACACCGAGGATTCGCACAAGTACCGGCCCGAGGATTTTGCGATCCTGCTGGAGGCCGCCGGCTTTACCGACCCCGTGAGCTGGACCGATCCGCGCGGCTGGTTCGCCGTGTTCCACGCACGCGGCTGACGGTGGCGCGGCCGGCGGGGTAGCCGCGCCGCCGGCAGGGTGAAACGGCGCGCGCCGGAACGGTCCGGCGCGCGGTGTCATAATGCGCGCAGCCGGCCTGGCGCCGGCGATTTCGTTCACCCCTCTGACACGGACGTCCCGATGAGCGGCTTCTCCATGCTTCCCGATCTCCATTTCAACGGCGGCACTGCGGCGTGGCCCGACGCGCGCCGGCTGCCGCGCGAGGGATTGGCGCAGGCGCTGGTGGAATCGCGCAACCGCACGCTGGCGTGGCTGGGTGCCTTCGGCCAGACCCGCAAGGGCTGGGCCGTGCCGCGCCAGTACGATGGCAACCCGCCGTTGTGGACGCTCGGCAATATCGCCTGGCACGCCGAATGGTGGTGTCTGCGCGGCGTGCGGCACCTGGAGCAGGGCGGCATCCGCCTGCCGGTGGCCAGCGAGCCATCGCTGCTGGATGGCGCCGACGAATGGTTCGACCCCGAGCGCATTGGCCCGGACGAGCGCTGGGAAATCGCGCTGCCCGACGTGGCCGTGGTCAAGCAGTACGCCACGCGCGTGCTGGACGGCCTGCTGCGCCGCATCGCGCTGCTGCCCGACGACAACGACGACACGCTGTACGCGTTCCGCCGCGCGCTGCATTACGAGGACGTGCAGGGCGAAACCGTCGCCACGCTGCTGCAGGCGCTGGAAATGGCGCCCGTGGAACCGGCGGCAATCGTGCCGGGGGTGTCGGTGTCGTCGGCCGGCACGCTGCATTTCCCGGGCGGCAACTTCACGCAGGGCTGGCCCGATGCCGACGGCTTTGCCTGGCCCGACGAGCGTCCCGCGCAGAAGGTCTACGTGCCGGCGTTCGAGATCGACGCGGCGCTGGTGACCAACGCCCAGTTCCTGGAATTCGTGGAAGACCGCGGCTACGAGCATCCGTCGTACTGGTCGGCCGCCGGCCGCCAGTGGCTGATGACACAGGAGCGCTCGGCGCCGCGCTACTGGCTGCGCCACGCGGTCAGCCGTAGCTGGGTCAACACGCGCTTTGGTACCGAACGCACGCTCAATCCCGATGAACCGGTGCGCCACGTGACGCTGTTCGAGGCGCAGGCGTGGTGCGTCTGGGCCGGCCGCCGCCTGCCGCAGGAGGTGGAGTGGGAACTGGCCGCCACGCAGAACCGCGGCCTGCAATGGGGCGCGCTGCGCGAATGGACCGCCACCCCGTACGAGCCCTACCTGGGCTTTGCCGCCGAACCCACCGACGGCGAGATCATCGGCCGCTTCGGCACCCACCAGGCCGTGCGCGGCGTCTCGTTCGCCAGCCCCGCCCGCCTGCGCCACGTCCGCGCCCGTACGGCACTGCTGCCCGAGGACGACGTGTCGTTCGTTGGATTCAGGACTTGCGCGGTGTGAGGATGCAAGCGCAGCCACAAAAAAAGGCACCCGAAGGTGCCTTTTTCATTTCCAGCCTGATCGATCAGCGCTCGTAGCGCGAGCGGCTGTTGCCGTTGCGCTGGCCGCCAAAGCCGCCGCGGTCGCCGAACTTGCGGTCGCCAAAGCTGCGCTCGCCGCCGAAGCTGCCGCGATTGCCGTCGCGCTGGCCGCCTTCGCGGTTGCCGAAGCCACCACGGTTGCCGTCGCGCTGGCCAAAGCTGCGTTCGCCACCAAAGCTGCGCTCGCCGCCAAAGCTGCGTTGCTGCTGGCCTTGACCCTGACCTTGGCCCTGGCCGCGATAGCCGCCGGTGCCACGGTCGCCGAAGCCGCGTTGCTCGCCGCGATCGCCGAAGCCACGGTTCTCGCCGCCAAAGCCGCGTTGCTCGCCACGATCGCCGAAGCCGCGGTTTTCGCCGCCGAACTTGCGCTCGCCGCCGCCGAAGCTGCGGTCGCCAAAGCTGCGCTCGCCGCCTTCACGGTTGCCACGATAGCCGCCACCGCTGTTGCCGCCACGGTAGCCACCGCCGCCGTTGCCACGGAAGCCGTCACGGCCGCCGCCCGGCTTGCCGCCGAAGTTCGAACGCGGCTTGGGCGTGCGGCGCGGTTCCAGACCTTCGATCACCGACGCGTCGATGCGATGGTTGGTGAAGCGCTCGATGCGGCGCCACTGGAACATGTCGCCGTGGTTCACCAGGTTGATGGCGATGCCCGAGCGGCCGGCACGGCCGGTACGACCGATGCGGTGCACGTAGTCCTCGGCCTGCTTGGGCAGGTCGAAGTTCACCACGTGGGTGATGTCGGGCACGTCGATGCCGCGCGCGGCCACGTCGGTGGCCACGAGCACGCGCAGGTTGCCGCGGCGCAGGGCCGTCAGCGTGCGGTTGCGCGCGCCCTGGGTCATGTCGCCGTGCAGGGCGCCGGCGGCAAAGCCGGTGTCGGACAGGCGCTCGGCCAGCGAGTCGGCATCGCGCTTGGTGGCCGTGAAGACGATGGCCTGCTTGAGCGACGAGTCGCGCAGCAGGTGGTCGAGCAGGCGTTCCTTGTGCGACATGTCGTCGGTGAAGTGCAGGCGCTGTTCGATGTTGCTGTGGTCGGCGCGCGCGGCGGCGATCTCGATGCGCTGCGGGTCCTTCAGCTGGCGCGACGCAAGCTGGGCGATGCGGGCGTCCAGCGTGGCCGAGAACATCAGCGTCTGGCGCGACGCCGGCGTGGCGGCCACGATGGCGTCGATGTCATCGGCAAAGCCCATGTCCAGCATGCGGTCGGCTTCGTCGAACACCAGCATGTCCAGTGCGGACAGGTCGATGCGGCCGGCTTCGATATGGTCGAGCAGGCGGCCCGGCGTGGCCACGAGGATGTCCGGCATGCGCGACAGCATGGCGAGCTGCTTCGGGTAGGGCATGCCGCCCAGGATGCTGGCGCAGACAATACGGCGCAGGTGGCGGCCGTACTTGGCGGCGGCCTCGGTCACCTGCAGGGCCAGTTCGCGCGTCGGCGTCAGCACCAGCAGCGACGGCTGGGCCGCGGCCGGGCGGGGGCGCTTGCCCTTCATGCGCTTGGCGGGCTCGCTGGGACGATTCGGCGCCGGCTTTTCGCTGATGCGCTGGATCGCCGGCAGCATGAACGCGGCGGTCTTGCCCGAACCGGTCTGGCTGGACACCAGCAGGTCGCGGCCGGCCAGGAAGGCGGGAATCGCCTGGGCCTGTACCGGGGTGGGGTTGTTGTAGTTGGCTTCGGCCAGGGCGCGCAGGATGGCGGCGTCAAGGCCGAGATTTGCGAAACCGCTTTCCGGAGCCGGCGACGCCGGCGCGGCCGGTGCTGCATCGGCGTTGAGCAGGGCGTCGAGCTTGTCGAGCGGGCTCACGGCAGCGGCGGGCGTGGCAGTGGCGTCGGCGGCGGAAGCAAAAGGCTGCTCCGCACGGAAATCTTCGTGCTGGGTCATGTCGTACGTAATAAAAATGCATGGCACCCCCGGGCAGTGTGCGCAAAGGGGTGGGCGCAAGTGCAAAGTCTTAAAAAGGCTTCGGCGCCAATCGGTAGGCCGTTCGACAGACTCAGCTGGCAATACGGCGGCAGGCAGGGGGCGGCTGGAAAATGCTAACCGGCCGAAAATCCCTGGCAGGCAAACAGCTCAACAATGACAGGCTGTTATCAGGATCGGAGACGAGGCGACGTCAGGTGAGCGGTGCGTTCTGGCCAGGCACCTGTCGGAACATCGTGTGATGACAGAGGCAGGGAGCAGATCTTGGGAGGTAGCGGATACGCCACGGCAGGGTGCCGGGGGCGCGGTGCGGAACTCACAGTGCGAAACTCACGGCGCGGAGTATAGCAGAACCCCGAGTTTTTTGTTGCGGTGCGCAAGCGCGCGGCCGTTGAAAACGTAATCAAACGTAAATGGCGGCCCGCCGCCCGGGCCGGCCGAAGCCGCTTGCATGTGGGGGACCGCTGCCTATACTCCAGAGCGCGGGCTTGCCTGCCCGCACGGGGCGGACGTTCCACAGTCCCGCTGATCCTGCCTTTGGCAAGGTTCGCTTGCCACTCGGCGCCGGCATTGCGGTCATGCATGCCATGGCCAGGTTTCCTTCGACTGTCCGGGTGGTCCGGATGGGCGTCCGCGTCATGGGCGGAACCATGGGGCAACCTGCGTGGCACCGGAATGACCGGAAGCCGCCGGCGACGCAGACCCAGGAGGTCCGGGCCCGTCCGCAGCCAAAGCCCGCCAATTGCTTGGCGGGCTTCTTCTTTTTAGCGACCTGGCGTCGCGCGCAGCCGATGGGGCCCGGATTGCGGCCCTACTTGCGCGTGCGCCCGGTCTCCCGTTCCTGCCCTGCAACCTGCGATATGCCGGGAAAACCTTCCGGATACTGGATCAACCGCGCCAGCGGCTGGCGCCGGTGTGCCTGCCAGCGATAGCTGCCGGCCAGCCGCGCGCCGCCGATGATGGCGGTCATGGCCTCGCGGTCGAGGTCCATGTTCTCCGACAAATCCTTGATGACGATGACTGCCATGGCGTTCTCCAGCGAGCGGGCCTTGCCACGGCCGGCCGCAACGGCGCCGGTCGGGCGGCGCCGGGGCAGGCGCGGGCCCGATTCAGTATAGGCGAGGGGTGCTGCCGCATGCGCCGGGCACGTGGCAGGCCCCTGCCTGGCGCGGCGTTCAGGCCACGGCCAGGTTGCCGCCCCATTGCGTCGGCTTGACGTTGAGCGCAAGGTTGCCCAGGTCGACGCCGACGATCTTGTTGTTGTTGAAGGCGGCAACGTTCACCTGCTGCAACTGCTGCACGCTCTGGTTGATGTTGATGTTCACCAGCGGGCCGGCTGCGGCAATCTTGCCGAACCAGTCGGCGCCGCCACGGATGGCGCACAGCGACTGCTGGTCGAGGTCCTTGCTGACGGCAAGGTCGCGGACGATGATCGATGACATGGTGGACTCCTGATGCAAGTGCGGTGGGTGCGGGCCGCCGGGCGGGCGCCTGCGGGCGGCGCCCGTCCGGCCGGCGGCTGACTCAGGCGTTGTTCTGCGCGTACTGGTTCGTGCGCACGGTGTTCGACAGGTGGTCCTGGAACGCCGAGCCGTTGCCGAAGTAGTTGCCTACCTCCTGCATCTGCTGGTTCTGCTGGTCGATCTTCACGTGCGAGTCGAACGACAGCTTCACGGGGGCGTAGACGCTGGTCCACGGGGCGATCAGGCCCAGGCCGCCGCGCACGGACTTCATGCGGGTGGCTTCGAGGGTGGCGGTGCTGGACAGGTCGAGGATGGTCAGGGTGCTCATGGCAGTCTCCTAGCGGGTGGTGTGGTGCGTGGGTCTGGGTAAAAGCTGTGCGGTGGCGTGGCCAGGGGCTCAGGCCGGGTGGTACACGTTGTTCTGCGCGTACTGGTTCGTCGTCACCGTGTTGTGCATGTTTTCCTGGAAGGCGGAGCCGTTGCCGAAGTAGTTGCCCACCTGCTGCATCTGCTGGTTCGACTGGTTGACCGTGAACACCTTGTCGATCGACAGCTTGAACGGGCTGTAGACCGTGGTGACGGGCAGGATGGCGATGCCGCCGCGCACGGCACGGCAGGCGCGGGCGTCGAGGGTTTCGGTGGAGGACAGGTCCTTGATGGTCAGCGTGGTCATGATGGTCTCCTTGAGAGGAAGGGGTGCTTCGGGTCAGGTGATGAGCATCGGGTTGGTGTCGCGCTCGGACCAGATATCGCAGCAAGCGTGCCAGCGCGGGCCCGGCGCGGCGTGAAAAGCCGGCGAGCCTTGTGCCGCAACGGTTTGCGGGCTGCGGGGCGGGTCGTGCGATGGGGTGCGGGCTACGCGCGGGCCGGGCCGGTGGTGGGGCCGCGCCAACAGAATGGTGTCGGGTGTCGGCGCGGGGGCAACGCCGGGGCGTGCGCGGCCGGGCAGGGCGGCATTGCGGATGGCCGGAGTGCGCACTAGTATCCATCGAAGGCAACGTGCCGTGATGCAACGGTTGCGCCCATGAGGGCGCGGCCAGTTGGCCACCCTCGGCCACCACTCGTCGGGATGCACCGGATGTCCAGCCTGACCGAACTCATACGGGATTTCCAGCGCGGCAGCATGAGCCGCGACGAATTCCTTGCATCGGTGGATCTGGCCCTCAAGGACGATCAGACCGACTCGACCCAGTTCGCGCGCGTGCTCGCCGAGGAACACACGCGCTTTCCATTGCCCCCGGCCGTCTATGCCGAGGTGCTGCATCGCATCGACTCGCACCTGTCCACGCAGTTCGACCCGATGGGCGACGTGCGGCACGCGCCGCCCGGCCCCGGCGAGGAAACCCGCATCGAGCCCGACCTGGCCGGCTACGGCGCGGCGGCGCCGGGCGGCGTGGCCACGGGCAGCACGGGCACCGGCGGCACCACGGGCACCACCGGTGGCACGGGCGGCAGCCACGGCGCGCTGTTCACGGGCGGCCATGTGCCGTCCGGGCCCACCAAGGGCGTGGGCGACACGCTGAACGGCCGCTTCGTGCTGGAGGAATGCCTGGGCGTGGGCGGCATGGGCACGGTCTACAAGGCGCTGGACCTGCGCAAGCTGGAGGCGTCGGACCGCAAGCCGTACATCGCCATCAAGGTGCTGAACATGCAGTTCAGCGGCCATCCGAAATCGCTGATCGCGCTCCAGCGCGAGGCGCGCAAGGCCCAGCAGCTCGCCCACCGCAACATCGTCACCGTCTACGACTTCGACCGCGATGGCCCGACGGTCTTCCTGACCATGGAATACCTGCAGGGCAAGTCGCTGAACCGCGTGCTGCGCTCGCCGGAATTCCAGGGCCTGCCGTACATCAAGGCGATGCCGATCATCGTCGGCATGGGCAGCGCGCTGGCCTACGCGCACGAGCGCGGCTTCGTCCATTGCGATTTCAAGCCCGCCAACGTGTTCCTGACCGACCGCGGCGAGGTCAAGGTGATCGACTTCGGCATCGCGCGCGGCTTCCAGCAGCCAGCCGACGACGCCGACCAGACCGTGTTCGATCCCGGCTCGCTCGGCGGCATGACGCCGGCCTACGCCAGCCCCGAGATGTTCGAGCACCGCGAGCCCGATCCGCGTGACGACATCTACGCGCTGGCCTGCGTCAGCTACGAACTGCTGACCGGCAGGCATCCGTACAACCGCGTGTCGGCCACCGAGGCCCGCGCGAAAAACCTGAAGCCCGTGCAGCCGCGCACGCTGTCGCGCGGGCAGTGGAAGGTGTTGCGCCAGGCGCTTTCGCTCGATCGCGCCACGCGCACGCCGACGGTCAAGCAGTTCCTGGCCGGGCTGGGCGCCGAGCCGCAGAGCGTGGGCACGGGGCTGCCCGTGATCGCCGGCAGCGTCATTGCCGGCGTGGCGCTGGCCACGGGCGTGCTGGTCTACTTCTGGCGCAGCCACCAGCCGTCGCCCGATGCCGCGCGCCCGCCGCCCCAGGCTGCGGCGCCCGCTGTGCGCGAACCGGCCGTGCCCGAGGCCGTGCCGCTCAAGCCCGAGGCCGTGGCTCAGGTCATCGCCGCCACGCCGTGCGCGCTGCTGCACGCGAACATCGAAGGCAACACGCTGGCGGTGGACGGCTACGTGGCCGATTCGGCGCTGGCGGGCCTGCGCGACAAGCTCGGCAAGCTGCCCGGCGTGAAGACGCTGAAGCTGGACGCCGCGCCGCTGACCGCCGACAAGTGCGATGTGGTGCGGCTGGTCGCGCCGTACTGGTCGGGCGGCCAGCGGGCGGGAGTGGGGGACAAGGCCGCCGACAAGTCCGGCGCGCTGCTGCGCACGCGTGGCGGCACGCAGCTGACCGAGGGCACGCCGCTGGTGCTCGATGTCAACACGCCGCCGCACGAATCGTATGTCTACGTCGACTATTTCGCGGCCGACGGCAAGGTGGCGCACCTGGTGCCCAGCGGACGCGTCCAGGGCAACCAGGCGCCGGCCAGCTACAGCGCCACGGTGGGCGACAGCGGCGACTGGGTCATCTCGAAGCCATTCGGCACGGAACTGGTGGTGCTGCTGACCACGCCGGCGCCGCTGTTCCCGGCGCGCCGGCCCGAGGTGGAGACGCGGCAAGACTACCTGCGCGCGCTGGAAAAGCCGCTGGCGCAGATGGCCAGCAAGCACGGGCGCGAGAAGATCAGCGCCGACATCGTGCAGATCTCGACGCGCGCCAAATAGGGGCCGGGCCGGCTACCGGGCGTCGCGCACCACGCGGAATCCGTTCTGGGACTGCCGCACGCTGGTGCTGTACTTGAACCGCGTGGACGACACCATGTAGCTGGCGCCCTCGCGCCACGACCCGCCGCGGATCACGCGCGCCGTGCAGGCCGGTTCGTCCCAGGCGCGGCCGTCGGTGGGCGCGTTCTTGTACGAGCTGTGCCAGCAGTCGGCCACCCATTCCCAGACGCTGCCGTTCATGTCGTGCAGGCCGTACGGGTTGGCCGCGAACGATCCCACGTTGGCCGGCGCGGCATCGCTCCACGGGTCGCCGCAGTCCTTGCAGTTGGCGTTGCCCTTGCTCATCTTGTCGCCCCACCAGAACGCGGTACTGGTACCGCCGCGCGCCGCGTATTCCCATTCGGCCTCGGTGGGCAACCGGTAGGGCTTGCCGGTGGTCTTCGACAGCCACGCGACGTACTGCTGCGCGTCGTCCCAGCTGATGTCACGCACCGGCGCGTTGCGCGCGTCGGCGGGGTTGGTGGCAATGCGCGGGCAGGCGTTGGCGTCGGCGCAGGCATTCCATTGCTCGACGGTGACCTCGTACTTGCCGATGGCGAACGGGCGGCCCACGTTCACCTGGTGCGGCGGGCGCTCGGCGGGGTCGCTGGTGCTGCTGCCCATCGTGAACGCGCCCGGGTTCAGGCTGACCATCACGGGACACTGCGGACAGTCGCGCGACTCGCCGCCCTTGGCCTCGGCCGGACGCGCCGCGCCGGCGGCGGGCGCTTCCTTGCCCTCGGCGGGATAGGTGATGGTGCCCTGCGAGATCGCGCCGCCCGCGCGTGTGCGCGGCTGGCCGCTGGCGGACGGAGGCGGGGTGGGGGCGGGTTTGGCGGCTGGCGGCGGCTTGGTGGCTTCCGCCCTGGTTTCCGCCCTGGCCTCGGGTTTCGGTTCCGCCTTGGCGGCCGGCGCTGGCGCAGGTGCCGGTGCGGGCTGTGCCGGCGTGGCCGCGCGGATCCGTTCGAGCCGCGTCTTGGCCAGCGCCGCGAAGCGGCCGTTCGGGTACTGCTTCAGGTACGCCTCGTAGTCGGCGGCGTAGGTGCTGTTCTTGATCGAATCCCAGAACGACAGCTCGTACTGCTCGTCGCTGTTCTTGGGCAGGATGCCCGCGCGGGCCGGGGGTACCAGCGCATCCGTGGCCACGGCGGCCCAGTGCCGGCCGTCGCCATCCACCCCCGCGCCCAACGCCAGCAGCGCCACGACAAATGCTTTCCGCCACATATTCACCCCCTTCAGGATCGCCGCGGCGTGCGGTGTGGAGTTGCCGTGACGCGGTACCGGCCGTTTCAAGATAGCACAGCGCTTGTGGCGTGAAAGTTCGCTTTTTGGGGCCTTCCGACCTACGCTGTAGGACACATCGCCGAGCGCATCAAGAACATCCACCAAGAATCCGCTCCCGCGCGGGGGACCGTGTGCAGCGGACAGATCTCCGGGAGGAGCCGCCATGTCCAGACGATCCCTGCAGCGCGCGCTCGCCGCTGCGTTCCTGGCCAGCTGGACCACGCTCGCCATACCGCTGACGGCGGCCCCGAAAGGCGCCGAGACCTACATTATCTGGCCGGGCGACGGCGCGGTCATCGACGGCGGCCGGCTCTGGGTCCGCATGGGCCTCAAGGGCATGGGCATCTGCCCCAAGGGCATTGAGCGGCCCAACTGCGGCCACCACCACCTGCTCATCGACGCCGAACTGCCGCCGCTGGACAAGGAAATCCCGAACGACCGCAATCACCTGCACTTCGGCGCCGGCGAGACGGACGCGCGCATCGAACTGCCACCGGGCAAGCACACGCTGCAGCTTCTGCTTGGCGACAGCAAGCACGTTCCGTTCGATCCGCCGATTTACTCCAGGAAGATCACGATCACCGTGCGCTAGCGCACACAGGTGCGAACGGGGAGAGCCATGACCCATCTCAGACCGATGTTCATCGCGGGACTGGCGGCGCTGGCCGTCGCCGTGCCGTCATCGCGCGTGCAGGCCGCCGACGCCTCGGCGCCAGCGGCGCACGCCGACCACGCCTCGGCCCCCGCGGCCGCCAAGGGCACGGGACCCACGCCGGCGCCCCGGAACGCCTACCTCTACATCGGCTACCCGAACAACAACCAGACCATGCCGGCCGGCAAGCCGATCAAGGTCTGGTTTGGCCTGCGCAACATGGGCGTGGCGCCCAAGGACGTCAAGTTCCCGAACACGGGCCACCACCACCTGCTGATCGACGTGGACCTGCCGCCGCTGGACAAGGAGATTCCCAACGACCGCAATCACCTGCACTTCGGCGCCGGCGAGACAGAGACCACCATCGAGCTGCCGCCGGGCAAGCACACGCTGCAACTGCTGATGGGCGACGAGAAGCACATCCCGACCAACCCGCCGGTCTACTCGAAGAAGATCACGATCTATGTGAGATGACCGGCCCAGAGCTAGGCGCGCCAGGACGGGGCGGTCCGGCCCGGCGCCACGCGGCGCACAGCGATGTGCGCCGTTTTTTTTTAACGAGCTTGCCGGTGGTTTGCTCCCCTCTCCCGCCTGCGGGAGAGGGGTTGGGGGAGAGGGTCAGCGGCTCAAGTTACGACGTTGATCGGCAAGCAGACACGCCACGCCCTCTCCCCCGGCCCCTCTCCCGCGTTGCGGGAGAGGGGAGCGAACCGACAGTGCGGGAGAGACTAGTTGGACCGGATCCAACACTCGACGGCCCACGAACAGCGCCCGCAAACCGCCCCGCCACCCCCAATCCCTTGCCCCACAAGCCTTCCCAGCCTTTCATCCCTCCACGCCCACCCCTTGGCACGCTTGCTGCGATATCCAGTCCGAGCGCGACACCAACCCGATGCTCACCACCTGAAACGCAGTGACCTTCCTTTCCAGGAGACCATCATGACCAAGCTGATCATCCGTGACCTGTCCTCGACCGCAACCCTCGACGCCAAGGCGCTGCACGCCGTGCGTGGCGGCACCGTGTTTGCGCCGCGTACGTCGATCTTCACGCCCGTGAGCCTGTCGTTCGAATCGCACAAGACGGTCACGCAGCAGAACCAGCAGATGCAGGAGGTAGGCAACTACTTCGGCAACGGCTCGGCCTTCCAGGACCATATGCGCAACAGCGTGACGACGAACCAGTACGCCCAGAACAACGCCTGATATTCGTACCGGTTCAGGCGGCAGCGGCGTCGCAGGCCAGTTCATCGGCTTCGACGCCGGCCGCCCGGGGAGCTTGCGCTGGGGACACCTCCGCCCCGGCGCTTTTTTTGCCCGCGTGTTCCGCGCGCCGGGCACGCAAGCCGAGGTTGGCGTCTGCCGCATGCCGACCCACAATACAGATCGAACGCCAGGACGTCCTGCCACGGTCCGCTGGCGCTCCCAGCAGGAAGCCATCGTGAATGCCCTAGCCTTTGCGCCGCGCAGCCTTCTCCGGGTCTCCGGCATCGCCATCGTGATCGCCACGCTGGCCGGCTGCGCCGATTTCCGGCCCCTCACGTACCAGCGGCCCGAGACGCCGGCCAAGGCCGCGTGGACAGGCGACCGCGCCGGCAATGCAGCGGTCACCGTGTCGCCGACGGAAACCATCGTGCCGAACTGGTGGCAGGCGTTTGGCGACCCCTACCTGGACCAGCTTGTGGCCCGCGCGCTGTCCGGCAACTACGACATCAAGGTGCTGGCGGCGCGCATCCGCGTGGCAGGCGCCCAGATCGCCGAGGCGCGGGCCGGCGCGCTGCCGGTGTTTGACATCGGCGCCGGCGTCGATGTGACGAAGACGACCGGGCAGGCCGTGTCGAAGACCTACAACCTGGGCGGCACCGTGAACTGGGACATCGACGTCTGGGGCAAGGTCGAGAAAGGCGTGCAGGCACAGACCGCCGAATTCCGCGCCACCGAGGCCGACTGGCGGGCCGGCTACCTGTCGCTGGTCTCTGACGTGTCGATCACGTACTTCACGATCCTCCTGCTCGACGAACAGCTTGCGCAGCAGCGCCAGACGCTCGCGCGCAACAACGACATCCTGGCGACCTACAAGGCAATGCTGGCCAACGGCCTGCTGCCGCAGATCCGCGTGATGCAGCAGCAGGCGGAGATCAACCGGCTGACCAAGGACTTGCTGGAGTTGCGCCGCTCGCGTGACGTGGCCGAGAACGCGCTGGCCACGCTGGTCGGCGTGCCGGCCGGTGAGCTGCGAGTGCCGCCGGGCAAGCTGCAGGAGCGCGTGAACCTGCCCGCGGTGCCGGCCGGGCTGCCGTCGCAGTTGCTGGCGCGCCGGCCCGACATCGTCGCCGCCGAATACCGCGTGCTGGCCGCCTACAACCTCGTGGGCCAGGCGCGGCTGGCGCAGCTACCCAGCATCAGCCTGACCGCGCGCGGCGGCACGGCCAGCTTTGCGCTGTCAGACCTGATGAAGTCGTTCACGTTCGGCTTCATGCCTAGCATCAACCTTCCGATGCTGGACCCCAACGTGCGCGCCCGCGTGAAGACGACCGAGGCCAACGTCGGCGTGGTCGAGAACGAGTACGGCCGCACCGTGATGACCGCGTTCGAGGAAGTGGAGAGCGCGCTGGTCAACGTCGACGCCCACAAGCAGCAGCGCATCGAGCTGCAGCAGCAGGTGAACCAGCTGCGCGTGGTGGGCAGGCAGATCGAGGCCCAGGCGCGCGAGGGCATCGCGTCCCAGCTCGACGTGTTCGAGTCCGAGCGCTCGCTGCTGGCCGCCGAGCAGTCGTTGTTGGCCGCCCACCAACAAATCCTGGCCGACACCGTCACGCTGTACAAGGCACTCGGCGGCGGCTGGCCCGACGTAGCGGTGCGCAACGCGGCGGCCGATGCCGGGGCCGATGGCGCCCCCAGCGCGCCCGCGCCGGCGGGCGTGGCGGCACCCAAGGCGGCGCGTTAGCCGCAGCGGCGTCCAAAGCGTTTCAACCCTGAAACCCGCACCGCGCGTGCGTGCGCGCAACGCTGCGGCGCAGCGCATTGACTCCCCCCGAGCGTGGCCTACTATGTTCTTACCCGTGACCTGTCGCCCCTTTGCCGACGCATGCGGCGCCCGTCGCTGCGCCGGCTCGCGGTTGCGCGCCACAGGCCCCACTGTTGGCTCAGTTGAAACATGACGCGCGACGAAGCTCCCTTCATGGATGTGCCGGTCATGGCGCCACAGGCGGGCCAGGTGTTCGACGTCCTGCTGATGCCGGTGTCCCGCCCCGAGCTGGGCGAGATCCGTATCGACGAGGACCTGTTCGCCATCGGCCGCGGCGAGGCGCCGTTCGCCGCGTATCCGACGGAAGCCGTCTCGGTGCTGTCGCGGCGCCACGCGCGCATCTTCTCGGAGGACGGCGCGGTCTACGTGGCCGACCTGGGGAGCAAGAACGGCACGCGCGTCAACGGCGACGCCGTGGCCCAGCAGCCGGCCCGGCTGCGCGATGGCGACGAACTCAGCTTCGGCGCGGGCCTGGCGTACCGCGTGCGGCTCTATGCGCGCCAGGCCGATGCCGAGCCGCCGCGCGTGGCCGTCACGCTCACGCCGATGCGCGACGAACTGGGCCTGCAGCCCGTGGTCATCGCCGGCTTTCCGTTCCTGGTCAGCAAGGCCGACGAGACGTTTGCCCGCTACCGCGACGCCTATCCGCACCAGGTCAACTACCTGTCGCGCCGCCACGCGCACGTGTACCTGAAGCATGGCGTGCCGTGGATCGAGGACCTGGGCAGCACCAACGGCACGTTCGTCAACGGGGTGCGGCTGCGCGACCAGTCGATCCGGCTGGAGCCGGACGACGTGCTGGCGTTCGGCGGCAGCCATTTCGTCTATCGCGTGGGCATCGAGCGCGAGGCCGACGCCGATGCCACGGCCACGCGGACGTCGATCGTGCCGCCGCCGTCCACGGCCCCCGCCGACGCGGCGCTGCCCATCGATGCCGATCCCGACAAGACCACGTTCGTCGGCGCGGCCGATTCCTTCCTCGACATCTTCTGCATGGACTATCCGGCCGCGCAGGAGGACGAGGTCAACCCGGAGGCGCTGCCCGACAGCGGCGACGTGCCCCATGCCCCGCCCAGGCGCGGCCGCGTGACGATGATGCTGGTTGAGGCGATGCGCAGCTTTGGCATCCGCGACCGCGCCCAGCTGGAGCGTGCGGCGCGCGTGGCCATCCTGCTGATTGCGGCGCTGGCCATCGGCGGGGGCTACCTCTGGTGGCGCGGCGCGCCGGACCGCTCGCTGCAGGCGCTGGTCGACGCGGGCAAGTACGTGCGCGCGGCCGAGGTGGCCGACCAGGTGCTGTCCCGCCATGGCGACGACACCCACTACCAGACGTTGGGCGCCCAGGCGCTGATGCGCGCCTACGTGCCGCAGTGGGTGGCCCGGCTCCAGGCCGCCGACTTCGACGGTGCGGCGGCCGTGCTGGACGAGATGCGCGCGCGCAGCCGCCACAACGCCGACGGCCGCGCGCTGGTGGGCGAACTGGCGTGGGTGGGCGACGTGGAGCAGTACGTGGCGCGGCGCGGCGGCATCGAGGGGCCGATCCGCATGTTCGGCGACGAGGGCCGTATCCGCGACCTGCTGCGGCGCTGGGAGGCCGACACCGCGTCGCACCAGCGGCTGCTGAACCGCATCGCCAATGACGTGCCGCCGTTCCGCGACACCTATGCGCGGGCGATGAGCGACCTGCGGCGGCTGCAGAACGACGAATCGGTGTTCCTGGCCGCCATCGACCGGCTCAACGCGGCCATCGCCCGCGAGCTGTCGCGCGAGCGGCCCGAGGCGCTGCAGCCGATGCTGGCCGAGTACAAGGAGAAGTATCCGCGGCTGGCCGGGCTGGATCGCGTGGAGCGCGACCTGGGCCAGTACACCGCGATGATCGTGGCGCTGCGCGACCGCGCGCCCGGCCCGCTGGTGGCGCAGATGCAGCAGGCGCGCTTCCAGACGCCGCCGTTCGAGGCCGCCTACCAGAAGCTCAAGGCGACGCAGTTGCCCGGCGACGACGTGCAGAAGCAGTACGTCACGGCCAGCAAGGCGTGGGAGCAGGGCAACGGCGAGGCCGCCATCGCGGCGCTCAAGGCGGTGTCCGCCGGCCCCTGGGCGGCCGACGTGGCGCGCGATGCCGCGCACAAGGAACAGGTGCTGGCCCAGTACGCCGCCGTGCGGGCCGCGCGCGGGACGCCGGGCTACGACAGCCAGCTCCTGGCGTTCTATGCGTCGCTGGACCCCCGGAGCGATGCATTCTTCGCCAAGGCCATCGACGCCGACGTCAACGGCATCCGCGACGCCGCGCTGCGGCGCGCCAACCAGTTGCTGAACCGCGCGGCCACCGGCTGGCGCCAGTACCGCAACAACGGCCTGATCGCTGGCGAGCAGCGGCTGGAAGCGGGGGTATCGGCCAGGTTCCGCGCGCAGGCGAAGCTGCTGGCCGACGCGCAGGAAGACGCGCGGCAGGGGCTGCGGATCTACGCGCAGCTGCGGATCGACGACACCGCGCAGTGGAGCAAGGTGCGCGACGACATCCAGGCCGAGATCGACGCCCAGCGCCGCGCGCTCAACGACCTGCGCATGGTGCTGGACCCGGCCGTGCTGAAGACCAAGCTCGCGCTGGTGGGCGAGGGCAGCCCGCCCGAGGCGCGCCCGGACACCCGTCCCGACGACCGGCCCGGCGACGGCACCACCACCGCGGCCAAGCCGGGCGCCCAGGCCGCGCCGGGGAGCACGCCATGAAGGACGACAACCGCGACAACCGGCTGCGGCCGCTGAACGAGGCGCTGGAAGACCACAGCGCCGAGGGCATCGCGCTGCTCAGCGCCGAGCCCCGCCGGCTGACGCTGCTGACCGTGGTCGTCACCGGCGTGCTGGTGCTGTGCGCGCTGCTGTGGTCGTTCTTCGGGCATGCGGACGTGATCGTCACCGCGCAGGGCACGCTGGCGCCCGAGTCAGAGGTGCGGCGCTTCTACGCGCCGGTCGATGGCGAGCTGGTGGACCTGTACGTGGCCGAGGGCCAGCCCGTGTCGAAGGACGACGTGGTGGCGCGGCTCAACGCGCGCGGCGCGATCGAGGCCGCCGCCAACGCGCTGCAGGCCCAGCTCAAGCTGGAGGACGCCGAGCGCGAATGGAAGCAGTTTCCGGAGCGCAAGGCGTTGCTGGAACGGCGGGCGCTGGCGCTGAAGCAGCAGATCGAGCTGGGCACGCGCCAGCACGAGAACCGGCTGGCCGAAGGCACGACGCGGCTGGCCGAGCAGCAGCGCGCGCAACTGGCCGAGGCGCGCAGCAACCTGGAGAACGCCCGCCGCGCGCGTGATTTCGCGCGGCAGGAGCAGGACCGCTATGCCCGGCTGTTCGCGCTGCCGGCTGGCGGCGGCGTGTCGCAATCGCAGGTCGAGGCCAAGCGCGCCGCCACGCTGGACGCCGAGAACACGCTGCGCGTGGCGCAGTCGCGGCTGACGGAGCTCGACGCCCGGCTGGCGCAGCAATACACGCAGGCCAGCGCGCTGCTGGAAGGCAGCGGGCAGGAGCTGGCGAGCCTGCGCGTGCAGTACGACGCGGCGGTGCGCGAGATCGCCAGTACCGAGGACAAGCTGCGGCTGCAGGTGCAGACGGCCCGGCTGGTGGCCGATGCCGCCGCGCGCATCCGCTTCGAGAACATCGACAAGGACAACTTCCTGCTGATCCTGGCGCCGGTGGCCGGGGTGGTGACCGACGTCACGTCGACGCAGCGCGGCGACAAGGTGCAGGCCAACACGCCGCTGGGCGGCATCGCGCCCAAGGACGCGCGGCCGATGCTGCGCATCGAGATTGCCGAGCGCGACCGCGCGTTCCTGCGCGAGGGGCTGCCTGTGAAGCTCAAGTTCAGCGCGTTTCCGTACCAGCGCTACGGGCTGATCGCGGGCACGCTCGAATACATCTCGCCAGCCACCAAGCCGTCCGGGCCGGACAAGCAGCCCGTGTACGAGGGCCGCGTGCGGCTGGCGCAGGACTACTACAGCGTGGCGAGCAACAAGTACCCGCTGCGCTACGGCATGACCGCCACGGCCGAGATCGTGGTGCGGGAGCGGCGCCTGATCGACCTGGGGCTCGACCCCTTCCGGCAGGTGGCGGGCTGAACGGACAACCAAGGGAGAGGGCGATGACAGCCATCGTGCGCATCGACGACGAAGTGATCGGCGTCGACGAATTCGTGAGGGTGCTGAAGCTGACCGGCCAGTTCGAGGGGCTGGTCGAGCAGCTTGTGCGGGACAAGCTGACCGCCCACGCCGCGCGGCGCCATGGCGTGACGCTGAGCCAGGACGAGGTGCAGGCGCGCGCCGACCAGTTCCGGCGCGTGCATGGCCTGCATCGCGCGGCGGACATGAACCACTACCTGGACGCGCTGCACATCACGCTGGACGAGTTCGAGACCTTCATCACCGACAGCCTGTACCAGGAGAAGATGCTGGCGCAGGTGGGCACCGACGAGGCCGTGGAGGCGTACTTCCAGCTCAATTCGCCGAAGTTCGACAGCATCGAGGTCAGCCACATCGTGGTGGATACCGAGGGCAAGGCGCGCGAGCTGGTGTCGTACCTGCAGGACGACCCGGACAGTTTTGCCGAGATGGCGCGCGAGCATTCGATCGCGGACACGCGCGAGCAGGGCGGGGACATCGGCAAGGTGCTGCGCGGATCGCTGAAGGGCGACATCGAGGCCAAGGTGTTCAACGCGCAGCCCGGCGACCTGCTGGGGCCGTTTCCGGCGCCGGACAAGTCGTTCTTCGAGGTCTTCCTGGTGCGGGCCAAGCATCCGGCCCGGCTGGACCCGGACGTTACTGTCGAGATCCGCCGGCGGCTGCGCGAGGACTGGCTGATGGCAAGGGCGCAGGAACATGTCATCGAAGCCCGCTAGCGAGCCCGCCGCCGGCGCCGCGGCCCAGCCGCCGGGCGCCGGCCAGTCGCTGGCCGACTTTCTGGCGACCGTGGAGATCCTGTCGCCGCTGACGCGCGACGAGATCGAGCGGCTGGCCGCCAGCGCGCGGCCGCTGGCGTTTGGCTTTGGCGACACGGTCTGCAACGCCGGCGAGCCCGCCGAGGGCATCTTCATCGTGCGCAACGGGTCGGTGCGCGTGTTCAACGAGGAACACGGCAAGGAAATCAGCATGGGCGTGCGCAAGGCCGGCGAGGTGTTTGCCGACATCGCGCTGCTGCGCGAATACCGGCACGAGTCGTCGGTGCGGGCGTCGGGCAAGACCGAGCTGCTGATGATTCCGCGCGCGGTGTCCGAGCCGGTGGTGGGCGGCAACCCGGCCGCGCTGGCATTCATCACGAGCCACGTGGCGATCAGTTCGGCCGGCGGCTTCGTGGCGCGGCTGTTCGACCTGCGCGGCAAGCTGGACAAGCTGGAGCTGGAAGACGCCGTGCGCAGCGTGGGCGTGAAGCGCGTGGCGGCCGGCAAGACCATCCTGCAGCAGGACGGGCGTGACGACCGCCGGCTGTACGTGGTGCGGCAGGGGACGGTGCGCATCGTGCGCGAGGAAGACGGCGATACGTTCCCGCTGGCCACGCTGGGCCAGGGCGAGATCTTTGGCGAGCGCGCCTGCGTGATGCGGCAGGAGCAGGTGGCGTCGGCCATCGCCGAGACCGACGTGCGGCTGCTGGTGATTCCCGAGAAGACCGTGCAGTTGATCCTGGAACGCAATGCGCGGCTGCGCGAGGTGCTGGAGGAGCGGATCCGTGCGGTGGACCGCGAGCTGCACCGGCAGCAGAAGCTGGCCGAGCGCCGCAAGCGGCCCGTGCTGCTGGACCTGCATTCGAAGCCCGAGATGGGCGAACGGCTGATCCGCCGTTTCGCGCTGGTGGAGCAGGCCGAGGAGATGGACTGCGGCGCGGCCTGCCTGGCGATGGTGTGCCGGCACCACGGCATTCCGATGACGCTGGGCAAGCTGCGCGAGCTGGCCAACGTGACCACGTCGGGCGCCACGCTGGACAGCCTGGCGCGGGCGGGGGAGTCGCTGGGCTTCACCACGCGCGGGGTGCAGTGCACGCGCGACGCGCTGATGGGCTTCGAGCTGCCGTTCATCATCCACTGGGAGGGCTACCACTACGTGGTGGTCTATGGCGTGTCGGCGCGCCACGTCTGGGTGGCCGACCCGGCCATTGGTTTCCGCAAGATGGGCACCGAGGAGTTCGAGCGCGGCTGGAGCGGCACCTGCCTGCTGTTCTCGCCCGGCACGCAGATGAACGAGCTGGCCGTGTCACGCTCGCCGTGGCTGCGCTTCATTGGCTACCTGTCGCCGTACCGCAGGATCCTGGCGCACCTGTTCCTGGCGACGTTCGTGATCCAGTTGCTGGGCGTGGTGCCGCCGCTGATCATCCAGAACATCCTGGACGGGGTGGTGGTGCACCAGAACATCGGGCTGCTGCACCTGCTGATCCTGGGGCTGGTGATCTCGAACGTGTTCACGCAGCTGATGGTGACCATCCGCGCGTACCTGGCGAACTTCATGGTGCGCAACATGGACTTCGCGATGATGTCGCACTTCTTCAAGCACACCCTGTCGCTGCCGCTGTCGTTCTTCGCCAAGCGCAAGACCGGCGACATCTTCGCGCGGTTCCAGGAGAACCAGACGATCCGGGCGTTCCTGACCGAGTCCACGGTGACCACGGCGCTGAACCTGCTGATGGTGTTCATCTACTTCAGCATCATGTTCCTCTACAACGTCAAGCTGACGCTGCTGCTGATTGCGTTCGTGATACCGATTGCCGCGCTGACCGTGGTGGTGACGCCGAAGGTGAAGACCTACGCGCGCGAGGTGTTCGCGGCATCGACCGACGCCAAGGCGTACCTGATGGAGACGCTGGGCGGCGCCGAGACGGTCAAGGGCATGGGCATCGAGCGGCCCGTTCGGCTGCGCTGGGAGCGCAAGTACGCCAAGGCGCTGGACAAGCAGTACCAGGCGCAGTCGTTCCACATCCTCGTGGGGCTGGTGAGCCAGGTGCTGAACGCGGCCACGACCATCACGATCCTCTGGGTGGGCGCCACGCTGGTGCTGGAGCGGGAGCTGACGATTGGCCAGTTGATCGCGTTCAACGCGTTCATGGGCAGCGTGCTGGCGCCGCTGATGGGGCTGGTGGCGCTTTGGGGCCAGCTCAACGACGCCGGCGTGGCGATGGAGCGGCTGGGCGACGTGCTGGACCTGGAGCCCGAGCAGAAGCCGCAGGACGTGATGTCGCGCGTGTCGCTACCGGACCTGCAGGGCGAGATCCAGTTCGACGGGGTGTACTTCCGCTATGGCGGCGACGACACGCCGTACGTGCTGGAGAACATCAGCTTCCACATGCGGCCGGGCGAGATGGTGGCGATTGTCGGGCGCAGCGGATCGGGCAAGACCACTCTGGCCAAGCTGCTGGTGGGCTTCTACAAGCCCACCGACGGCACGATGAAGGTGGACGGCTACGACATGAACGTGATCGACACCGAGTTCTTCCGGGCCCAGGTGGGGTATGTGATGCAGACCAACCTGCTGTTTTCGGGCACGGTGGCGGAGAACATCGCCTGCGGCGACGACAGCCCGGACCGCCGCCGCATCGAGGAAGTGGCCAAGATGGCCGATGCCCACGCGTTCATCTCGAAGCTGCCGCTCGGCTACGAGCAGGTGGTGGGCGAGCGCGGCATCGGGCTGTCGGGCGGGCAGATCCAGCGGCTGTGCATCGCCCGGGCGCTGTACCACGACCCGCGGCTGCTAGTGTTCGACGAGGCGACGTCGGCGCTGGATACCCAGTCCGAGAGCAACATCCTGGCGAACATGCAGGAGATCCTGCGGGGACGCACGGCCGTGATCATCGCGCACCGGCTCAGCACGATCATGCAGGCCGACAAGATCCTGGTGCTGTACGAGGGCGGCATCGTCGAGCAGGGGCGGCACGAGGAACTGCTGGAGCGCCGCGGCATGTACTACCAGCTGGTCCAGAAGCAGTTGAGCGCGGCATGAAGTTATACAACCCCACCCCTGCCACGTCCGCGGTGTCGTTTGCGGGCCTGATCGAACGGATCGAGATCCTGCGCTCGACGCTGCGCTGGTCGTCGCGGCTGGAGCGGCCCGACATCGAGAAGCTGCTCAAGCAGGCCACCACGCTGCGCGACGAGGTGATGGGCCTGTCGCACAAGGAGCGCTTTGTGGCGGCCGCCACGGCCGCCGGCGAGCCGCAGGCGGCCGAGGTGGAGCCCGTGGAGATGTCGGCGCGGGAGCGGCGCCAGGCGCTGATGGAGCGCAGCTTCATCTTCGAGGGCACGTTCGGCGACAACCCCAAGCTGCTGGAGGCGCTGGAGATTGCCGAGAAGGCGGCGCCCACGGACCTGCCGGTGCTGATCGACGGCGAGAGCGGCACCGGCAAGGAGCTGATGGCCAAGGTGATCCACGCCAACGGGGTGCGCAACGACAAGCCGTTCATCTCGGTCAACTGCGGCGCCATTCCGGACAGCCTGCTGGAATCGGAACTGTTCGGCCACAAGAAGGGCGCCTTCACCGGCGCGGCCAACGATCGCCGGGGCAAGTTCGAGAGCGCCCACACCGGCACGATCTTCCTGGACGAGATTGGCGAGCTGCCGCTGACCGGACAGGTCAAGCTGCTGCGGGTGCTGGAGGCGCACGAGATCCAGCGCGTGGGGTCGGACGAGGTGATTGCCGTCGACACGCGCATCGTGGCGGCCACGAACAAGGACCTGCGCCGGATGAGCCAGGAAGGCACGTTCCGCGAGGACCTGTTCTACCGGCTCAGCGTGATCCACGTGACGCTGCCCGCGCTGCGCGAGCGGCGCGACGAGATTCCGCTGCTGGTGGCGTACTTCGGCGACGAGGCGGCCGGGCAGCTCAAGCGGCGGCCCATCAAGCTGACGCCGCGGCTGCGCGACTTCCTGCTGCACTACGGCTATCCGGGCAACATCCGCGAACTGCGCAACCTGATGTACCGGCTGTCGTGCCTGGCCGGCGATACGGCGGACTTTGCCCACCTGCCGCAGGACATCCGCCCGAGACCGGCCGGCCTGCAGGCCGTGGCGGCGGCCCCGGGCGGCAAGGCGACGATCACCGATCTGAGCACGGCCACATCGCTCAGCGAAGCCAAGCGCGCGGCCAGCGACGAGGCCGAGCGGGCATTCCTGGAACGCGGGCTGCAGGAAGTGGGCGGCACCGTGGCCGAACTGGCGCGTCGCTTCGACATGAACCGGTCGCACATTCAGATGCTGCTGAAGAAGCACGGCATCCACTCGAAGGACTTCCGGAACAGCAACCGGCAAGCGGAGGGGAAATAAGGGGGCTGTTTCTCGACACCGTGTGTGTGCTCCTCTCCCGCCCGCGGGAGAGGGCCGACCCCGCTCAAACCTCCGGATTCAGCAGCGTCATGTCAGACCCGCCGCCGATGTCCTCGGCGCGGATCACCACCACCGACACGTTGTCGCGGCCGCCGTTGTCCAGCGCCTGCTTCAGCAGCGCGTCGGCGGCGCGGGCGGGGTGGGGGTCGGCGGCCAGCACGGCGGCGATCTGGTCGTCCTCCACCTCGTTGCTGAGGCCGTCGCTGCAGAGCAGGAACAGGTCGCCATCGCCGATTTCCAGCGTCAGCCGCTCCAGGTCCAGCGTGGTGGACGCGCCCACCGCCCGCGTGATCGTGTTGTGGGCGGGATGGTGGCGCGCTTCCTCGGCCGTGATCAGCCCCCGCGCCTTCAGGCGCTCTACCTGGCTGTGGTCGCGCGACAGCTGCTTCAGGTGGCCGTCGCGGAACAGGTAGAGCCGGCTGTCGCCGGCCCAGAGGCAACTGCACTGGCGCTCGCACGCCAGCAGGATGACCACCGTGCTGCCAATCACGCGCACCTTGAGCCGCGCGGCTTCGTCGATCAGCAGCTGGTTGACGGTCTGCATGGCGATGCGCGCGTGGTCGACGGCGGCGTCCAGGCTATCGGCCCGGGGCAGCGCGGCCAGGGCCTGGACGATGGCGCGGCTGGCGAAATCGCCCACCGCGTGGCCGCCCATGCCGTCGGCCACGACCCAGATGCCGTGCTCGGGCATCGCCAGGCAGGCATCCTCGTTGCGCTCACGCACCCGGCCCACGTCTGTGCACGCGGCCGAGCTCCAGCGGAATTGCGATACGCAGGTCACGGCATGCTCCGGCGCGGGGCGACACCGTCCCGCGCGTAAGGCGCCCCCGGGGCGCCGGATGTCTGGAAGTCACCGCGAAAGTCCTGCCGACAGGCGGGCAGGGCTCAGACCAGTCGTCCCTTGTTGCGGGCGTCCATGCCGGTGTCGACCGTGATGGTGGAATTCGGCGCCGTGTTCTGGACGTTCACGTTCTGGAACTGATTGTTCATCTGATCAGCATAGAAGCTGTAGTTGATCTCGTAAAAGTTCACGACAGGCAACGCGCCGGGCCGGGCAGCCACGTAGGGCTGGATCCAGCCGAACACCCACGGCGCGCCACCGCCCCGGACGGCCGACATGGCGCGGAAATCGAGCTCGCGATGGGTGTTCAGGTCGCGGATGGTCAGGGTCGCCATGATGGTCTCCTTGGGCAGGCTTGCGGGGGATGCCTCTGTTCAGCAAGCGGTGTGCCACGGTGGGGGCGTGACGTCGGCGGGGTTCTTAGGATCAAATGTGATGCCGGATGCTCGTTCGGCGTTGGTTGGGCGCCAACACCCGTGCTGGAGTGGTGGGGCAGGGCCGTCAGGGGCGGGCCGACAGGAGCCATATCGGCGAAGAGCGAGCGGCCGACAGCGGTTGCCGGTGGCGGACCAACACAATCGGTTCGTAGCTGTTGGTCGATGCCCGACGAAACCGGGTCCCCGGAAACCTCCGATTCCCCGCCAGCCCTTGTCGGACCGTGGTTCGGCCCCACTGGCACGCTTGATGCGGTTGGGTAGGCACCAACGCCGCACTGCCTGCCCGCCACCGACACCAGAATCGAGACCGCCATGAACACCCAAGACCAACAACAAGCCAGCCGCCCGGACGATGCCTACCAGCCCGGCGCCCATCTGGTGACGGAACGCAATGGCTACGCCCATCACGGCATCTACGTCGGCCAGGGCCGCGTGATCCACTACGCCGGCTTCTGCCAGGCGCTGCATGCGGGCCCAGTCGAGGAAACCTCGCTCGAACTATTCGCCCAGGGCCATGGCGTGACCGTGCGCAACCAGCCCTGCGCGCGCTACCTCGGGCAGGAAGCCGTCGCCCGTGCCCGCAGCCGCCTGGGCGAGAACCGCTATCACCTGCTGACCAACAACTGCGAACACTTCTGCACGTGGTGCCTGCTCGGCCAGGCCCGCAGCGAACAGGTGGAAACCTGCCTGCGCAACCCGGCAGCGGCAGTGGTTACCGTGCTGCACCTGGCACTGGCCATGCTGTCGGGCATCCACCCCGCCAGCCTGACGGCCGCCTGATCCCCCAACCATTGCCACCAAAGGAGCCCGCCATGTCCGGATTGATCGACTGGGAAAGCTGCGACACCCGCACCGGCCGCGCCTGCCACCGCCGCTGCACCCCGGACCGCGCCAGCGCCCGGCCCGCCCCCCGCCCACGCCGCGCCGACCGCCATGGCAGGGCGCCGGCGGAGTTTGCTATACTCCGCCCTGTCTTCCGACCCGCCCGCGCCACCGCGGCGCCAGGCCGGTGCAGACGGTCCGCTCGCCGTAGTTCAATGGATAGAACGAGCGCCTCCTAAGCGCTAGATACAGGTTCGATTCCTGTCGGCGGGACCATAATCAAGTCCGCAGCAGTTCACCAAAGTTCTCCCTCCCGCCGTAAATCAAGGCTTCCTAGCCTTTCGACGTTCACCAAAGTTCGCGGTGAACCGTTGGCATCCGTCACTTTTTGGGGCATCCTTTGGGGCATTCTCTGATGCCCCGATTATCGGTGCCCCTACGCGATGCCCCGCACGGTCGAACCTCTCACCGACACCAAAATCCGCAACGCCAAGCCGCGCGAGCGCGCCTATAAGCTGTTCGACGGTGGTGGCCTCTATTTGGAGGTCATGACCGATGGGCGAAAGCTCTGGCGGTTCAAATACGTCCGGCCGTCCGGTGCCGAGAATCGGCTCGGCTTTGGCACCTACCCTGCCGTGACGTTGGCCCAGGCGCGGGCCCAGCGCGAGACAGCCAGGTCGCACGTCACCGACGGCAAGGATCCGGGCGCGGTTAAACAGGACCAGCGCCGCGCCGCCAAGATCGCCGCCGGAAATTCTTTCGAGGCGGTCGCCCGTGACTGGCACGCCACCAAAAAGGAAAGCTGGAACGAGGTCTATGCCGGCAAGGTTCTGGCCTCGCTCGTGAACGACGTCTTCCCCGTCCTGGGCAGCACCCCCATTGCCGACATCCGCGCGCCGGCGATCCTGGCGCTGCTCAAGACGATCGAGTCCCGCGGCGTCCGCGACACCACGAAGCGCATTCTCCAGCGTATGCGTGCGGTGTTCCAGTACGGGATCGTCTATGGCCTGTGCGATCGGAACCCGGCCACTGACATCGACAGCGAGGTCGTGCTGAAGCAGACGCCCGTGCAGCACCAGGCCAGGGTGCCGCTGGCCGAACTGCCGCAGCTGCTGCGCGACATCGATGGCTACGAGGGTGACAAGGTGACGCGCCTGGCGTTGCAGTTCATGACGCTGACGTTTGTGCGCACCACGGAGATGATCCAGGCGCAGTGGGACGAGATTGACGAGAAGAAGGCTGAGTGGCTGGTGCCGGCAGAGCGGATGAAGATGCGCGACCCGCATGTGGTGCCGCTATCCACGCAGGCGCTTGCCGTGCTGAAGGAACTGCGCGAGATCACTGGCCACCGCCGGTATCTGTTCTACAGCCCGCGCGGCAAGACTGGTCACATCAGCAACAACACGATGCTTTATGCGTTGTACCGCCTGGGGTATCACTCGCGCATGACCGGCCACGGGTTCCGGGGCCTGGCGTCCACCGCGCTGAACGAACTGGGATTTCGGCCCGACGTCATCGAGCGCCAGCTCGCGCACGTCGAGCGCAACAAGGTGCGCGCCGCGTACAACCACGCGCAGTACCTGCCCGAGCGCCGGCAGATGATGCAGTCCTGGGGGGATATGGTCTCAGGCCTTCGAGAAGCTGGCAACCAATAAGCTACGGAGAAGTCGCTATGTTCACGCTTTCAAAGGACGAGTTCTTAGCTCGTAACCGAATTTCCGAGGAGAAGTGGATTAAGAGCGGTTGCACTTGGAACGAACTAAAAGCAATTGCGGATCATTACTTGGCCGGTCAAAAAGATCTGACCACGTCGGCGGAGATGTTTGCGAGCATGATGCAAAGGATAAAACCCGTCCATTCTGTTCGTTTTCGGGTTAAGAATGTTGAACATTTGCTAGAAAAAATTGTCCGAAAGCGGGCGGATAAAAGGCCACAGAAAAAGTACCAGACTATATCCGTTGATGATTATCAGGAGGTGGTGACCGACTTGGTCGGGATTCGTGCGTTGCATCTTTTCAAAGCGGATTGCTTTTCAATAGATAAGGAAATTCGCGCAGGGTGGCGACTGAAAGAAAAACCTGTGGCCTATGTCCGCCAAGGAGATCCAGTCGAATTCAGGGAACAACTTCGAAATCACGGATTCAAAATTAAGGAACACGATGCGGGTTATCGATCGGTGCACTACGTTGCGTCAACTCGACCAGGAATAAGGGATATACCTGTAGAAATTCAAGTTAGAACGATCTTTGAAGAAGGGTGGAGTGAGATTGATCATGAGGTGCGATATCCTAATTTCCTGAACGATCCCATGATCGAGTACTTTCTCGGTATATTTAATAGAATTTCCGGGGCGGCGGATGAAATGGGGAGCTTCGTGCGAAAATTGACTGCCTCTATGGAAACCGGCGAAGAACGTTTGAAGCTGGCACGCCTTGAAAGGGACGCCGCCATGGAAGACGTTCGCCAGGCATTAAGTGAAGCTCAACAAGAGCGAGAGCTAAGCGGTACGCTGCGCAACTCCCTCGCTAAGGCCGAGAAAGAACTGAAACGGCTGCGAGAGAACTCCGAAGTTGTCGACAACCTTTCGGAAGACACGCCGACCCGTAGGCTGTGGCGCGAAAGATCGGCTTATCTCAGTCAGTTGAAGGCTAGCTTGTCGCCGCCGCCCCTGTTTTCCTCCCAACTTGACGGGAAGCAAGAAAGCGAATGACGCTGGCAGGCTGTGCCAGGGGCCTGTACAAAGGAAATTATTGGTTCTGAATAATTTGAGATAAAACGTCGGCCGGCACCGCGAAGAAGCCCAGGCGGCCGGCCAGCGGCGTGAAGGGAAGCGGCTGGGCGCCGCGTAGGGCGAAGCCTTGGCAGCCAGCCATATGCCAGTACGAGGTCCGGCGCTCGGGTGGCACGCAGGCAGTGACCTCTGCCATGCCGACGATGCCGCCGCGCTGCAGTTCCTCGGCTAGTGGAAAGCGGTGCTGGATGCCGGCCTGCTGGAAGACCAATGCCGCCGCGCTGTACTCCAGCCGCGTCATGCCCTTGGCGGCGTGGATCAGCACCGGCCCACGGAACCGCGTGGCCCACGTCCGATTCTCGATGTCCTTGTGGCCGTTGACGATCAGCCATGCCCATGGCTGGCGGATGGACAGGGCCTTGGTCGGTAACGAGCGGGTGAGTGTCACGATTTCACCTCAAGGTTATGGGGCGCGATGCCGATAGGGCGGCTATGACCAAATTTTTCGACAAAGACCTCGAAGAGCAACTTGGTACCGGTGCAGCGCTTCAAATTGCTGCGCTGGCTTCCGAGCTGCGCGGGCAAATGGATTCGTACGACGCGATCCGAAAAGCTCAGGGCAAGCCCACTCTCGAAGAAGAGATGGACGAAGCCATTGAGTATGTTCGCCAGATGGTTGCGAGGGGTGAGGCCCGCCGCGAGGACTATCCGGAGATCTTCGAGGACGAGCCGGGCTCTGAGGGGTAATTCCGTCACGCGATCAACTCCATCTGGGCACGCTGTCGCTCGAGCGCGGAAGAGCATGACGGGTTGAGCCAAACCACCTCTGTGCGCGCGCGGCCGCCGTCAGCCATATGCCGGCGTTCGTGGCGTTCCCAATCGGCGAATAGCTCGTCGTCGTACAGTGCGCTGGGGTAGCCGGACAGCACCACCATCGCGGTGCTCGCGTGGAGTACTGCGGCCAGCGCCCGGTGGTCGTCGTCGGTCATCTCGTGCCGATAGCCGTGGGTCTTCGCGGACCGGCCCATGATCGCGGACCTGGTGCTGTGGGCGTAGGGTGGATCCGCGTAGATCAACGCGTTCGGGTTGTCCATCCTCGCGATCACCTCGAGTGCGTCGCGATTCTCCAGCAGTACTCCCTGCAGCCGGCGGGTGAACGAAGGGATTGCATCGGCCCAGCGCGACCATTCTGCCGACGGCAACCCACGGCCATCCGTCAGCTTCGAGCGGAAGCCGGTGCGGCAGCCGCGCGTGGCGCTGTCGCTGCCGTGGCCGAAGAACGAGCGCACGATCATCTTGTGCGCGCTGTCGATGTCGTCGACGGCCGCCTCGTACGACCAGTCAAATTCGTCACGCGAGAACGGGGTGAGGGCCACGCGTCGTTGTAGCTCGAGTGCTTTGTCCTGATCGCGCAATACTCGGAAAACGTTCACCACCTGGCCGTCGAGGTCGTTGTAGCACTCGGCTGGCACGCGGTCCTTCTGCAGCAGGATCCCGGCGCCGCCGCCGAAAGGTTCTACGTAGCACGAGTGGGCGGGAAAGAATCCCATCACCCATGGCGCCAGGCGGAACTTGCTGCCGTGGTAGCGGAGCACTGGTCGGGTGACGGTCACGCTGCCTCCCCTTGCTGGGCGACCGTCAGCGCGACGGCCACCGGCCGCACCCACACCGGCGTGGCCGACAGCATGAACGTCTCTCCGGTCTCGGCCAGCATCAGCGTGGTGCCCATCACCTCGGCAATGGCCACGGCCGCATCCGGCGGCACGGCATTGCCAATGCGCTCGCGCCAAGCCTGATCGCTCAGGCCGTCCAGTTCCAGGTATTCTTCCGGTTCGATCAGCGACTGCAGCGCGGCCAGCTCCAGCGTTGTGAACGGACGGTGCCACGTTCCGTCCAGCGCGCGGATGATCGCCACCACCTTCTCGCTGGCGGCCGGCAGGCGCGGGTCGGCCACCGACCACCGGCCGTTGTCGTGGCCGGCAGCTGCGGACACGGCGCCGCTGGGCTGATCCCAGCCGACCACGCCGTAGTGGCCGCCCGTCAGGTAGTTGTCGCCGCGCTCGCGCCGCATGCCCGGGCGCGGATCAGCCACAGCGAAGGCCCCCTGACCCGTGGTGCTGCCGGCGATCACCGTGCCGGTCGCCTCGTTCCAGGGCGTCACCGCGTACTTGCCGAACGTTGGGCCGTCGCGGCGCGGGTCGGCAACGCATTGGCCGGTGCCGTGGGCGCTGGTGACGGCGCCGGCCGCGTCGGACCATGGCACGATCCGGTATTCGTTGTTGTGCTTGGCCGGGCCGGCGTGCCGCGGGTCCGCCACGCTGAAGGTGCCTTGGCCGGGCGACTTCACACCGATGATGGCACCGGACGGCTCGCCCCAGCGAAGCACGCCGTACTGCTGGTACTGGGCGGCTTCGGTCGGGCCGCGTGCGGCCCGCGCGCTGGCGCGCGGCGGCGTCCATCTCGCCGAGCTGGCGCTGCATGTCGCCGGCCTCGGCCGACGCGTCGGCGATGTCGGCCTGCAGCTCGGAAATCGTCGCATTGACGTCCTCGGCGGCAGGCGCGCCGGCGGGCACCGGGGCTTTCCAGTCGCCGGCCTTCACCGAGCCGTAGGTCTCGCCGGTGATCGCGCGCCATGCGCCCTTGGCGGCCGTGGCCTTGATCTGGGCTTCCTTCGCCGCAGCGTCGAAGCCGGCGCGCACCAGCGGCAGCACCGCTTCGATCCTCTTGGGATGGCAGCCGCGTGCCACTAGGCGCTCGCGCACCAGGTCGGTACCGAGCTTCAGGCCCATCAGGTCGAACAGGAACGAGCGACGTTCCTTGGCGTCGAGGCTGGCGAAGCGCTGGGCGTCGAGCACGTACGGCAGGCGCGGGTCAGTCTGCAGGCCGGCGGTCAGCTTGCCCGAGGGCAGGGCGACGCTATTGGCCTGCGGCCCAGCGGATACGACGACCGTACCCATTTCTGCGCCGTCGTGCAGCAGCTGGCCGTATTCCTTCTTCAGGCTGACGCGCACGCTCTCGCCGGTCAGCGCCAGGCGGATGGCCTCCTGCAGGCTGGACTTGCCGGCGCCGTTCGGGCCGCAGATCAGCGACACCGGTGTGGCGGGGATGATGTCGGCCGCCCGAAGGCCGAGGAAGTTGCGGGCGTGGATGGCGGTGATCTTCATGCTGCGGCTCCTTCGGATACGTTGACTTGCCTATTGCCTTCGGCGTCGGCCGGCGTCACGACAAAGTGTTCTTCAAGCGCTTCCAGCAGGCGCGCGGCGTGGTTGTAGCCGATGCGCAGATGGCGCTGGATGAACGAAATGGATGCGCGGCGGTGGGTGATGACGAGCTCGCGGGCTTGGTCGAAGAGTGGATCCTCGTCGCCGGGCTCGTGGTGGTACTGGCTGGTGTCGACGTGGTTGCTGCCGAAATCCAGTTCGCTGTCGCCAGACATCAGGCACAGGTCGATCTCGTCCTGCAGGAACTCGGCCACGCGCGCCACTTCATCGCCGCTGGGCTTGAACGACACCGAAAAGGTGAGCCAGACCTTGAAGCCGTCCTTGGGCTCAAGGGAGAACTTTTTCACGCGCACACCGGTGAAGGTGCTGCCCACCATGTCGAGCCGATAGCTTTCGAGCTCGTGCCCGTAAGTGATCGGCCCCATGATCTTGTTGCGCACGGCGCCGTTCGAGAAGAAAACGAAGTCGGCTAACTGCTCGTCGAAGAAGCGCATGACGTGCCGGTCGGCGACAGCCTTGAATTTCAGGTCGAGCGCGAGCTCCTGGTTGTCCTCGGGCCCCTCTTTGCGCGTGTTCAGATGCAGGATGGTGGCCTTGCCCATGAAGTGGAATTTGTCCATCTCGGTGTCCTTTGCTTGCGGGCCGCCCCTCAGCATTCGGCGGTGCGGCGCTGTTCTTCCTCCCGCGCTACAGCCGTCTGCGCGGGCAGTCCTCTCTCACAGGTATTTCAGTCGGCGTTGATGGGGGCCCGCTGGCGGCGGGCGGCCGGCTGGGCCGGCGCTGCGTCTTCGGCGGGTGCGGACAGTTCACGCATGCGGCGCGACGCGACCTGGTTGAGCGTGGCCTTTTCCTTCTCGTCGGTCACTTGCTTGATCAGGCTGCGGGCGAAGTCCAGGTCTTCGGCGGTCTGGGCCTGCAGCAGTTCGCGGTTCACGTCATTGAACGTCAGCACAGAGTTGTCGCCTTGCTGCTGGCTGCCCTCGTCCTCCGGGATCAGATCGGCTTGGCCGCTGTCGTCCGCGACATCGGATGGTTGCGTGTCGACGGTTGCCTGTGGGCCCGTCGTTTCCTCGGGATGCTCGACGATCTCAGCGGGCTGGGTGGTCGTGGCGCGCGCCGCACCGCGCAGGTCGTTGACCGAGGCGCTGGCCACCGAGTACGAGCCGTCCGGGTTCAGATCGATGATGTCCTGCGCTTCCTCGACGGTTTGCAGCCCCATCAGCAGCTCGGGGGCGTACAGCTTCCCGAAGAAGCTGGCCGTGCGGTACCGCAGCATGACCTCGTCCATGGTCTGCCACTTGCTGCCGGTCTTCGTGTACCAGCCTTCCTTCACAGCCATTTCGATCGACACCTTGGGCGATTCCAGGCGCTCACCGGTTTCCTTCTCGATGGCCCACGCGATGCAGACCTTGTCGAGGATGTCGACCTTCTTCGTGACGGTGCTGCGGTTTCCGTTCTCCCATACCGTCTCGGTGCGCTCGACGGTCTTCTTGCCCGTTTCCTTGATGTCGAAGCGCAGCGGCGAGAATCGGCCGCTTCCGTTGATCGCCGCGATGATCCACTGCGACGACCAGGACGGCCGGCCTTCGACGATGTAGAGGTTCTGCATCACCATCAGCGGGTCGGCGCCCATGCGCTGCGCCATGTTCAGCGCGACAACGGCATTGGCCAGCGCGTTGGGGTTCTCGCGCGATTCCTTCACGTTGCCGAACTTGTCCAGCTTCTCGATCACCTTGCGGTACGCCGCAGGCACGAGGGTGGACGAGGCCAGGAGGTTGGCGGCGCGCTGCATCAGTTCGAACGACTGCAGGCTGCCAAAGCCCATCGTGACGACGGGTGCGGGGGCGGCTTCACGCACGGCGGGCGCGCGCATTTGGTCGAGGGTGACGGTTGCGGACATAGCGGTGATCTCGGTCAGGTGGTGATTGGGTCAGGACTTGTAGGGGCAGGTAGCGTGGCGCGGGCAGTACTTCGGCGAGCACAGGACCGACTTGCCGTTGCCGTAGAAGGCGCCGGAATGGATCAGGCGCGACGCGTGCTGCAGCAGTCCGGGCTGTTCTTCGGTGCCCAGCAGCGCCGTGCGCGGCGATGCGATCTCGCCTACGCCCACGCGCTGTGCGGCGGCGGTCTTGCCGGTATTCAGGCCGACAATCTGGGCCGGCGCGCTGATGGGGATGCCCATGGCGTGCTCGGCCAGCAGCTCGTACACGCCCAGCTGGGGACCGTGGCCGGCGGTGACAGCGACGCCATCGGTGCCGACGGCGCGGCCACCGGTCTTCAGGTCGCTGATGCCGGCGCCGTCGGTGGTCGTGCGCACGCGGTCGGTGGTGCCCGTCAGCGCGAGGCCCAGCTCGGGAATCTCCAGGCGGTCGCAGGCGATTTCAACGCCGATGTAGTGCTGATGCGGCGCGATCTCGGCGCAGTAGCGCGCATGCAACGCCAGGCCGATGCGTTCGGCAGCGGCCGGGTCGCTGTCTTCCCAGTCGACCTCGACGTTTTTGTCGTAAATCGTGTCCACCAGCGCGCCGGCGGCGTGGTCGGCGGTGATCGGCGCGCCGTCCAGCGCGGCCTGGTCGAATGCGCCCGTGCTGGCGTGCACGGCGGTGCCCAGGTGGGCAGCGCCGCTCGACGGCAAGCGCATCCCCAGCAGGTTCTTGGCTTCCCAGCGCGCCGGGCAGTCGAAAAGTTCAGCCAGCGAGCTGGCGCGTACGGCGACCATGTTCATTTCAAGGACTCCAGGATGATGTCCAGCGCCACGCAGATGGCGTCGACGGGATTTGCGGCGATCACGGTCAGGGACAGGCCCGCGCCGTGGACGTGGTACGACTTGCCCGGCACGATCGGTGCGGCGCTCATGTGGAACTCCGGGATGCGGTGGGCGGCTGGCTCGGCTCGGCGCTGGCCAGGTGGTAGGCGAAGAACACGGCAGCCATGGCCAGGGTGGTGCCGACCCAAAGGGCCAGCAGCTCGGCGACAGCGCGGCGGGGGGACGGGCGGCGCTTCATTGCCACACCCGGCTGATGAGGCTGGCGGCCAGCACCACCAGCGGCGGCGCGGTGCAGATGGCCAGGGCGATCAGGAAGAAGTCGCGGTTCACGATTGGACCCCTGTTGCGCGGGCGATGACGGCTGCCCGCTCGTGAAAGCGGGTGGTGCCCTCGCTGTCGTTGCCGCTGGCGGCATTCAAGAGCGCCCAGTCGGTCCTTTGCGCCGCTGTCATCAGCGCAAGAGCATTCCGGATGATTTCGTGTGCCAACTGCAACTCGCGCAGGACCGCGGCGCGTGAGCTTTCTGCATCGGCTTGCCGGATGGCGGCCTGTGTCGGTGGTGAACCCGGGCTTCCTCAGCATGTTCGTCGACGACGCCTTGGCCGAACGGCAGGGCGGGGCGCCCCCGGGGACCGACTGGGATTCCACGCCGGAAGGTGTCCAGGCCAAGGCCGAGCAGCTGGGCGTCGAGCGTGACCCCGACGAGCACGCGATCGTGTTCCGGCTGCGCGTCATCGCCGCGTCCGGCGACCAGCGGCTGATGGAACGCGAGGTCAGCAAGGCCGAGCGCATGAACCCGGGCGAGCACCAGCGGGTGTACCGGATCATGTACGGCGTATCGCCGGGCGAGGTGGTGGCGTGACGGTCCAATCCCTCTTCGACGAATCGCGGCCGCTGCGCCGCGTGGCGTTCGCCATCCCAGGCCAGCCCGTGGGCAAGGGCCGCCCCAAGTTCGCGCGGCAGGGCGCATTCGTGCGGACATACACGCCCGAGAAGACCGCCACCTACGAGAACCTGGTGAAGCTGGCCGCCACGCAGGCCATGGCCGGGCTGCCGCCCATCGAAGGCCCAGTCGAGCTGTGGCTGGACATCAACCTGCAGATCCCGACCAGCTGGTCCAAGAAACGCCAGCGCGACGCGGCGGCGGGCCTCGTGGCCGCCACCAAGAAGCCGGACGCCGACAACGTGCTGAAGGCCGTGAAGGACGGCATGAACGGCATCGTCTGGCTCGACGACGCACAGGCAGTGGAATACCGCATCAGCAAACGCTACAGCACGTCCCCATGCGTGCAGGTCAGCGTGGAACAGTTGCCGCTACAGGCGGCGTAAGGAAATGAATGTGACCGGGGAAACGATGATGGAAGAACGCCTTTTCGACAGCTCGCACGCGGCGCTGGTGTTCGCGTTCAACTACTCGGGCCAGCAGTACCAGGCATCGGCCATGAATAAGGCCATGACGCCTGCCATCGGCTCGGGGAAGGGGCTGGTCGGCGTAGACGGCGCCGCGCAGGCCGGCATGATCCGCAACGAACTGAGCATGCTGCCCGAGTTGCACCAGGCGGTGCTGACCGCGCGCACCGCGCCGCGCGACATCCCGTGCGACTGCGGCCGGCCGTGCTGCGCCGCGCGCAAGCCCAACCCGGAATGGAACGCGGCCATCGTCTGGCTGACCGAGCGCGCCATGCAGCAGCTGTCCGGCTCGTTCTCGCACTACCGCGTGCGGCGGTCCATCCTGGAGAAAATCTTCGGCGTGCGCGTGGACCTGCAGCAGGTCGCCGAGGACTGCGGCGCGCACCGAAACACGGTCAGCGCCCAGAACGCGAAGCTGAAGGTGTGGATCGAAGGGGAGCGGAAGAAGGGCCTGCTGGCGGCGCCCGGCGTTGAGTCCGTGGCTTGGCTGGCGATCGACGGCAGGCTCATGGCGGCCGGCATGGTCGCACTCGAAGAGCGGGCCGAGGCGTAGCCCGTTTTCGAGTTTTTCTTGACATTGTGCATTTCGTGCACAAAAATGCCCCTCATTCGATACACCTACGAATTACGTCCAGAGCCCGCGCAAGCGGGCTTTTGCGTTTCTGGGGCTCATGCCAGGCTCAGTTCCAGGCGTTTGCCCAAGGCGGCCAGCGCCTCTTCGACACGGTCGATTTTCGTTGTATGGCCCAGGTCCAGCAGGCGGTTCACTTCCTGCTTGGTCGTGTCCATGCGCGCCGCCAGATCGGTCGGTCGTACCTGCTGGGCCAGCATCTCGTTGAGCAACAGCACCTTCGCCGCCGCGCTGGCCGGCAAGGCGACAAGCTGCTCGCCCTTCTTCGCCTTTGACGGCGGGGGAACAGGGCGCTTGTCTTCGAAGTAGAAGTCCATCGACGTCAACAGCGCGTCGGCGGCCATCTCGAGTGCTTCGGCTTCGGTATTGCCTTGCGTGATCGCTTCGGGAATATCCCGGAACGTCACGACAAAGCCACCACCCTCGTCGGGGGTCAGGGTTGCTGGATATTGCATGGTCGTCCTTTGTTTGCGGTGCGGTGGAGCGTCGCAAGGACAACCCCTTTCGGGGCCGCCCTCACTTGAGTCCTAGTTGTTTCTTGATTCCGTTGACCGTACCGATCTTGATCTCGGTATGCCGGGGGATCGTAGTCTGCTTGCCGTTCAGGTAGACCTTGGTGTGTTTGGAGCCTTCTTTGAAGGTCGCACCCCGTTCAGCCAGCCATTGGACAAACTCGATTCGCTTCACCGCACCTCCATTCGTTGTTGCGATGAATGAATAGTAAACAAAAACGATTACCTTAGCAAGGACTTTAGTAATCGTTTTTGATTACCGTTGCATTCCAGCTTCGGCGCACCGGTTGTCTCCTTCCACCCTCCCAGGTGGCTTTGCCCGGCTACCCGTTCCGGGCGCTTTTCATTCCCACCCCGTGCATTTTTACCGCGTATGAAAAAGCCCGATCAGCTCTCAATCCGCTACCGCGCGGCTGACGAGCTGGTCCGCTACGAGCGCAATGCACGGTCGCACAGCGCCGGCCAGATCGAGCAGATCAAGGCGTCGCTGCGCCAGTTCGGCTGGACCAACCCAGCGCTGACGGCCGGCGATGACGTGCTGGCCGGCCACGGCCGGCTGGAAGCGGCCACGCAGATGTGGGCGGCCGGCGAGACCATCGCCAACTGCCCGGTGCCGGGCCAGGTGCCCACGGTCGACCTGTCGCACCTGTCGGCGGACGAGCGGCGCGCGTACATCCTCGCGGACAACAAGTTGGCCGAGAACGCCGGCTGGGACGTTGAGCTGCTGTCCGCCGAGCTGTTGGACCTGCGCGATGCCGACTTCGACCTGACTGTGATCGGCTTCACGCCGGACGAGCTGGGCGAGCTGCTAGATCCGCCCGGGGCTGCCCCGGGCACCGCAGCGCGCCGGTCGCTGGCCGAGCAGTTCATGGTGCCGCCGTTCAGCACGCTCAATGCGCGCGATGCGGCGTGGCAGGAACGCAAGGCCGCATGGCTGGCGCTGGGTATCCAGTCCGAACTGGGACGCGACGCGCCCGCCTATGCGTCGGCATCTGCCCACCAGAAGGCCGAGCAGGGCGCCGCGCCGCAGCACCGCACCAGCATCTTCGACCCGGTGTTGTGCGAGCTGGCCTACCGCTGGTTCTGCCCGCCCGGCGGCCTCGTGTTGGACCCGTTCGCCGGCGGAAGCGTGCGTGGTGTTGTCGCGGCGCGCCTTGGACGCCCGTATGTGGGCATGGAGCTGCGCGCCGAGCAGGTCGAGGCGAACCGTGACCAGCTGCACCTGGTGCAGACCGAAGACCCGGCGCCGGCCTGGCACGTCGGCGACAGCCGGCAGATCGCACGGCGCCTGCTCGACGTCGAGGCCGATTTCCTGTTCTCGTGCCCGCCCTATGCGGACCTGGAACGGTACTCGGACGATCCGGCGGACCTGTCCACGATGGACTATCCGGCCTTCATGGAGGCCTACCGCGAGGTGATCGTCGGCGCCGTCAGCTTGCTGCAGCGCGACCGGTTCGCCTGTTTCGTGGTCGGCGACGTGCGCGAGAAGCGCGGCACGGGCCCGTATCGCAATTTCGTGTCGGACACGATCGATGCCTTCATCGACGCAGGCATGCGGCTGTACAACGAAGCCATCCTGCTGACCGCGCTGGGCAGCGCCCCGATCCGTGCGGGCAAACAGTTCGCGGCCAGCCGGAAGCTGGGCAAGGTGCACCAGAACGTGCTGGTGTTCGTGAAGGGCGACTGGAAGCGCGCCGTGGCGGCGTGCGGCGATGTGGTGCTGGGTGACGATCTGTTCCCCGAACCTGACGAGTGATACCCATGGCGGGACGCAAAGCATATGAGCCGACGGACGACTATCGCAAGCTGGTGAAGGCGATGGCGAGCTATGGCGTGCCGCACGAGGCAATTGCCACGCACGTTGTCAATCCGCAAACCAACAAGCCGCTTTCTGAGAAGACCCTGCGTCTGCATTACCGTGCCGAACTGGATGCCGGTAGCGCGGCCTCGAAGGCCTTGGTGGCGCAAACCGTTTTCCGACATGCCACTGGCAAGGGTCCTGGCGCAGCTGCTGCGGCGATCTTCCTCGCAAAGGTTCGGCTCGGATGGAAGGAGCCGCCCCAGGGCGTCGAATTGACTGGCAAAGACGGCGGGCCGGTCGAGCAACACACCACCGTCGTCGATGAAAAAAAGGTCGCTGCCGCCCTCAGAAAGCTCGAAGACGAGTATTGATCCGTCGCTCGAGCGCGCCGTCCTGAAGGCGAAGTGCGAGCGCGATCACCTGTTTTTCAGCCGGTACTTCTTCAAGCATCGGCAGGGCATCAAGTTCCGCGTCAACTGGCACCACGTGCTGATCGCGGACACGGTGCAGCGTGTCATCGATGGCGAGCTGAAGAACGTCGTCATCAACGTCCCGCCCGGCTCGTCGAAAACCGAGCTCGTGGCGATCAACCTGATCGCCCGGGGCCTCGCGGTGAACCCGCGCGCGCGGTTCCTGCACATCTCGTATTCCGATGACCTGGCGCTGCTGAACAGCGAGACGGCGCGCGAGATCGTCCAGTCGGACGAGTTTCAGGCGCTGTGGCCGCTGTCCATCGCGCCGGATGCGAAGTCGAAGAAACGCTGGAACGTCATCGCCGACGGCAAGAAAGCCGGCGGTGTGTACGCGGTATCGCTGGGTGGCCAGATCACCGGCTTCCGCGCGGGCCACATGACCGATGGATGGCAGGGCGCCATCATCATCGACGACCCGCTGAAGGTCGAGGACGCGTACAGCAAGCCGAACCGCGACAAGGCGAACCGCAAGCTGCTGTCCACGGTGAAGAGCCGGAAGGCCAACCCGGACACGCCGATCATCGTGATCATGCAGCGGCTGGCCGAGGAAGACCCGACGGGCTTCATCAAGGCCGGCAAGGTGCCGGGCGACTGGGAATTCATCGAGATCCCGGCGCTGATCACCGACGCATACGTCGAGGCCCTGCCCGAGCGCGTCCGCGCGATGGTGGAGCTTGGCGAGAAGGACGAGGACGGCCGGTTCAGCTACTGGCCCTACAAGGAACCGCTCGACGATCTGCTGGCCAGCGAGAAGGCCGACCGGTACGTCTTCAGCGGGCAGTACATGCAGCGCCCCAGCCCTCTGGGCGGCGGCATCATCCGCAGTGCCAACTTCGGTCGATACACGGTGGCGCCCGAGCTGCACAAGCGGATCATCTATGCCGACACGGCGCAGAAGACCGCCGAGCGGAACGACTACAGCGTGCTGCAGTGCTGGGGGCACGGGAAGAACGGCCGGATCTACCTGCTGGACCAGATCCGGGGGAAGTGGCCGGCGCCCGAGCTGCGCAAGAAGGCCATCGACTTCTGGAACAAGCACCTGCCGTACGAATTTCACTTCGGCGCGCCGCTCGTGAAGATGCGTGTCGAGGACAAGGCCAGCGGTACCGGCCTGATTCAGGACATCCAGGCGTCCGGAACCATTCCGGTCGAGGGGATCGAGCGGCACCGCGACAAGCTGGTGCGCGTGATGGACGTGGTCAGCTACATCGACGCCGGGCTGGTGATGATCCCCGAGACAGCAGAGTGGGTGAGTGACTTCACGCAGGAATGCGACGCCTTCACCCCCGACGACACGCACGCACACGATGACCAGATCGACCCGATGGTGGACGCGATCAACGACATGCTGGCCGGCGGCCGGTCGCTGGACATCTGGACCAAACTCGGACAGCAATGAACCGTAATCAACGCAAAGCGCAGCAACGGGCGCATAAGGCCAACGTGGCCGCGTCCGCGAACGCCAAGCGCTGGATGAGCGGCGACAGCTTCCAGAACTTTGAGGCGCGCGTCGGCCTGGGCACAAACAACCAGGCCAGCCAGTACAGCTACGGGTTCGACTTCATCAGCCGCAACCGCGTGCAGCTGGAGGCGATGTACCGGTCCAGCTGGGTGGTTGGCCAGGCCGTCGACGTGGTGGCCGAGGACATGACCCGCGCCGGTATCGAGATCGGCTCGGACCTGCCGCCCGACGACAAGGACCAGCTGAACGCCTCGATCGAGGACATGGCGCTGTGGGACCGCATCTGCGACACGATCAAGTGGGGGCGGCTGTACGGCGGTGCGCTGGCGGTGATGCTGATCGACGGGCAGAACCCATCGACGCCGCTCAATCCGGAATCGATCAGCAAGGATCAGTTCAAGGGCCTGTTGGTGCTGGACCGGTGGATGGTCCAGCCGACGCTGGAGAACCTGGTCACCGAGCTGGGACCGGACTTGGGCATGCCGAAGTACTACGACGTCGTGGCCGACAGCATGGCGCTGAAGAACCAGCGCATCCACTACAGCCGCGTGCTGCGCATCGATGGCGTGGACCTGCCGTACTGGCAGAAGATCGCCGAGAACCTGTGGGGGCAGTCGGTCATCGAGCGGTTGATTGACCGCCTGGTTGCGTTCGATAGCACGACCATCGGTGCTGCGCAGCTGGTGTACAAGGCGCATCTGCGCACGCTGAAGGTCGACAAGCTGCGCGAGATCATCGCCATGGGCGGCCCGGCACTCGAAGCGCTGATCAAGAACGTCGACATGATCCGGCGGTTCCAGTCGAACGAGGGGATGACGCTCGTCGATGCGGCCGACGACATGCAGACCGACACGTACCAGTTCTCAGGACTCGACAGCGTGCTGATGCAGTTCGGCCAGCAGCTATCGGGCGCGCTGCAAATTCCACTGGTGCGCCTGTTCGGGCAGTCGCCGGCCGGGTTGAATTCGTCGGGCGAGTCGGATCTGCGCACGTACTACGACAACGTCAACCAGCAGCAGGAAAGGCGCCTGCGCCGGCCCATGACCCGCCTGATCGACGTGCTGGGCCGATCCGTGCTCGGCCGGGCGCTGCCCCAGGGCTTCGCCTACAGCTTCCGCTCGCTGTGGCAGCTCTCCGACACCGAGAAGGCGCAGAACGCCAAGACGGTGACCGAGGCGGTCACGCAGGCCTACGACACTGACCTCATCGACAAGCCCACGGCGATGAAGGAACTGCGCCAATCGAGCCACAGCACCGGGGTGTACACCAGCATCACGGACGAGGCGATCGAGGAAGCGGAAAACGAGCCGCCCCCGGCGCCGGACATGGAACTGCCTGATGTTGATGACCCGAACAACGGACCGGAAGCGCCGCCGCAATCCCGTAAGGACCAGCGGACCGGAAAGGGTGTATCGGACGCAGCTCCGACAGGTCGCGCAGCAGGTGGGCGTGTTGGTAAATGGCTTTCCGCCTGGCGATCCCGGCGTTCTGCCGACGATTGAGCAGCTGCTGCAGCGGTATGCCGAGGCGCTGACGCCGTGGGCCGAGCGCACGGCGGCCGAGATGCTGACCGAGGTGAACCGGCGGGATGAGTCCGCCTGGATGCAGAACGCGGCAGACCTGTCCCGCGCGCTGCGCCAAGAGATTCGGACGGCGCCCACCGGCGCCACCATGCAGGCCCTGATGGCCGAGCAGGTGACGCTGATCAAATCGATCCCGCTCGACGCCGCACAGCGAGTGCACAAGCTGACCATCGAAGGGATCGAGGACAGCACCAGGGCGTCGGAGATCGCGAAGGCCATCCGGGCGTCGGGCGAGGTGGCGAAGAGCCGCGCAGACCTTATCGCCCGGACTGAGGTGGCGCGCACGGCATCGACGCTGACCGAGGCACGCGCGCTGCATGTCGGGTCGCCCGGCTACTTCTGGCGGACCTCTGGCGATGGCGACGTGCGAGAGTCGCACCGCGAAATGGAAGGCAAGTTCGTGGCGTGGAATGACCCGCCGACGCTCGACGGGATGAAGGGCCACGCCGGCCAGTTCCCGAACTGCCGCTGCTACCCCGAGCCGGTGATTCCGGAGGACTGACATGGCCGCAACCGTCTCCACGGCGCTGATCGTCTGCGCGCTGATCATTTTCCCGACCGTCGCGGCCGGCCTTGTGATGGCCGTCTGCGAGATCCTGCTGGACCGCTGACATGCGTTTCTTCACCGTCCAAAAGCTCGGCCCGAAGCGGTCGCTGACGCCCGAAGGCTTCCTGCTGTGCGAGGAAGTGCCCGTCGCGCGGACTGGCGAGATGCTGTACGGGCCCGGCGAGGTGCCTGTCGAGCCTGGCCCCGATGGCCTGATCCGCATCAGCCGGACGGCAGAAGAAGTGTTCCGCGATGCGACCCAGGCGAGCTGCATGGGCAAGGACGTTACGCTCGATCATCCCGACGACTTCGTGCAGCCGTCCAATTTCGCCATGCTTACCCAGGGCGTGATGCTGAACCCGCGCCGCGGCACAGGTCTGGCCGATGACCTGTTGGTGGCAGACCTGCTGATCAAGCATCCCGCGTCGATCAAGGCGGTGCAGGAAGACGAGATCGAAGAAGTCAGCCTCGGCTATGAGGCGGACTACGAACAGGTATCACCCGGCCGCGGGGTACAGCGGAACATCGTTGTCAACCACGTAGCCCTCGTCGAGCGCGGCCGGTGTGGCCCGCGCTGCGCGATCGGCGATAAGGAACCCGAAGATATGAAAACTTTCGACAGCAAGCCCAAGGGCAAGCGCAGCTTCGCCGACCGTATCCGCGCGGCCTTCATGGCCAAGGATGCCGAGGCCGCTGAAGAGCTGGCCAACGAGGCCGAGGCCATGGACGAAGAATCCGAGGCCGAACGCGAAGCCCGCGAGGCGAAGGAAAAGGAAGCCAAGACGGGCGATGCCCTGGGCCAGATCCTGAAGACCGTCAAGGCTCTGGATTCCCGCCTGGCCAAGATCGAGGCCCGCGACGAGGAATCCGAGGAAGAGCGCAAGGCGCGTGAAGCCAAGGAAAAGGAAGGGAAGACCGGCGACGACGGCGACCTGACGAATGTCGAGACGGCCGGCAAGCTGAACCAGGCCGAAGTCGACCTGTACACCGGCGACGCGGCGGCCAGCATCCCCTCGCGCGCCGAGATCCTGTCCCCGGGCATCAAGCTTCCCACGCTGGACAGCAAGATGGCCACGGCCGACCGGGCCGCCGCGCTGTGCAAGTGCCAGCGCAAGGCGCTCGACCTGGCGTTCCAGACCGACGCAGGCAAGGCCGCCATCGCACCGTTCGTGGGCGGCATGACGGCGGATTTCGAAAGGCTGCCCGCTGCGCTTGTGCATGCCGCGTTCATGGGCGCCAGCGAGCTGGTGAAGGCCCAGAACAACAGTAAGTCGCACAGCCAGGCGGTCACCACCAAGGACTTTGGCAAGGCCCGCACCGTCGCCGACATCAACGCGGCCAACCGCAAATTTTGGGACCGCCAAGGTTCCGCCAACTAAGGGAGTCCCGCAAATGGGCAACGCAATCCTGTATCGCATGGCCTCGGGCATCCCGGGGGACATCTCGCGCCAGTCGCAGGCGACGGTCGAATCGATCGCGCTGAACTCGGCATCGCCGTTCGCCGGCTACGGTTTGTTCGGCAAGATCGTCAACGGCAAGTTTGTGCCGGTCGGCGCTGGCGACACGGCGACGGCAGCGTACGGCCTGCTGGTGCGTCCGTTCCCGACCACCGGTGGTGCCGCGTCGGACCCGCTGGGCACCGCTACGCCGCCTGCAAGCGGCATCGGCGACGTTATGCGCCGCGGCTACATGACGGTGAAGAACAATGCCGGCACGCCTGCGCTGAATGGCCAGGTCTATGTCCGCGTGGCCGCTGCTGCTGCCGGCAAGCCCATCGGCGGCATCGAGGCGGCAGCGGACAGCACCAACACGATCGCCATTACCGGCGCCATCTTCACCAACGCCGGCGATGCCAATGGCAACGTCGAGATTGCGTACAACATCTAAGGGGTCACCCAGAATGAGCAAAATCATCCTCCCGCGCATGGCCGCGGCGGCTGCGATCGCCACGGTCAATGCCCCGGCCGTCATCCGCGCCCGCACGCGCGACAGCATGCTGACGTTCGACAACCGGACGATCGACAGCACCGGCGCGTTCCTGATCGGTGAGCTGGAACGCCTGGATCAAACGCTGCACGGCCCGCTGGCGTCGGTCACCTGGTCGCGCGACATCGATCTCCGCGAGGACGTGTCCATCGCCGATGAAACGTCGTCGTTCACGAACTCCAGCTTCGCTGCAGCCGGCGGCCCGTCGCCCACTGGAAAGTCGTGGATCGGCAAGGACGCATCCGCCATCGCCGGCATCGCGCTGGACATCGGCAAGACTGGCAATCCGCTGACCCTGTGGGGCATGCAGATCGGCTGGACCATTCCCGAGCTGGAATCGGCCCAGAAGCTCGGCCGCCCGGTGGACCAGCAGAAGTTCACCGGCATGCAACTCAAGCACAACATGGACGTCGACGAGCAGGTCTACATCGGCGACAGCGTGCTCGGTGTTACCGGCCTGGTGAACAACGCCGCCGTGACCAACGTTTCGAACGCCGCCACCGGCAGCTGGGCCACGGCGACGCCGGACCAGATCCTGGCCGACGTCAACGAAGAGCTGACCAGCGCCTGGGCGGCGTCCGGCTATGCCGTGTGCCCGTCCGAGCTGCGCCTGCCGCCCGCAAAGTTCGGTCTGATCGTCAGCAAGAAGGTCAGCGACGCTGGCAACATCAGCGTGCTGGAGTACCTGAAGCAGAACACCATCTCGAACTCGATCAACGGCCGTCCGCTGAACATCCAGCCGTTGAAGTGGCTGTACCAGCGCGGCGCGGCCAATGCCGACCGCATGATGGTGTACACCAAAGAACAGGACAAGGTCCGGTTCCCCATGGTGCCGCTGCAGCGCACGCCGCTCGAGTACCGCGACATCCGCCAGCTGACGACCTACTTCGGTCGCCTGGGCGTGGTCGAGGTGGTCTACCCCGAGCTGATCGCATACCGCGACGGCATCTAATCGGAGAGCGACATGCCCACCACCAAATACGTCAAGAAGGCGTTCACCCTCCAGCACGACGGCGAGAAGCACGACTTTGCCGTCGGCGAGGTGCTGCCGGCCAAGTTCCACGACCACTGGTACGCGCAGGCGCATACCAGCGACCAGCCGGTGGCGGCCGATGCTGGCGCGGCGGCCGACGAGCTGCTGGTCGAGCTGGAAGCGAAGGCCAAGGAGCTGGCCGAGCGCGAACAGGCGCTGAAGGATAGCCAGGGCATTCTGCAGACTATCCGGGAAGAGCAGGATGCCAAGGCTCGGGCGCTCGCCGAGCGCGAGAAGGCTACCGACCAGCGCGAAGCCGACCTGAACGCCCGTGCCGAGGCGCTGGACGGCCGCGAGGTGGCCATCGCCGAGCGCGAGAAGACCGCCGACGCGGCAGCCAAGCAGTCCGGCAAGAAGTAACGGGGTATGATGCCTCGCGAGGGGCATCAGCCGACCACCTATGACGCCAGAACAGTTCAGAACCGATTTTCCGGAATTCGCCGACACGACGAAGTACTCGGACGCGTCGATCGCGTTTCAGCTGACCATCGCGACGTCACTGGTGAACCCCTGCCGATGGGGCGTGCTGACCGATCAGGGCATTGAGCTTTGCGCGGCGCACTTCCTCGTTCTCGCGCGACGGGACGAGGCAACTGCCGAAGTCGGCGGCATCCCGGGCCAGGTCACTGGCCCACAATCTTCCAAAGCAGTCGATAAGGTCAGCGCCAGCTACGACACGGGCGCGGCGACCATTGACGACGCTGGTATGTGGAACCTGACGACATACGGTGTTCGGTTCCTCACTCTCGCCAGAATGATGGGCGCAGGCGGCATGCAGCTGTAGTCGCGCCGCCCCATCGGGAGCATCCCCTATGGGCTTCATCAAGACGGACCGTCTCAAGGACGTCCTGCAGTCGATCAGCGGACTGGTCGACAAACAGGTGCTGGTGGGGATTCCAGACAGCACCGCGGGCCGAAAAGACGAAGGCGCGCCGCTCAGCAACGCGGAAATCGGGTACATCCAGGAGAACGGGGCGCCGGAGATCAACCTGCCGGCGCGTCCCCACCTCGTGCCAGGCGTCGCCGCCGCTCAGCCGAAGACCTTGCCGCAGTTGCAGAAGGGTGTCGAGGCGGCACTGGACGGCGATCTTGACGGTGCCAAGCGGCGCATGAGCATGGCTGGCCTGGCTGCCCAGTCCTCGGTTCGCGCGCTGATCAACAGCGGCATCGGCCCGGCGCTGAGCGACGCCACGCTGCGCAACCGAGCCCGGCGCGGCAGGAAGGGCGCGAAGGAAGAGTTGGCGTCCCGCGAAGCCGGGCAGCAGCCCAGCACCGAGCTGGCCAAGCCGCTGGTAGACACTGCGCAATACCGCAACTCGATCACCTACGTGCTTCGCAAAAGGAAGTGACCCATGGCACTACTCGACGTCGTCGACGTGCTGCTCGATCCGGATTTCATGGACACCGGCCTGGTGTGCAACCGGCTGGCGCAGACAGTCGACGGGCACGGCCGCGCGCAGAACACGCCGTCGGCTACGACCTTCGCCGCGGTGGTCACCAGCGACAAGGGCGACATCCTGCAGCGCGGTTCCGACGGTAGCCTGATCACCGGCTCGATCACGCTGCATACGCCGTTCCGGCTGATTGACGGCAGCCCCGGTCAGGACGCCGACGAGGTGATCTGGCAGGGCCGGACCTACACCGTGGTCAGCGTCAACGACTACAGCCATTTCGGACGGGGCTTCGTGGCCGCTGTCTGTGATCTGAAACCGCTTTCGGGGTAATCCATGGCAAACACCAGCGCCACCGGCGGCTACCTTGTGCCGACGGCGCCGGTGCCGCTCGAAGACGACGCGCTCGACGATCTGCTGCAGGAACTGGTTGCTGGCGTGACTGGCCTGCCCGGCGCCATGGTGCGCCCGCGCTGGCAGACGACGGTGCCGAAGCATCCAGAGCCGTCCGAGAACTGGTGTGCCATAGGCGTCAACAGGCAGGCGAACGATGCCAGCCCGGCCATCCAGCATGACGGGGACGGAGACGGCAGCGACGATTACATCCGGCACCAGGAGATTGACCTGCTGTGCTCGTTCTACGGGCCAGCGGGAAAGGGATACGCCCAGCGCCTCGCTGACGGCATGTCCATACCCCAGAACAGCGAGCAGCTGGCGCTCAGCGGCATGAAGTTCGTGAGAGCGAGCGACATCCAGCCCGCGCCGGCGCTCATCAACCAGCAGTGGAATCGGCGATACGACCTGACGCTGACCCTGCGCCGCAAGATCACCCGGACCTATCCGGTCCTCAACCTGTTGTCCGCCGAAGTGCAAAGCACCACCGACTCGGTGCCGCCGGTGGCCGCGACGACCAACATTCACCAGTAGAGGGATGACCATGCCCAACGGACTGCCGGTTTCGCGGCTGATCAACGTCACCATCAACATGTCGCCGCTGGCGGCACAGGGCGCCAACCTGAATACGGAGCTGATCCTGGGCGCATCGGCGGTAATCGACACCAACGAGCGCATGCGCGCTTACGGCACCATCGATGCCGTGGGCAGCGATTTCGGAAACACTGCGCCGGAATATCTGGCCGCGTTGCTGTACTTTCAGCAGACGCCCCAGCCGTCCCAACTCTATATCGGCCGATGGGCAAAGACGGCCACATCCGGCTCGCTCCGCGGCGCGGCGCTGTCCGCCGCCCAGAAGGACATCACGGTGTGGAAGGCGGTCACTGCCGGCTCGTTCAAGATCACGGTGGACGCAACGGTCAAAACCTTGTCCGCCTTGGATTTCTCGGGCGTGACCAACCTGAACGGCGTGGCCACGATTATCCAGACCGCGCTGGCGGGTGCCGGCTTCGTCTGGAACGGGTCGCAGTTCGTTGCGACCTCACCAACCACGGGCACCAGCTCGAAGATCAGCTACGCCACGCCGACCGGCTCGGGCACCGACATTTCGACCATGCTGGGGATGACCAGTGCGCTGGCTTCGGCGCCGGTGGATGGCATCGTCGCGGAGTCGCCCGACACGTGCGTGAACATCTTCCTGGACCGCTTCGCCAACAAGTTCCTGGGCATCCAGTTCGCCGACACGTCGCTGACCAATGATCAGCACGTGGCCGTGGCGGACCTGATCGAGGCCGATCAGCGCCACATCTACGGTGCGACGACGCGGGAACCGCAGGCTCTCGACGGAACGGCGACCACCGATCTGCTGTCGCGCTTCAAGGCAAAGAGCTACAAGTACTCGTTCGCCCAGTATTCGAGCAACAGCCCTTACGCTGCCGCGTCGCTGTTCGGCCGCCTGCTGACGACGAACTTCAACGCCAACAACACGACGATCACCCTGATGTACAAGCAGGAACCCGGCATCGTTCCGGAGACCCTGTCGAGCACTCAAGCCAATGTGCTGCAGGACAAACGCGGCAACGTGTTCGTCGAGTACGACAACGACACGGCCATCGTGCAATACGGCGTGACGCCGAGCGGCATTTTTATCGACTCGGTCTACAACTCGATCTGGTTCCGCAACCGCATCCAGACCGATGTGTACAACCTGCTGTACCAGAGCACGACGAAGATCCCGCAAACCGATGGCGGGAACGCGCTGATCGCCACGGCCATCGAGGGCGCGTGCGCGGCTGCCGTGAACAACGGCTACCTGGCCCCGGGCGTATGGAACTCCGCCGGCTTCGGTGCGCTGAAGCAGGGCGACACCCTGGCTAAGGGCTACTACGTCTACACGCCGCCGATTGCGCTGCAGTCGCAGGCCGACCGGGAAGCACGCAAGTCGGTGTCGTTCCAGGTAGCGGCGAAAGAAGCCGGCGCCATCCACAGCGTTGACATCCTGGTCAACGTGAACCGCTGATAGGGGAAAGAAGCCATGAAAGGCGGAACTTATTCGTTCATCGATGTACAGGCCTCCATCGTCGGGCCCGGCGGCGCCTTCCAGCTGGGCTACGGCGAAGCCACGGCCGAAGAAGGCATCACCGTCGCCATGGCCAACGACAAGAACGCCATGACTATTGGCTCGGACGGCAGCGGCCAGCACAGCCTGCGCGCCGACAATTCGGGTCAGCTCACCCTCCGATATCTGAAGATTGCGCCGGTGAACGCCATTCTGATGGCGCTCTACAACGCGCAGAAGATCGACAGCCGCTTGTGGGGCAAGAACGTCATCACGGTGTCCCAATCGGTGGCCGGTGATCTGGTGGCAGCCACCCAGTGCGCGTTCAAGAAAGTGCCCGACCTGTCCTATGCCACCGAGGGCGGCACGGTCGAATGGGTGTTTGACTGTGTGCACATCGAAGAAATGCTGGGGACTTACTGACCATGGGCCGTGAAATTCAGCTCGGCGGCAACGCCTACTCGATCGGCCGACTGACGGCCAAACAGCAGTTCCACGTGTCGCGCCGCATCGCGCCGATCATTCCGCCGTTGATCCCGGTCTTCGTGAAGCTGGCGAAGACGAGCGGCGGCGCTGCCGGCGCAATCGGCGCGCTCACCGGCGACCTGGACGGCTTCGGCCAGGCACTGCAGCCGTTCGCTGATGCGCTTGCCGCCATGAACGATGCGGACGCCGACTACGTCATGGACAACTGCCTGACCGCCGTGCAGCGCCGGCAGGAGACTGGCTGGGCTTCCGTGGTGTCACCTGGGCAGAAGACGCTCATGTTCCAGGACATGGACATGGCAGTAATCCTGCCCCTGGTGGTGCAGGTCATCGTGGCCAACCTCGGCCCTTTTATTCAAGGGCTGCTTACAAGCCAAGCGAGCAGCCCGGAACCGGCGGCACAGGCTGGCTGAGGCGCCTTCCGAACGGCGAGGACTGGCTGATGGCCCCGGTGATGGAGGGCATGTGCAAGTACGAGTCGCTGACCGATGGCACGTTGGGCCTCGAAGACATCGCGCTGATGAACGACGCGCTGGCCGTCCGGGCCGACAACCAGGCGGCCGCGCGCCGCACCTTGGAACAGCAGAGCAATGGCCCAAAGCACCGTCATCCGTGAATTCCTCGTCGCCCTTGGCTTCAAGGTCGACGAAAAGGGCCTGAAGAAGTTCTCCGACGGCGTCGAGCAGGCCACCAAGGGCGTCAAGCAACTGGTGACGACCATCTCGGCATCGGCTCTGGCCGTCAGCGTCGGCGTGTCCGCGCTGGCGTCGAAGCTGGAGAACCTGTATTTCGTCTCGAGGCGCACGGGTGCGGCAGCCAACAGCCTGAAGGCGTTCGACTTCGCCGCCCGCAATATGGGCATCTCGACCGAGACTGCCTTTGGGGCGGTCGAGAGCCTGGCCAAGTTCCTGCGCAACAACCCGGCCGGCGAGGGCTACCTGGCCACGTTGGGCGTGCAGACGCGCAATGCCAACGGCGAGCTGCGCGACACGGTGGACATCCTGTCCGACCTTGGCGCCGAGCTGGCCAAGCGCCCGACCTGGCTGTCCAGCCAATACGGCAACATTCTGGGCATTGACGAGAACCTGCTACTGGCCATGCGTGACGGCGATTTCGCCAGGTTCATGCAGCAGTATCGGGAGATGTCCCGGCGCAACGGGCTGGACAAGGCGGCCGAAGACGCCCACGCGTTCATGGTGGCCCTGCGCGGCCTGGGCACCACGTTCGAGAACTTTGCCATCAAGGTGGAGGGCGCGCTGCTGCGCAAGGTCGGGCCGCAGCTCGCACGGTTCCAGAAGTGGTTCGAGGACCATTCTGGCGAGATCGCGCAGCGCGTCGCGGACATTGCAAGCGCCATCCTGACGGCGGTGGCGGCTCTCGGGCCGCCGCTGTCGTGGCTCTCCGACCAGTTCATCGAGCTGGACAAGGCCACCGACGGCTGGTCCACGAAGATCATGCTGCTGGTCGGCGCATTCGGTGCGCTGGGCGGGTTCAAGATCGTCAGCGGCATCTGGAAGATGGTTGCGGCGGTGCGCGCGCTGGGCGCAGCCAATGCTGCTGCCGCGGCGGCTGGTGGCGCTGCTGGCGCTGGCGGGGCTGCCGGCGCCGGGGCTGCCGCAGGGTCGGGCGCTGGCTGGTTGGCTCGCTTCCTGCCGTGGGCCGCCCGCATCGGTGGCGCTGCGGCGCTCATGTTTCGAAGCGGAGACCTGAACACTGGCGAGGATGCAGAGCTGGCGCGCCGGCGTGCGGCGGCCGGCCAGCCCGCAGGTACGGGCGGGGCTGCGTTCGACGCTGTGTCGTTCTTCCAGAGCATGGGCTGGTCGCACGACCAAGCCGTGGGGATCGTGGCCAACCTGCAGCGCGAGAGCGGCAGCGGCCTGAATCACCAGGCCGTCGGCGATAGCGGCCGGGCCTATGGCGTTGCGCAATGGCACCCTGACCGGCAGACGAACTTCAAAGCGTGGTCTGGAAAGGACATCCGGGATTCGTCCCTGATGGAACAGCTGCAGTTTGTGAACTACGAGCTGACGCAGGGCGCCGAGCAGCGCGCCGGCCAGTTGCTGCGCGCTGCGCAGAACGCCCAGCAGGCTGGCGAAATCGTGTCGCGCTACTACGAGCGGCCGGCACAGGCCGATCTGGAAGCCGCCCGCCGAGGGTCCGCCGCGGTCGACCTGCAGCAGCAGACCACAATCAACCTGTACGGCGTGCCCGATCCGGCGGCGGCTGGGCGCGCGGTGAATGACAGCCAGCGGCAGGTGAATGACGAGCTGGTGCGCAACATGCAGGGGGCAATCTCGTGAGTTTCCTCGACATCATCACCTTCGTGCCGAAGACCATCGGCCCGGTGACGGTCGGCTGCACGATCGAGGAAGCGCACCAGGACGAGCTGCAGATCACCGAGCATCCGGTCGAGAAGGGTGCGCAGATCAACGATCATGCGTTCAAGCTGCAGCCGGAGGTAACGATCCAGTGCGGCTGGTCGAATTCGGACCTGGCCGCGCTCGTCGGCACGCTCGAATCGATCTTCGAAGGCGGCAGCTTGCCGTCGGCCGACTACATCAGCACGGTGTACTCGCAGCTGCTGTCGCTGCAGGAGACCCGGCAGCCGTTCGACGTCGTCACGTCGCTGCGCATGTACCGCGACATGCTGTTCAAGTCACTGCGCGTGGTGAAGGACCAGAAGACGGGAGCTGCGCTGAGCGTCACCGCCACCCTGAAGCAGATCCGCATCGTGCAGACCCAGGCGACGAAGTTGCCGCCGAAGGAAAATCAGGCAGACCCGCAGGCCACTGCCGAAACCCAGAACACTGGCACCAAGGCCGCGATGCCCGCCATGCCAGCGCCTGGCGGCTCGGTGCCACCGACGAGCATGTGATGCCGACCTTTTACGAGATACCCCTGACACCGGATCCACAGCGGTTCACAGTGACGCTGAGCGGCGTGGACTACCGCATGACGGTGCAATACCGCGACGCCGGCGGCGCCGGCTGGGTGCTGGACGTGGCCGACGCGACCAACCTACCGATCGTGAGCGGCATCTCGCTGGTGACCGGTGTGGACCTCCTGGGCCAGTATCGACATCTGGGATTTGGCGGGCGGCTCTGGGTGCAGGGCGCGGCGGATCCCGATGACGTGCCGACGTTTGAAGACCTGGGCCTCGGGTCGCACGTTTTCTGGGTGACTGATTGATGGGCACGCCACAATACGGCCGCAAGGTCTCGCTGATCATCGGCCGTGACGGGGGCGCCGCGCGGGAGCTGGCGGACCTGCGCGTCGTCTTCAAAGTTCAGCGGGGCGACCTGCAGACGCCGAACTCGGCCCGGATTCGCGTCTACAACGCATCCGAGACCACGAAGCAGCTGATTGAGAGCGAGTTCACCCGCGTGGTGCTGCAGGGCGGCTACCAGGGAAACTTCGGAATCATCTTCGACGGCAACATCAAGCAGGTACGGCGCGGGCGCGAGAGCCAAACGGACACGTACCTCGACATCACTGCGGCGGACGGCGACTCGGCCTATAACTTCGCTGTGGTGAATACCACGCTGGCCGCAGGGTCCACGCCGGCCGAGCACGTGGCCGCTGCCTGCACCGCCATGAACCCGTATGGGGTCACTCAGGGATACGTTCCCGACCTGCAGGCGAACCCGCTGCCGCGCGGGAAGGTCATGTTTGGCATGGCGCGCGACTTCATGCGGTCGGTCGCGAAGACAACCCAGACGGTCTGGAGCATTCAAGATGGCAAGGCCATCCTGGTTCCAGAGACGTCATACATGCCGGGCGACATCCCGGTAATCACGGCCGACACAGGCATGGTAGGCCTGCCCGAGCAGACTCAGAACGGCATCACGGTCAAGATGTTGCTGAACCCCAGCGTCAAGATCGGCCGGCTGATCCAGATCGACAACGCCAGCGTGCAGCGGTACGAGTACAGCCTGAATGTCGGTCAGCAGGCGCAGAATGAGCGCATCCAGCAGCAGGCGAAGCTCCAAGACGACGGCTTCTACTACGTGATGATCGCGGAACATTCCGGCGACACGCGCGGTAACGAGTACTACACAGACGTGATCTGCTTGGCCGCCGACGTGACGGTGCTACCGGACAACTTCAAGGACAAGGCCGCGGTGCCGCCCGACAACGTGATCAAGCGGTTTGGCTAGCGCCCGTAGGTAGGTAGCGCCTTGATGGTCATGGTGTTGCGATCGGCGTGGACATCCGCCAGCGGCATGACGCTGAGCGACATCGACTTGGTGGGCAACTTCGGCACCACGATGATCGCCTTGCCGTCGATGTCCTTGCCCCAACAGCCGATGTCCCAGACCCCGCTGAACGAGGCATAGGCGCGCATGTCCTTCGCATGCACCAATGGCAGCTCGCACTTCTTGTTCAGGTAGAGGATGGTGGGGAAAGGGTTGTTGACCGTCTGTCCCACCTGCATGCCGGCGAACGGATAGACATAGGCCTCTTCTGCCGACGCCAGGACAGGGGCAAGCACAGCGGCGATCAGTACCAGCTTCTTCATAGCGACACCCATGGACAGACGAGAGAGAGCAGGCGATCCCGAGACAGCGTTTCGGGAGGCGTTGGACGGGATGCGCGCGGGACTTTGGACTGCGCTGCCCGGGATCATCCAGTCGTTCTCCGGCGGCGGCGATTTTCCCATGACCTGCGCCGTACAGCCTGCGATCAAGATGCTGGTGCGACAGCAGGACGGCACCATTGTGAGCACGCCGCTACCGCTGCTCGTGGATTGCCCTGTGCAGTTCCCATCCGGTGGGAATTGTAGTCTGACCTTCCCGGTTGCTCCAGGAGACGAGTGCCTGGTTGTTTTCGCCAGCCGATGCATCGATGGGTGGTGGCAGTCCGGCGGCGTGCAGGAACAGGCTGAGGTGCGCATGCACGACCTCTCGGACGGGTTCGTGCTCCTTGGATTTCGGTCGAAGCCCCGCGCGCTGCCGAATGTGAGTACCACGGCCACGCAACTACGATCCGAGTCCGGCACGACCTACATCGAGATGAATCCAACGCTGCAGAAGGTCAAGATCGTCGCGCCTGGTGGATTCGACGTGGTCGCACCCCTGTCGACCTTCTCGGCAGCAGTGACGATCACGGGGCTGTTGACGTTTGTGGGCGGCCTGGTCGGAAGCGCGGTTAGCGGGGCGGCAGCCGTCTTCAATGGCGTACTGAATGTCATTGGGCAAATCACCGCGAATGGAAAGCGCGTCGATGACACCCACACCCACAACGGCGTGCAGCCCGGCAGCGGCAGCAGCGGCAACGTGAACTAAGGATCTCCATGCGGTACCGAAAGCTATCCGGCACTGGTGACTATGTCTTCGGTGGGCAGCAGGCCGATTTCTACAAGGACGTCCCCGAAGCGGTGGCCCAAGCTGTGCTCACGCGGCTGCGCTTGTTGCGCGGGGAATGGTTCCTCGACAAGACGGCTGGCACGCCATGGAGTACCGAGGTGCTGGGAAAGTACACCAACGGTACGTACGACGCCGCTATCCGCCAGCGCATCCTTGGCACGCAAGGCGTGAAGGAAATTGTCGAGTACTCCGGCACCGTCGACACCGAGAAGCGGCACCTGAGCGTGGTCGCGAGGATCAACACCATCTACGGCCCCACCACCGTTGAGGCGACTCTGTAATGGCCATCACCACGACCGCACCCACACTCGATGCCAGTGGCATCACCGCGCCGACCTATGCTGATGTCCTCGACTATCTGAAGGGAAAATTCCGCGGCATCTATGGGCCGGACACGTACCTGGAGGAAGATAGCCAGGACGGCCAGTTGCTGGCTGTGTTCGCCGACTCCATCAACGATGCCAACGCCGTTGCTGTGGCGATCTACCGTTCCTTTAGCCCAGCCACCGCACAGGATGATGCACTGTCGAGCAACGTCAAGATCAACGGTATCGCGCGAAAGGCCGCATCGTTCTCTACAGTCGATCTGCTGATCGTCGGCCAGGCCGGTACGACCATTACCAATGGCGTCGCCACGGACGCGAACAAGAACAAGTGGACGCTGCCGGCGACCGTGACGATTCCGCCTTCTGGCCAGATCACTGTCACCGCGACGTGCATTTCAATCGGCGCCATCAGCGCAGCTGCGGGCACGATCAGCCAGATCGGCACGCCGACGCTCGGTTGGCAGACGGTGACGAATCCGGATGACGCCGCGGAGGGCGCGCCCGTCGAGAAGGATGCCGCCTTGCGACAGCGGCAGACAGTGTCGACGGCGCTGCCTTCGCTGACGGTTCTGGACGGCATCATTGGTGCCGTGGCGAACGTTCCTGGCGTAACGCGGGTTCGTGCGTATGAGAACGACACGGCGTCAATTGATTCCAACGGGCTGCCCGCGCACTCGATTTCGCTTGTGGTGGAAGGCGGTGATTCGACCGATATCGCAAACGCGATTGCCAAGAAGAAGACGCCTGGGTCGCCAACCTACGGAACGACGGCCGTTGCCGTGCAGGACATCTACGGGCGTCCAATCACCATCCGATTCTTCCGACCCTCGACGGCGGCTATCACGGTAGCAGTAAGCCTGAAGGCTTTGACGGCCTATACCACTGCGGTCGGCGATGCGATCAAGCAAGCGGTCTCCGACTACGTCAATGGCGTAGCCATCGGTGGCGGGGAGTCGGGAAGTGTCGAGTGGGCCGATTCGATCACGGCGGCCAACAGCGTCGGGGGTGGTGCCGCCTTCAAGCTGACAGCGCTGGCATTGGCCGGGCCGGGCGGGCCGGGCGGGCCTGACGTGGCGTTGGGCTTCAGCCAGGTTGCCGGGTGCACGCCGGCGGCGGTGACCCTGACGGTGTCCTGATATGGCGGACATCACCAAGTACACCGGTCGCGTCACAAGCGAGCACAACCAGCAGCCAGACTTCATGGCCGTGGTCGAAGCGTTGGCGCAGCCGATGGTCGAGCTGCAGAACCTGCTCGGTAGCATGCCGGGAAAGTTTGACCTCGATGCCGCGGTGGGCGCGCAGCTTGATGATGTTGGCCGGTGGGTGGGCATCTCGCGTAACGTTCCGGTGCCTCTGACCGGTGTCTACTTTTCATTCGATACCGCAGGGCTTGGCTTTGACCAGGGCAATTGGAAGGGCCCATTCGATCCTGACACCGGGCTGACGCGGCTGGACGATGACACATACCGGCTGGTCATCCGCGCAAAGATTGGCGCGAACCACTGGGACGGCACACTCGGATCGTCGAAGGCCATCCTGGACTCGATCTTCGGCGGTAGCACATCGGTCTTCATCCAAGACAACCAGGATATGTCGATGACCATCGGCATTGCGGGGGACATTCCGTCGGCCGTGTTCCTGGCTCTGCTGGCGAACGGAATCATTCCCCTCAAGCCCGAAGGCGTAGGCATCAACATCGTCATCGTTACATCCCAGGATGGTGCACCGATTTTCGGTTTCGACATGAGCAACGAACTCGTCGCCGGCTTTGACACGGGCGCATGGGGAACTCCACTGTAAGGACAACAATGGCAACAAACGATTTCCTTGTGTTTGGCGGTGGCGCAGGGGCCAACGTCATCCCGCAAGTCACCTATTCGGGCTTGGCCGCACGCACTGCAGGCTTCTCGTCCGGAGTCGCGCAATCTGCCCAGCTCAACAAGGTCTGGCGTCAGTCGAGCATCATGGCTGCGGTGATGGGCCAGTTCGTAGTGGATACCACCGGGCAGGATGCGGTCGATGACGGCACGCTGACAACAATTCTCGCGAACTATAAAGCGGCTGTTTCTGCGCAGTCGCTCGCTGTTGTCGGGTGGGCACGCAATCTGGTGATGAACGTCGCGACGCCTTCAGCCACGGCGACAGTTGCGGCGGATGAAGTGGTTGTCAAATCCTCTTTGGGCGGAAAGACCTACCTGCTGGCGAGCTTCAGCCAGGCTATCAATCTCGGCACGACGGGAGCGGGCGGTATGGATGCCGCTGCCGCGCCCGCCAACGGGTGGGTCGCGGTGTACGCGATTTATAACCCGGCGACCGGAGCGCGCGCCCTCCTTGGCGTCAACGCAACGTCCGCAGCCGCACCTGAGGTGTATGGCGGCGGCAATATGCCTGCCGGCTACTCTGCATCGGCGCTAGTCTCGGTGCGCCGAACGAATGGGAGCGGTCAGTTTACGATCGGGTTCCAGTTTGATCGTGATGTGGATACGGGCCCATTGACCGTCGTCAGTAACGGAACGTCAACCGCGTACACCAGTTTCTCTCTTGCTGGTTTTGTTCCCGCCAATGCGAAGGAAGTGCATTTGTCAGTGGGCGTTTCGGTCAATACTGCAAGCAACGGGCTGCGGGTCATCGCGGCAGATCCCACAAACGAGATTGGTCTGCGACTCTTTCTTAACCCTGTGGTAGGCCAAATTCTTGGAGGAATCTTGCCGGCGGTCCGTTTCATTACACCGCAGACGCTGTTCTACAAGCTCGATACGACGGGCAACTGTTCGATCAACGTGGTTCGCTACCGCTTCTAATCATGACTATCGCATGCATCTTGAATCGTACAGGGGTCATTGTGCGCATCAGCGAAATGGATGACCCTTCGGACGGAGAGTCCGCAATCCCGCTGGAAGACGGGGAATGGCTGGTGCCCGGGAAATGGCGATGGACGGGTATCGCAAGCGAGTTCGAAGCCATCGACGAGGCGGAGGCCGAAGGATAGTTTGCGAGGCGTGTTTCCCGTGCGTAGTGTGGGATGTCACGGGAGTGGGCCAGCGGCAATGCCGCGGGACAACGATCGGACGGCGCTGCGCTGTTTCCGGGTAACATTCTCGCCTTGGATAACTCCGGGGCGTCCTGTGACTAACAAATACAACGAGGAACTACAGGCTGTTCGAGCTATAGCGATTGGGATGGTACTGATCGCCCACTCGGCCGGTCTCTTTGTTTGGGACCAGGCAGGATGGGCGCAGGTTGGAAAAGGTTTCTTGGTCGGCGTTGACCTTTTCCTTTGTCTCTCGGGCTACGTGATTACGAAGAGCGTTGCGACAACGCTGTTGAAGGCGCAAGGTACCGATTTTTGGCGAGCGGCGGCTGCATTCTGGGTAAGACGAATCTACCGAATCACCCCTTCGGCATGGATCTGGCTCGCAATCCCAATGATTGCTTTCACGCTCCATCGCGGCTATTCCAGTGCTGACATGGCGGACATGATCGCCTCGGTGATGCATGTTCAGAACATCCGGGTGTGGTTTTGTTTCTGGGCCAAGGAAGGGACGTGCGGCTCGTTCGGACTGTACTGGAGTCTATCCCTGGAAGAGCAGTTTTACTTGTTGCTGCCATTTGTATTCCTGTTCTGTGGGCGCAGACTAGTCCCTGTCCTAGTTGCACTGGTGATTGTTCAGGTGTTCTATCCGAAGCCTTTAGGACATTTCCTGGGCGCTGTCCGAACCGAGGCGTTGCTGATTGGCGTGCTCCTAGCGATCTGGACGGAGCGTGCCAGCTACAAAATCTTCGATCCCTCCCTAACTGCGTCACGGCTGCGCTTCATTCTTCCGCCGCTCTTGTTGTTGTGCCTTGTCGGAGTCGTGAGATACGCTTTTGTGCCGTTCTATTTTGGTTTGGCTGCGGTGGTGGCGGGACTGATTATCTGGCTGTGCTCGTACGACAGAGGGTATTTCATACCTGCGGGCGTAGTGCGAAGCGGTCTAGTTTGGATAGGCGAGCGATCGTTTGCCATCTACCTGATACACCTGTTTGCCTTTTGGCTTACTGCGCGCGTTATGGAGCAAATCTATCCAGGCGTCGCCTTCAACGGGACTTTCACCGTTCGCTTCTTGGTGCTTGGACTCGTGCTCACAGTGCTCTTAGCGGAGCTCAGCTATAGATTTATCGAAGTTCCGTTCAGGAGGAGGGGTGCGATGCGTGCTACTCAGATAATGTCTTCCGATGTTATTGTCAAACCTCTCCCCAGCTGACTGATAGATGTCGAACAAATGAGCCACCCCACCTGGGGTGGTTTTTTTTTGGGGAATGAATCATGGAAAGGCAGACCTTCAAGCTGGCCGCCGGCCTGACGCAGGCGATGGCCGATCGCTGGCATTCCCATGTCACCGCCGCCTGGGCCGAGTACGGGATCGACTCGCCGGCGCGGCAGGCAGCGTGGCTCGCCCAGATCGGGCACGAGTCGGGCGGTTTCATCTACACCCGCGAGTTATGGGGGCCGACGCCCGCGCAGCTGCGATACGAAGGCCGGGCCGATCTCGGTAACACGCAGCCGGGCGATGGCAAGCGCTTTATGGGGCGCGGCCTGATCCAGATTACGGGGCGAGCCAACTACCGGTCGTGCGGCGCCGCGCTGGGCGTCGACCTCGAGGCCAACCCCACGCTGCTTCAGGGCGACGCGCTCGCGGCGCGCTCGGCCGGCTGGTACTGGCGGAGCTGGGGCCTGAATGCGCTGGCTGACGCCGGCGACTTCGCGGCCCTCACTCGGAGGATCAACGGCGGGCTGAACGGGCTGGACGACCGAAAAGAGAGATGGAACCGTGCCCGTCGGGCGCTGGGCCTCCAATGAACGCCGCCCACACGACGACCGGGGAAACGATGGACCTGAATGAATTGAACGTGCCGGGGGGCACCGGTGGCGCGCTGGGCTTCATCGTGGCGGCGGTAAGCGGGGCGATCTGGTTCATCCGTAAAGCCTGGCGCAACGACAAGGTGGATGGGGCAGAAACACAGGCTCAGATCGACATCATCGCCAAGCTGTCTGAGCAGGTGGACAAGGCAAATGCCCGCGCGGATCTTGCCGAGCAGCGCGCCGACACCGCTTACAAGGAACGTAACGACGCGTACCGCGAGATTGGGGAGCTCAAAGGAACCATCGCAGCGCTGACTGCCGAGGTGCGCTTGCTCAAGGAGAGGCTGGATGGCAAGGATTCGTGATTGGCTGGCGCGCCACCGCGCCACGTTCGCCCGCACCGCCCACATGCTTGAAGCCGTAACCCTTATGGCGCTGATGGTTGGTGGCGGGATGGGCGCAGGGTATGCGCTCTGCCAGTGGCAATTCCGCGATCAGATGGCGCAGCAGCGTGACGACCATCAGGCCGAGATCGCGCGGCTGCAGGGCGCCTACACCCAGACGCTGGAGGCGCTGACACCAAAGGTGACCGCGGCGGCCGGCGCGGCGGCCCAGGCGGCGGAGGCGTCGGTAGAGGCGGCGAAGTCCGTGAAGCGCGTCGCGCGACCGGCTACAGCGCCGGCGTCCACCGCTCCGCGCCCCCTCACCGAGGCGGAGCGACAGGACGTGAACCGCGACATCGAGGCGGCGAACCGGAAGGTGAGGGAGGCCCGGAAATGAGAATCCTGTTGCTCTGCCTGTTCCTGGGCGGCTGCGCCGCGGCCGAGCCGCCTGCTGCGCCGGCACATCTGCCGCGTCACTGCGACACCCTGCCCACCCTGAAGCCCGGCGCCACGCGCGCCGACATGCTCGAACACATTCGCGTGACGGCGGATCTCTACGCGCGCTGCGCGGCAACGCCATGATCCCGCTCATTGCCGCCCGGGCCGCGCTGTCGGCTGTTCCTTGGCGTGCCATCGGCGCCGCGCTGCTGGCCGCGGCCATCTTCTCCGCCGGTTGGGTGGCCAACGGCTGGCGCAAGGACGCCGAGATAGAGCGCATGAAGACGGTAAGTGCTCAGGCCGACCTCGCTGGCGCCCACAAGGCGATGGAGGATCTCGGCAAGGCCAGCGCGGCCATCCGAACTAAGGCCGACGAGTTCAACGCCAGCCAGGCCACGCTGGCCGCCAAGGTCGATCAGGCCGTCAAGGAATTTCGAAATGCTAAGAAGCCTCTGCCTGTGGATTGCCGCCCTGACGATTTCCGGGTGCGCAAGCTGTCCGACGCCGTCGACGCGGCCAAGCAAGCCGCCGCCGCTCGATAGTGCGCTGGCCGCGCCGTGCCGGATCCCGGACGCGCCGGCGGCCGCCGACTACGACGCCTGGCAGGAATGGATGATGGGGGACGTGCTGAGGGCGCTGGGGGAATGCGCAGCCAAGCACCGGAAAACGGTGGAGGCGTGGCCTCGGTAGCCGAAAAAGACGGCGAGGCGTGCGGGTGCCGCCTCGCCGGGTGAACGCTGTGAGTTTTCTCAGCAACGAACCCTTGTTCTCGGCGCAGTCCGCAGGTTTCGTAGACCCAAAAAAAGCAGCCACGGCCGCCATAGCGATGGCTTCAACGATTTAGGAAGTAATCACCGGTTTTCCCGGCGGTGCCGAGGATGTCACGGAAAAGCGGCCTGGCGCATCGCCCAAGGGTGAGAACTACCGCTTAAATCGCGCGGGGTACCCAAACCGCGGCCCGGATGGGTCGTGGCTGAATGTAAGTTCCAGTTCCCGGAACTGTCCTACGCTGGCGCCCCGCTAGGGGCGTCTAACGCGCAATACCCGTGGGCCTCAATATCGTTCATGACGGCGGACGGCATCAGACCCAGCATGGGGGTGTCGACGTCTAGTCGAGAGTCTGCCGATGTTTCGATGGGCCCTAACCACTCGATGACGTTAGAGGGGAGCGTCGCCAAATCGGTACCAACGCGGACAAAAAGCGCGCGATGTCCGCTGCGATGGAGCGTGATCAACATGATGATTTGAGCACTTCCAGATGGGCATATCGTCCGGCGCATGGCCGGCTTCAAAGGGAACGTGGTTGGGGCGATTCAGGCGATGACGTTTAGCTGGCCGGGCGTGATGCCGAGCGCAGAGGCTACCTTCACCCGCGTCGCCTTGCGCATCTTGCCGTTGCCGTTCTCCATCTCGGCGTAGCCAGGCTGGGAAATGCCCATGCGGTCGGCAACTTCTTTCTGGGTCAGGTTCAGATGCTCGCGCCAGGCGCGGGCCGGGCTAAGGCCCCCCACCAGGAGACGGTGGGCAACCTCATTGGGAACCCAGTCACGGTCAGCGCCGCGGTCGGAGACATAGTCGGCGTATGGGATCACCACGAAGGCCGGCTTGCCTTGTGCGTCGTGGATGATCTGAATGTTTGGCGGTGTGTCCATCGTGTTCCGTGTTGTCCGGGTAAAGAAGTATAGGAGAACATAAGAAAACGTAAAACTAAAATATAGGAAAGGCATGCGGAAGCGCTACGTGGGCTCTCCGGGCGGGCACGATCCGTTGTGGAAGGTCATCGCTTGAAGCGTTCAAGCGGCACCGCGCCGGGGCGCTTCACCTTGATCCAGTCCGTCGAGCGCACCCCGTCCTGATAGGGCGAGCCCAGCCGCTTCCCTACCACGCCTTCCAGTTTCAGCTCTAGGGCGGAGCGATACAGCCAGTCGCCGTCGTCGACGCCCGTGACATGGAGCACCTGGCCGCCGTGCGAGCGCAGCAGCTTGGCCAGCATTGCCTTGCGCTTCTCCAGCGCTACGGGCCGGAAGTCCCTCCCCATGGCGACCAGAACGTCGAACACGCAATAGACGACCAGGTCCGCGCCTTCGTACCAACCCTTGCGCCGCGCACGCGCGTGCAGGCGGTCGAAATTGCTCCGACCCAGGTCGTCCAGCACGCATACCTCTCCATCCAGCACGCTGCCACTCGGCATGTCCGCGACTACGGCGGCCACCTCCGGGAACCAGGCAGTCGCGTCAATGCCGCCGCGGCTCTTCAGCTGGGCCGTGGATCCGGTACTGGCCAAGACTCGGTAGCCGTCGTACTTGATCTCGTAGAGCCAGTCGGCCTCGCGCGGAATGGTTTTGCGCTCTGTAAGCAGCATGGGGCAGAGCTGGTCCAGTGTCGGAGCGCCGTCGCCTCGGGGCATGGCGCCTAGCCCTTGACGTCGCGGGGGTCATGGCCGAAGGAGTTCCGAGCGCGGATCTGGCCGTCGAGGCCGTGAATCAGCAACTCGACCTTGTCGCGCTTGGCGCGCTCGGTGCCGGCGGCAATCGCTTCTTCCTGCGTGAAGAACATTGTTCGGTCGCCGCCGCCGCCCGTCTCAACGGCCCATTCGTTGCCGGCCGGTACCACATGGATATCTGCTGCCATGGCTGTCTCCTAGAGTTATGAAGACAGTCTGCGCGTGGTCCACGCATCGCCACTATCGGTAGGCGTCTGACATCCACTTAAGGGGTGCGGGCAAAAAAAACCACGCAGTTCTGCGTGGTGACTTGGAAAATCGCGGGGTCAATCGCGAACCGTTAGTGTGCCCTCGTCGTGTGATGTTGTCGTCCCTACGCCGGTGGGGACGCCACGCTCTAAAGTTAGATCGTGTTGTGACGTAATACCGGGTTCACTTGCTTTTCCAGTGAACCCGTTCCGTAGTAGTTCGGGGCTGGCGGCCCCGCCAGCCTCGCTTTTTTGCAATGCAGCTAGACCCGTTCTTGGCAGGCAGGGTCCGCCGAATCTTCTCTAGCACCCTGCGGTGCTTGTCCTCTGCCTCTTCCCACGTCTCAGACTCGAAGGACTTGCTCGTCGAGAGTCTGAGTACTGTACATATATACAGTATCACGCCGGGCGATTCCTCTGCGAGAATCGACTCGCTTCTTGGCCAATCACCGCCCCGCCAACAACCTATCGGTTGTATCTCCGCGTTACAACATATTCGTTGTAAGCCATCCGGCCGAAGAAAGGCGTTATAGGGGCACGGGAAGGGGCATCGAATCTACTCATAATGTGCGATGGCCCAATATGCAAGGGTTTCAGCCAAGTTTAGGATTCCTGTCGGCGGGACCAAGATTCCGCCCCTGGGCACCATGAATTCCCTTGATAATCAAGGAATTGCAGCAGCTTAGCGCCAACCCAGAGTAGTTTCGGTGGGGTAGTCTTGTGAGATAGACTACTCATGAAGCTGACTCTCGGTGTTCTGCGCGTGACTCTCAAACATGCCTTCCTTCGCGGTGGTGTCATCTACTACCAGCGAGCAATCCCGAAAGACCTACAGGACCGCTATTCCGCCAAGCTGGTGAAGGCCAGCCTTGAGACTGGCGATGTGCTGGTAGCAAAGCGGAAGATTGAGCAGCTAAACCGCGAGCTTGAAGCGGAGTGGTCGCTGATGCGCGGCCATCCTGACGCGACACCTAAGACCATCCAAGGGCAGGCCGTTGAGTTGCTCCGCAAGTGGGGCCTCACGGCAACCCCAACGGCTGACGATGAGGACGCTATCGACCTCTTCCGCGATCACCTGGACGAGAAGCGCCAGCGATACGCAGAGGGCGATGATGAGGTATATCGGGATGCCGATGGCAGCGAGTACCTGAGCCCCGTTGAAATCAAAGCAGCACAGATCATCGCGGGCACCGTCAAGCCTGTCCTCACAGATGCCCTTGAGCTTTACCTGAAGCTGCACCCGAAGCGCGCTGACAAACGCTTTGAGGACGGCGCAAGGCTCGTCTTCAAGACGCTCACGGATGCAGTGGGGGATAAGCCGATTGAAGACCTCTCACGCGAGGATGCGCACAAATACGTTGCTGCTGAGATTGCCCGTGGGGTGAAGACCGGCACTGTCAATCGCTACATGAATACGATCCGCGCCATCATCGGCACGTGGTTGCGGGAAAAGGAAATTGCCAAGACCAACCCATTCACCCGGATTCCGATTCCGGAGAATGGCAAGGATGCAAAGAAGCGGGAGCCCTTCACCGAGCCAGAACTCAAAATACTCTTCGCTGCGTGCAAGACCAAGGATGATGATGTCCGGTGGTTGACTGCCATCCTGGGAGACACTGGAGCCCGCCTAGCAGAGATTGCAGGGCTGGCCTTGGATGACATCAACCTTGATGCCGAGATTCCCCACGTAGTCATTCAGCCGCACCCTTGGCGGTCCCTCAAGAATGACGTGAGTGCGCGCACAGTGCCGCTCTTGGGTCATGCCCTATGGGCCGCTCAACGGGTCAAAGAGAATGCACGGAAAGGCCAGCGTTTTGCATTCCCCCGGTACACCTCAGCGGAGGAGACCAAGGCCACTCACGCATCCAACACTATTGCGAAGTGGATTCGGGCGCTGAAGGTTGATGGCGTGAAGATGAATCACACCGCGCATGAGCTACGCCACACGATGGCCGACCGTCTGCGCGAGGTAGGCTGTCCTCCCGAGATTCGCCTTGCGATAGGTGGATGGACGATTGACGGTATCGGGGCCACCTACGGCAAGGGCTATACGCTTCGCGTCATGTCCGAGTGGCTCGGGAAAGTGACCATCTGAGGAGGTGGGATCATGGCAGTTATTTTTCCTTGTGGTCAGTGCGAAGGTCACGGCCACACTGTTGCCCCCTCAGGTCAACATGAGGACTGCCCCAGGTGCAACGGAAGGGGATGGCTTGAGTCCACTGAGATGCGCCCTACGGATTACGACTTCCTAAGGGCAGTTCGGCATACGGGTGCATCTGCACCGAAGGATGATAGGACACCAAGAGAAACGCCCTCGTGACTCCCTCGGGTTTCTCGAAGACGTGACCGCTCAGGAATTCCCGCACGGTTTCGATTGGGAGCATGGGCTCATCCGTGAATATCAGGACGATATATCCGCCCTCGTAAGGGCCACCCTTGAGTTTCCCGTAGCGTGTCCCCTTGTCAGCGATGCGGCGCGCTATCTCTGCGATGAACCGCTCCTTGGGCCACTGCGCCCAATCATAGACACGGCCCTCCTTGTACGCCTGGATTGCCTCTGGGCAGACTAGCTCAGTGACCTCTATGGCAATCCGCTTTCCCTCAACGTCTACCGCCTCGCAATCAGGTGGATCGTTGCCACGACCACGGCGCTTGATGTCATCGAAGAAGGACTCTCCGGTGCGCTGAAGGGACTCCCAAAGGGTGGTCACTACGCCCCACTCCTCAATGTCCCTGTCAGTGGGCCAACCGTAGAAGTCTGCGTAGCCACGGCTCTTTTCCCGTGCAGCGCGCATCAGCGCTACGATTTCTTTTTCGTCTTCAGGTGTCATTGCGTCCCCCAGGGTGTGGAAATCCTACACCACAAAAATCTGAAAGCCTCCCCCTCGACTTGACTCAGGTGGCTTCCCCCCGGTGCCCCCTGCGCGGCCCATAGGAGGGCCACAGGGACTCACTGCCTGTGTAGGTGCAGCGTTTGCGAGGCTCAGCGAATCGGGCTAGCTGCATCACCCTCTTAGCCGCACACGCGGCCAACGCAACACGACAGAGGGTAAGACATGCCAGCAATCACCATCGACCTTCCGTACATCCGACTCGGCAACGTGGAGGCGTTCATTGAGCGTGTGTCCCCACGCAAGCGGGGCTCATGGTTCAGCCTCCAGCGTGACACCTCGGGGACTCTCTTGAGGTTCGCTTGGTGGGACGTACAGATGAACCGGCACACATAGCAGCGCCTCCGCTCTTCTGTACGAATGGGATCACTTACGTACTCCCCTTACAACACATGTACGAAACTGAGGCTTGCAATCTTTCGTACACCATCTATTATTCGTACATCCCTTTCGTACAGAGAGCTAATCATGTCCCGTGTCTTCGCCTACTGCCGTGTCTCCACGACCGACCAGACCACAGATAACCAAGTCCGAGAGATTGAGGCCGCAGGCTTTGCACTAACGCCACGCCGCACCGTGACCGAGCACATCTCCGGGTCAGTCACTGCGATGGAGCGCCCCAAGTTCAAGGCTCTCAGTGAGAAGCTGGAGGAGGGGGATGTCCTGGTGGTGACGAAGCTGGATCGTCTCGGGCGCAATGCAATGGATGTCCGCGCTACCGTGGAGGCCCTCGCTGATGAGGGTGTCCGGGTTCATTGCCTCGCCCTCGGTGGTGTTGATCTGACCAGTGCAGCAGGACGGATGACAATGCAAGTCCTCGCAGCAGTAGCGGAGTTTGAGCGAGACCTCCTGATTGAGCGGACCAACGCCGGTATCCGCAGGGCCAAGGCAGACGGCAAGGCGTTCGGCAGACCCTCAGCGTTGAGCCTGGAGCAGCAACAGGAGGTGCGCCAGAAGTTGGCTGAGGGTGTCCCGGTGGCGCAGCTAGCGCGGGACTTCAAGACGACTCGACAGACCATCATGCGGGTCCGTGAACGGGCTGAGGCTGCGTAAATTGGGGTCCTTACAAATCAAGGACTTACGTCGCATGCACACAATAGGAATGAGAGGCAACAGACCAAGGGCCGCAGGAGACCCCGCACAGGCACCAAGAGCCCAACGTCAGTCACCCTCCGTCCATGCTCAGGGAAGTTCTTGAGAGGCGCTTCCCAGGGCAGCTTTCCTTGTTAGTCAAGCGTTCCCCAGGTCCGAAAGGATGCTGGGGTTTCGTTTTTCTGGCGTGTCTGCGTCTGAGCCAATCAGTTCCTCGCTCCACCGCAATTCCCACAGCAGTCCATCGTTAGGGCCACCCAAAAGGGTCGGCTCTGTTTCTGCACAACTGTTACCTCCGGATTGAATCATGACCAACAAACCAACCACTGCCTATTCACCCCAACTGAGCCGCAAGCCAGGGAGCGAGATGCTACGGCTTCGCGTTGAGTCCGAGCTAGTGAGCACCCTCAGGACTCTTCAGGACCGCCCTGAGCTTCGCATTAAGCAGGGCCGCAAGCCTTCCAAGAGCATCCTCGCACGGCGCGCTATTCAGGTGTACGCGGCACATGTCCGTGGCCTGGAAGGTGAGGACATCACCGCTGAAGTCTTGGCCCTTCACCGCCTCGCCTGATCTTTCACCAACCCAATACAAACCATGACAACACGCGTACATACCGAACAAGCTAAAGCGGGTCAGCGATTCTTTGGCTTGCCCGAATATAACCCTGCCGTAACTCCCACGGCGACCATCAACGGTGGTGCTTCAGTCCCACTTACTGCCGTCCCTAGTGGAGTCGTTCTTACAACCGCAGCAGCACAGAACGATGTCGTTCGGATTACGTTCGATCAACTTTACTACGGCTGATCCATGCATACCCAAGTTGAATTCGGCGTTAGCGCCAACACGGGCAGTCCCCGCAGTACACCTCGTGGAGCCACTTTAGCGAAACTCAGGCGGTACATCTCCGAGGGGAATCATCTGCGGGACAGAGAGCAGCCACCCTCACCCGACAATGTGAAATTCCTGGACGAGATTGCGAGCGAGGTGGGATATGCGCGCGGCTCAAATGTGAGTCGTGCTCTCCGCCGTGAATTCCCGGAGGTGGCTGCGGAGATAAACAAACGCTCCTGGTTTCCCAATCAGAAGGCACCGAAGAAGGAACGCTTCTTTCGCTACATCGAGGAGGGCCAGCATTTGCGAGACCCCGAAGGTGAGCTTAGCGCGGCCAACCTGAAGACTCAGTATGAGATTGCGGACGAGGTAGGCACGAATCAGAAAAATACCTCCGAGCTTCTCCGTGAATACTTCCCCGCTATCGCGGCAGTGATGACGAATCGGAAGCGATATGACCAGGAAGAGTAAGCAGACGCCTCCCGCCAACATCCTCGGTCTCACCCACCCCCTCCTCAGTCCCCCCCAGCAAGTCCCCTTCGGCTTCCTTCAGGTTGACGAGGAGCGATTCCAGATTCGCAACTCTCGGGCATGTAGCTTCACCCAAGCCAGCGCCAAGGATGCCGAACGGCAGCAGCTACGCGATGGCCTGGAGGCACTCGTTAAAGCAGACATCACGTTAGACCCCCTCATTGTCTGGACAGATTCCGCTGAGGTGTTGTGGATCATTGATGGTCATCATCGCTATGAGGCGTTGACTGCTGATGGTCTCGACACTGAGGCGCTGGTGTGGGTGCAGGAGGCGCATGTCTCCACTGAGGGTGAGGCCCGAGCGTTGGCCCTGGACATCAACAAGCGGCTCCACCTAAGTCTCCACCCGAAGGAGCTACTTGAGAATCTCTGGATGGCAACCCTGCTTGGTGAAGCCACGGGAAGCGTTAGGGATCGGGCGAAGCGGTATCAAGTCAGCATCGGCACCGCTAGCAACGTTGCTAAGAAGGCTCCTGAGGTTCTCGCTGAGATGCAACGCAGGGCCACTCTGCAAGGCATTCACTTTGATACCGAGCACATCCGCAAACACGCGCCGCTCTGGCGTGAGCTAAAGGCGTTCTGGAAGGACTTTGAGAAACCCAAGAGTGAGGAGATGCAGGAGATGGAACGGAAGCGGATTGCCGAAGCAATGCTTGCAGCCCTCGGGATGGACTTGAAGGCCCAGCCTGAGCTTGTCGCTGAGGTGTTCGAGGAGGTGACCCGTGAGGTTGCCAATAAGGAGGCTCAGGTGGTTTGGCTGAAGGGGCCTAAGGACGAGTTCTGAGCCCCCAGCGTTCACATACAGGACAGGCTTTTTGAACGGGAAGTGTTCACCGTGAACACCTGGGCCACCCCCTCAGTGCATCCCAAGTCACACCTGTTGCAGACCGCTTAAACGGCCTTTCACCGCATTTTCCCAGATCAACCCACCCGACTCTAGGCCGCATCCGTGCGAGACCCTGGAGGGGCCTCCTATCGCGTCTATGGACCCAAACGTTTCTATCAAAGAGAACCCACGCCAAGTCGTGGAGACACTGGCAGCAATGCTGATCCAGTACACCAGCATGCAGCCCATCCCCGTGCATTACCTGCGTGCTTTCAAATCGTCCGTGACCTCCCGTGAGGCACGAGCCAAAGCCAAAATCTTCCTGTCAGGAGGCAAGCATGCAGCGCGATAACACGTCCAATCGAGCTACCGGCACACGAGCGCGCCGCCACGTTCAGGTATTGGCTAAAGAGTTCGATCCGAGGGCGGACATTCATGAGCGACTAGATGCGTTCCTAGGTGAGCCCACGAAGGAGGGGACGCTGCAATCCCTCGTTTCTGGCCTCGTTGATTGGGAGCTTCGAGCCCGTCTAACAGAAGTGTTGCCCCCGGCATGAATGACGACACCGTATGCCGGGTCAAGGACGTGACCTCCACCATTGCCACGCTGCTCCGGCTTGGCTTGGTGCGGAAGCTTGAGGATGGCTCCTACGAGACCACTGGCCCGCATCCTCACACCCCCGTTGAGGTTTCCCCTCAGGCCACACGTCCGGCCAAACCCGTTGACCCCTACAGCCCCACAGGGCTCCGCCTCCGTGGCTATCGAGTCATGGAGGGCAAGACCGCCGATCAAGACCGCGTTGAGATTGGCGGAGGTTTCTACCGAATCACAGCAGCCCGAGAAAACGGGCTCATTTAATTCTGACAAGGACTAACAATGACCGATTTCTATCAAGTCTCTTCCGCTGATGAGAGCACCACCCCCATCACCATCCCTACAGCACCGCCGCCTGCTCACCAGAATGCGAGCACTAAGGTTGTCGGTGGTGTCACCTCGATCAACTTCCGAGGCGATGGTGGGGCCACGACTACCGCCACTCGTGGTGCTGTCTCAGCTAGTGACCTCACGCCCTACAGTGACGATGACTGGCGCTCCACCGCAAAGAACAGCTACGGCAACCCTACCAGCAAGATCACGGCTGACAGCGTAGTCGAAATCGACGGCTTGAATGCCCAAGTGGAAATGTTCGTGAAGGCCGGTGTCCTGGTGGAAACTCCGAACGGTTTCGAGTTGGCATCCAGGGCTGCACCTCAGGCGACCAATGGAGACACCGAAGAGGAAACCCAGGCTGAACCCGGTGCGATGCCTGCGGAGATTGTTGATGCCGTGAATAGCGCACTGGATGGTATGAACGACTCCACCGTACAGAAGGCTGGCTCCATCGGCATTGCTGCTGCTGTTGGAGATATGACCCTTGAGGATGTGTCAGCAGCCGTTGCTCAGGACACCGGCATGGAGCCATCCGAAGCAGCGCAGCGGACTCAATTCGTTGTCGATGCCTATCAGGCGCAGGCCGATCACTTCATCACTAGCGGTCTGGGCATTCCTGCCGATGACCTCCAGAACTTCTATGACTTCTGCCGTCAGCCTGAGAACAAGGGGGCCTTGCAGACTGCCGTACAGCAACAGGTGTTTGGCAACAGCATGGGAGGCTTCAAGCCGCTGGTGGAGGCGTACATGAGCAACGTGGCTCCGAGTGCTAAGGCGCTGGCGTCCCGAGGGTTCGAGACGAAGACCGCCCCGAATGGGGACGAGCTTGTGAAAATCCAAGGCCAGTGGATGCCGACCAAGGTGGCCGCTAAGGTCGGTCTGATTTGATCTAGAAGGCTGGCCTGGGGTGGGGTAAGATGCTGGGGTAATTCAACCCACCCCACGAAACCCCTCTAGGCCAGTGCTGGCTTTGCGGGCAGGGAGTTTGGTTCCGGTGCCTGTCGGCGGGACCATCATTGCGGCTGTCGTGGGTCTTTGAGATTTTCCTCCTCTGGCATAATCCCGCCCCTCCCACCGTCCGCAGGGACACGTTGACCCATGCCGCGCTCCGCGGTTTTCGATTTTCTTCTCCAGCTGCCTCTATTCGACCCGATCGCCGGCCAGTCCTGCCGCATCCCGTCCATAGCGAAAAATCGATTTTCACCCCTGTTTGATCTCCGTTCTATGTGCGTTGCGTTGACCGTTTTCACTCGGAAGAAAACGGCGTAACGTCCGGCCCGCAGGCGTTGGGCCTCGCGTTGTTGGCGATGGCCTATCGGGAAGGTTCGGTCACGCTGGGAACGGAGGCAGAACAATGGCTGGTGCGGGGAATGAACTGCAGGCAACGGGGAGCGGGCTGCTCGCAGCCGTGACGGGACGTCAGGCCTATCACCTGGAGGTGCTTGGCGCGCGCAGTGCCACTGGCCTCTCCGTGGTGTCATTCACGGCCACCGAGCGCCTTGGGGAGCCCTACAGCGTGAAGGTCCGGTTGACCCATCCGATGGATCTGGACCGGATGGAGTACTTGCGCCGGGACGCCACCTTCACGATCGATGCTGGCGACGGCGCCACGACTCGCCAGTTTTCGGGCTGCATCTTCCGCTTTTCCAAGACCGGGCAGACCCGCGATTTCTGCGCCTACGAGATGGAGGTGCGGCCCAAGGTGGCGTTGCTGACGCTGACCCAGGCAAGCCGCGTCTACCAGAAGAAGACCGCGCCGCAGATCATCGAAGCCATCCTGCGCCAGCACGGCCTGGAAGGCCACCAGTTCTCCTTCAAGACTCGCCGCGAGTATCCGGAGCATGCGTTCCGGCTCCAGTACCAGATGTCCGACTGGGACTACATCCGGCTGCTGATGGAACAGGAGGGGATGTACAGCTACTTCCTGCCCGGCCGGCATGGGACGGTCTTTGGCGATGTCTTTCAGATCGCCGACGACATCGATCACTATATCTACGAGCCGGAATTGCTGGCGCCTTACCGGGAGACGGCGGGTCTGGAGTCGGGTGTCGAGACCGTGGCCGCCATCCAGACGCATGTGCAGACCGTGCCCGAATCGTTTCGCACGGCCGACTACAACCCGGCGGATTCGTACGAGCGCAAGGAAGGGGAAGCCAATGTCGCCCGCAAGGAAAAGGGCAATTACGGGCAGTCCTACGTCTACGGTACACATCACCTGGACCCGGCCGGGGCGAAATGGGAAGCGCAACTTCGCCATGAAGCGGCGCTTGCGGGGCAACTGGTCTACGAAGGCGAGAGCAACATCCTCGGTCTGCGTCCGGCACGCATTCTGCGCATGGATCTCGCACTGCCGGACGCGCCCAACGGGCAGGTGGTTACCGAAGTCACGCATACCGGCGGGCGCGATCGGGCCTACCGAAACACCTACAAGGCGATTCACTCGGACCGCCGCTTCCGCCTGCCGATCGACGAGAGCAAGTGGCCCCGTATCGCGGGCACGCTGAGCGGGCGCGTGACGTCGCCCGGCGACTACAAATATGCCTATCTGACGCAGCAAGGCTTGTACGTCGTGCGCCTGGACCTCGATTACGACGAATGGTCCAAGGGTAGTGAGAGCGTGCCCATGCGCCTGGCTAAACCGTTCGCCGGGGCGGGGCAGACAGGCATGCATTTCCCGTTGATCGACGGCACGGAAGTCGGGATTGCATTCCGGGACGGTGATCCCAACAAGCCATACATCGCCCATGCGCATCACCACAGCCAGCATGAAGACCTGATCACGAACCAGGATCGGTGGCTGTCGCGCAATGTCATCCGCACGCAAGCGAATAACAAGCTGCGCTTCGAGGATTGGGAGGGCCAGGAAAGTGTCAAGCTGTCCACCGAGTACGGCGGCAAGACGCAGCTCAATATGGGCTACCTGGTCGACAGGGAGAGAAAGAAGCGCGGTGATGGCTTTGAGTTGCGGACGTCGGGGTGGGGAGCCTTGCGAGGTGGCAAGGGAATCTTCATTTCGGCGGACGATCAGCCGACCGCAAATGGCCAGCAGCTCGACATGGAGTCTGCCCAGGGGCTTCTCCAGCAAGCACTGCAGCAGACCGAAGCCTTGGCGGCCGCAGCCAAAGCGGCCGAGGCAGTGGCCGCTGACTACGACCGTCAGAAGACGCTGCTCAATGAATCCCTGGCGCAATTGAAGAAGGCGGGCATCCTGATCAGCGCGCCCGCAGGCGTGGCGCTGGCTTCGAGAGCCGATATCCAGTGTTCAGCCGCGCAGAATCTTATTGCCACAGCGGGCGGCCACGCGGATTTCAGCATCGCAAGACGCTTTACGCTGGCCGCGGGGGAATTGGTCTCTGTCTTCGCCCACAAGCTGGGCATCAAGTTATTCGCTGCGCGGGGCCGGGTAGAGATTCAGGCCCAGAGCGATGAAATGCGACTTCTCGCGGACAAGCACGTGACGATCAGCAGCGCAAATGGTCGCGTCGTCATCGAGGCCAAGGACGAGTTGCTGCTCAAGTGTGGCGGCTCCTACTTGCGAATGTCGTCCACGGGGATCGAAGACGGGACGCGTGGCGACCGGACCATCAAGTCGGCAGCGTTCAGCCGTCAGGGACCCAGTTCGCTCGCGCAATCGATGAACACCTGGCAGCACGCGACATTCAACGACGCCTATGTCCTTCGGAATCCATCGACAGGGGAACCACTCTCCGACTCGGTCATTGAAATGGTCCGAGGCGACGGCACGAGACTCAAGATGCAAACGGACGCGTCCGGCAAGACGCCAATCCAGAAGAGCCTCTTCGTGGAACCCGTACAGATTCGTCCGCTTGACTGATTTCTTTATCCGTTGCGAAGACCATGATCGAACCTAATGCCTTCATCATCCCCAGCACCGTCGATAAAGATGGCGATCAGTACAGTACCGCGGTACTAACGCCTGAGGAGGATCAGCGCGAGAAAATCGTCCTGGCGAAGCCGTATGTGATTCCGATTCTCTTCATACCGGGAATCATGGGCACCAACTTGCGCAAGAAGGAAGGGAAATCAAGCGTCTGGAAACCCCCAAACGTCGATCTGCGTGGCGGGGCAGACTTGATCGTGCAACTGTTCAGCTATTTCTTCAAGAACACCGATGAGCGGGCCGATGATCTGGTGACTGAAACGGTTGAGATAGACCCCAGTGGGCCTATCGATGCGGGCGAAAGCGGCCTTCCGAAAAATGTGCTCGTAGCACGCGGTTGGGGCGCATTGATGCGCTCCAGCTACCACCCATTCATGGGGCAGTTGCAGAAGCTGCTCAATGATTTGGCCCGGTACGATTTCGATCGTTGCGAAGCGGACCTCAAGGGTTGGGCGGCAGAATCCGGTCTGGATTCGCCAAACGATTGGGGCGCCAACGAAGGCGATGCGCTGACCCGAGAAGAGATTCTGCACGCGGCCAACTATCAATTCGATATATGGGCAGGCGGCTATAACTGGCTGCAGAGCAACAAGGATTCGGGCACTGCCATCAAAGACCTGATCGAGAACACGATTCTGCCCTACTACAACGAAGGCAAACGCGTGACCGTCAAGGACACCCCAGACGGTGAGGGAAGCGACCAATGCAGTATCCAGCGCAGAAAGCCGAACAGGCCGATGGCGGAAAAAGTCATTGTCGTCACCCATTCGATGGGCGGGTTGGTCAGTCGTGCGCTGACCGAGATACATCAATGCGACAAGGTTTTGGGCGTGTCGCATGGGGTGCAGCCAGCCGCGGGGGCGCCTGCTACATACAAGCGCATGCGTGCGGGATTCGAGGGCGCTGAGAAGCTGTTCCTGGGCCGCCACGCCGCCGACGTGGTGGCAATCCTCTCGCAAGCTCCCGGTGGGCTCGAACTGTTGCCAACGGCTGATTACAACGACGGCAAGCCTTGGCTTTATGTACGGGATAAAAAGGGAAATGAATTGATGCCGCCTTTGCCGGCCAACGGAGATCCCTATTCGGAGATCTATTTGTCGTCGGCGTGGTACGGGCTTGTGCCCGAGCACAATTTGGCGTTGATGAATACGCCGAGCACGGCGCTGCAGAACCATGAAGTGCAAGAGGATGATTCCCCTCACCGGAGATTAAGGACGCTGATCACCAGCGTTAAGCTATTCCACAGTGAGATTGAGAAAAAATATAAATCACCGACCTATGCCCACTATGGAGCGCAGGCTGGGCGTGACAAAAGCAAGGACGCTGGCGGGCTGTTCGGCACCGGACTGATGGCTGCCACTGATCGCATGACATGGGGCGAAGTGTCATGGGAAAGCAACGAGATACTGGATCTCGATACGGTAGCAATGACTGTGTTGCAGGACGACGGAAAAGGGACCCTTAGAACGAGCAAAGGTACCGTCCTAAAAATAGCCGATCCTGATTGCCCCGGCGATGGCACTGTACCACTGTACTCGGGGGAGGCTCCTGGCAAAGCCGGGATTGCAATGAACTTTGCGCATGGACAGGGTAGTCCAGGGCAGAGCAATGAATACTTTTGCTATGACCATCAGGGAAGTTACGGTGACAAACACAGGCGATCGCTTTTTGCAACCATGTATGCAGTGATCAAGATCGCTCAACAGGCCAATTGGCATAAGAAGGGGAACCAAGGAAAGAGGCATGGAGAACGCGAGCAATCGGCCGGCACTTGGTGGACATTCCCGGGAACGCCAAGACGGTTGAAACCTATGCGTTCAACAAGAGAAAGATTAAGCCTTTGTTGGATATCCATAGTCAGGAGGAGTACGAGAAATTTCTCGCTCAGAAAGAAATATCACTGCGTGAGGCAAAGAACAGAAAGTTCGGCACCTTGTTCCTTGAGAGCGTGCATCATTCGAACAAGGCTGTGACATTCATATCCTGGGATAACACTGATGTCGAGGAGAGGTACAAAGCTTTCGTATTTGATACTTATTTTTGTGCTGATAACCGTTTCCTTGGCTACTCAGGGGAGATATCACAAGACCGCAAATCGGCAGCTTTGGTGACCATTGAGGAGCTGTCTGGGAAATGGCGCCAGATTTTGGATGGGGAAGTGCCGGAAGGCATCGGTTTCGTAGTCGATGATGCGGTCCTCGCTGAAGATCGATTCAATTCGGAAAGTTGGCGTATGACCATCCAGTTGCATGGCAAGCCAGATGTCTTTTTCGAGCTCACATCGTATGCGCGACGTCGCGTAGCGCCTGGATTGCGCGAACGTGCCGGTGGCATCGTAGCCGGCCTGCTTGGCACAGTGGCAGGATTTGCGCGCCTGCGCGACCGCGCGCGACCGGTTGGGCCGATCCAGGCCGACGAGATCTTGCTGGCAAGCACGCAGGATGGAAAGCGCGGCTATGGTTTCAAATGGGAAGCGCCCGGGAAGGAGTACTCGCTGGCAGAACCCAATCTCAACGCCTCGTTGAGGGTCGGAGAAAGTGCCTACGCCACCAACAGGGAATCCTTTGCCACCGACGAAGAAGCGTTGGAATTATGGGATGCGGTGATTGATTCCATTCGTCTACGTCCGGGTGCCGTATGACGCCGTCGACCATGCCGCCAACAATTCTCGGGCTGAATCTTTGGGTTTCGTGCACATGGGTGCGGAGGACTCAGCACGCAAGATGGCACGAGAAGGCGAGACCATGAAACGAGGATGGAGAACGCGAGCGATCGGCCGGCACTTGGTGGATATTCACGAGAACGCCAAGACGATCGAGAATTACTCCTTTAATGATGTAAAGATAAAAGTCTTAAAGGATATCCGCAGCCAAGCGGATTACGAGAATCTTATCATTCAGAAAGAGCGTTTGTTACGTGAAGCCCGGACGGCCATACACGACAGTCTGTTCATTGAGCGGGTCTCGCATTCGAACGGTGGAGTAACGCTAATATCATGGCCGAACGTCGGTTCGGCGGCGCGATATCAACCTTACGTGTTCGATACCTATTTTCGTGCGGGCAACCGATTCCTTGGCTATTCGGGAAAAGTATCGAAGAGTCTTAGATCGTCAGCTTTGGCTCTTTGCGAAGAGCTTTCTCGTGAGTGGAACCAGATTCCTTCAGGAATGGTTCCAGAGGGTGTCGGTTTTGTAGTCGATGACGTAATCCTCGTAGATAACGATTTCAATCCGGAAAGCTGGCGTATGGTCATCCAACTGCATGGCAAGCCAGATGTCTCTTTCGAGCTCACATCGTATGCGCGACGTCGCGTAGGGCCTGGCTTGCGCGAACGTGCCGGTGGCATCGTAGCCGGCCTGCTTGGCACGGTGGCGGGATTTGCGCGTCTGCGCGACCGCGCGCGACCGGTTGGGCCCATCCAGGCCGACGAGATCCTGCTGGCAAGTACTCAGGACGGAAAGCGCGGCTATGGTTTCAAATGGGAAGCTCCGGGGAAGGAATACTCGCTGGCAGAGCCCAATCTTAACGCCTCGCTCAGAGTCGGAGAAAGTGCCTACGCCACCAACAGGGAATCCTTTGCCTCCGACGACGAAGCGTTGGAATTATGGGATGCGGTGATTGATTCCATTCGTCTACGTCCGGGTGCCGTATGAGGTTCGCTTCTAATCGTCCTGAAGCCCCATCGCAAGTCGAGCATTGGGATACGCGGCAGCTTCATGGGTCTCATCAAGGAATGAAGCGGGGATGGAAGACGCGAGCAATCGGTCGGCATTTGGTGGATATCCCCGAGAGTGCTAAGACAATCGAGAGCTATACGTTCTATCAGGACAAGATCAAGCCGCTGTCCGAAATCCGAAGACAAGAAGAGTACAAGCAGTTGCTTTCTGATCGGGAAAAGATACTGCGAGGGGCCAAACATGAACAATTCGGTAGCATGTTTGTGGAGCGAGTGGAGTATGCGAACGGCTCCGTTACGCTCATTTCATGGAATAAGCCGACCGGCGAAATCTTCTACGAATTTGAGACTTACTTTCGGGCCGGGAATCGCTATCTGAGCTCCATCGGAGAAGTGTCGCGAAACTTCAAGGCTGAGGCGTTGCAGACTTACGCGGAGTTGGCTCGAGAATGGCGCCAAACTCCGAATGGGAGAATACCGGAAGGCATCGGCTTCGTTGTCGATGACGCGATTCTTGCGGAGAAACGATTCAATTCAGAAAGCTGGCGTATGGTCATCCAACTGCATGGCAAGCCAGATGTTTCTTTCGAGCTCACATCGTATGCGCGACGTCGCGTAGCGCCTGGCTTGCGCGAACGTGCCGGTGGCATCGTAGCCGGCCTGCTTGGCACAGTGGCGGGATTTGCGCGCCTGCGCGACCGCGCGCGACCGGTTGGGCCGATCCAGGCCGACGAGATCCTGCTGGCAAGCACGCAGGATGGAAAGCGCGGCTATGGTTTCAAATGGGAAGCTCCCGGGAAGGAATACTCGCTGGCAGAACCCAATCTCAACGCCTCGTTGAGGGTCGGAGAAAGTGCCTACGCCACCAACAGGGAATCCTTTGCCACCGACGAAGAAGCGCTGGAATTGTGGGATGCGGTGATTGATTCCATTCGTCTACGTCCGGGTGCCGTGTGACGCCGTCGACCATGCCACCAACACTCGTTGGATTGCCTCCCCGAATTTCGCGAAGATGGTTGCAGAGGTCCCAGCACGAGAAACGGGGACGAGAAGGGTAGATCATGAAACGAGGGTGGAGAACGCGAGCGATTGGCCGGCACTTGGTGGATATTCCCGGAAACGCCAAGACGGTTGAGACTTATGTATTCAACGAGGTAAAGATCCAACCGTTGTTGGATATCCATAGTCAGCAGGAATACGAGAGATTTATCGCTCAGAAGGAGATGTCGCTGCGTGCGGCAAAGCATCAAGAATTTGGTGCTTTGTTTATCGAACGCGTGCATCACTCGAACAAGGCTGTGACTTTCATATCCTGGGATAATTCTGACGCCGAGGAGAAGTACAAAGCTTTCGTGTTTGATACCTATTTTTGCGCTGATAACCGTTTCCTTGGTTACTCAGGGGAAGTAGCGCAAGAACTCAAATCGGCGGCTTTGGTTACCATTGAAGAGCTGTCTGGAAAATGGCACCAGCTCTCGGATGGGGAAATGCCGGAAGGCATTGGTTTCGTAGTCGATGATGCGATTCTCGCTGAAGAACGATTCAACGCGGAAAGTTGGCGTATGACTATCCAACTGCATGGCAAGCCAGATGTGTCCTTCGAGCTCACATCGTTTGCGCAAGATCGGGTGGGGCCGGGCTTGCGCGAACGCGCCGGCGGCGTAGTTGCCGGCCTTCTTGGCGCGGTGGCGGGATTTGCGCGCCTGCGCGACCGCTCACGACCGGTCGGGCCAATCCAGGCCGACGAGATCCTGCTGGCAAGTAATCAGGACGGAAAACGCGGCTATGGTTTCAAATGGGAGGCGCCCGGCAAGGAGGAATCCCTGGCAGAACCCAATCTCAACGCCTCGCTGAGGGTCGGAGGAAGTGCCTACGCCACCAACAGGGAATCCTTTGCCTCCGACGATGAAGCGTTGGAATTATGGGATGCCGTGATTGATTCCATTCGTCTACGTCCGGGTGCCGTATGAAGCGTCCGACCAAACCACCGATAGTCGTGGGATCGCCTCTCAGAATGCGGCCCACATGGTTGCAGCCGGGGCAACAGGGAAACTGGCACGAGAGGGCAAATCCATGAAGCGGGGATGGAGGACGCGAGCGATTGGCCGGCACTTGGTGGACGTCCCCGGGGACGCCAAGACGGTTGAGACTTATGCCTTCAACAAGGTGAAGATCCAACCGTTGTTGGATATCCATGGTCAGGAAGACTACGAGAACCTTATCGCCCAGAAGGAAGTATCGCTGCGCAATTTAAAGACGAGGGAGCTAAATAGTTTATTCATTGAACGTGTGCAGCATGCTAACGACGCTGTCACACTGATATCTTGGGATAAAACGGATGCTGAGGAGCAGTATAAGTTTTTTGTGTTTGACACGTATTTTCGCGCTAATAATCGATTTCTTAGTTGTTCCGGAGAGGTTTCGCAGGATAGAAAATCAACAGCTTTGGCCACACGTGAGGAACTGTCTCGCGAGTGGCAGCAGATACCAAATGGGACAATTCCCGGGGGTGTCGGCTACGTAGTCGATGACGCAATTCTAGTAGATAACGATTTCAATCCGGAAAGCTGGCGTATGGTTATCCAGCTTCATGGCAAGCCTGATGTCTTCTTCGAGCTCACATCGTATGCGCGACGTCGCGTAGCGCCTGGCTTGCGGGAACGTGCTGGTGGCATCGTAGCCGGCCTGCTTGGCATAGTGGCGGGATTTGCGCGCCTGCGCGATCGCGCACGACCGGTTGGGCCGATCCAGGCCGACGAGATCCTGCTGGCAAGCACGCAGGAAGGAAAGCGCGGCTATGGTTTCAAATGGGAAGCGCCCGGGAAGGAGTACTCGCTGGCAGAACCCAATCTCAACGCCTCGTTGAGGGTCGGAGAAAGTGCCTACGCCACCAACAGGGAATCCTTTGCCACCGACGAAGAAGCGTTGGAATTATGGGATGCGGTGATTGATTCCATTCGTCTACGTCCGGGTGCCGTATGACGCCGTCGACCATGCCGCCAACAATTCTCGGGCTGAATCTTTGCGTTTCGTGCACATGGGTGCGAAGGACTCAGCACGCAAGATGGCACGAGAAGGCGAAGTCATGAAACGAGGATGGAGAACGCGAGCGATCGGCCGGCACTTGGTGGACATCCCCGAGAACGCCAAGACGATCGAGACTTACTCCTTTAACAAAGTCAAGGTCAGGCCGTTACTTGAGATCCGACATCAAGAGGAATACGAGGCCTTATTGCCGGGAGGGAGCAGTCGTTACGTGAAACGACGTCGACCATACACCACAGTCTATTTATCGAACGCGTATCGCATTCGAACGGTGGAGTGACGTTGATTTCCTGGCCGGAATCCGGCTCGGAGGAGCGGTATCAGCCTTACGTTTTTGACACTTATTTTCGAGCAGATGCCCGATACCTTAGCTACTCTGGAAAAGTCTCGAAGAGTCGGAAGTCCACCGCTTTGGCTACGCGTGCGGAAATGTCTCGTGGGTGGCTTAAAATTCCCAGCGGCGACATTCCAAAAGGTATCGGCTACGTAGTCGATGACGCAATTCTCGTAGATAACGATCTCAACCCCGAAAGCTGGCGTATGGTCATCCAGTTGCATGGCAAACCAGACGTTTTCTTCGAACTCACGTCGTATGTGCAGTATCGCGTGGGACCGGGCTTGCGCGAACGTGCCGGTGGCATCTTGGCCGGCCTGCTCGGCGTGGTGGCGGGATTTGCACGTCTGCGCGACCGCGCGCGACCGGTCGGGCCCATCCAGGCAGACGAGATTCTGCTGGCAAGCACGAAGGACGGGAAACGCGGCTACGGGTTCAAATGGGAGGCCCCAGGCAAAGAGGAGTCCCTGGCAGAACCCAATCTCAACGCCTCGCTCAGGGTTGGGGAAAGTGCTTACGCCACCAACAGGGAATCGTTCGCCACCGATGAAGAGGCGCTGGAATTGTGGGATGCCGTGATTGATTCGATTCGTCTACGTCCAGGTGCCGTATGAGGTTTGCCTCTCGCCGTCTGCCGCCGACTTGGGGTGTCGGCCAATACCATGGAATTCTCCGAGCAAAACGCCATGACAACACGCTATGACATTGTGAGAGGCGACCCGACGACTGCTGGTGGCAAGGTCGAAGGTGGCACGGCCGACGACATCGTCGGAAACCGGGAACAAGCCTACGAGGGTGATCCCGTCTGGTGCCCGGTCTGCAAGACCATGGGCGTCATTGTCTGCAGTGGCCCGAGACTGCCCACGACAGGCCCCGATGGCCGCGAGGCTGCCTTGAGCGACGATCTGTGCGTCTGCAAATGTCAGCCCAGCCCCCTCCTGATTCCCACGCAGTACACCTCCGGCATGGACATATAGCCGGCCGGGGAGACACCATCACCGCTTCCTCCGCACGTCCCCCCCGGGCCATCCGCACCCTCAATACGGCGGATTCACGACCACGTACTGCGACCCCTGCGGCTGGTACCACGTTCCGCCGCATTGCTGGTACACCATGCCGCCGTAGTTGACCGGCATGCAGTTTGGCGGCACGGAGCGCACCATCGATCCGACCACGGCCGAGGTCACGGCGACGGTGGCGGTGACGGCTGCCGCCGTGGCTACCGGGTGATAGTCGTTGTCCCAGCCGCAGCAGCCGCCGTGATTGTCGACGTTGACGTTCACGTTGCGGTTCGAGTTGATGTTGACGTTGCGACTGGCGTTGACACTGTTGACGCTGTTGCTGCGGACGTTGTTGGTCCGCACGTCGGCGCGGCTGTTGTTGACCTGGCGCGCGCCGCCGCCGGCATGGGCGCCCACGTTGCCGCCGCCGCGTCCGCCTGCCATATGGCCGCCTCCGCCCCCCGGACGCGCTTCAGCGCTGGGCACCCACCCCGACGCGGCCAGTACCAGGCCCGTCACGCCAACCATCCATAGCTTGCCGATTGCGTATGTCATCGCGGGCTCCTCAGCGGTTCTCGGTCACGATAACCGGCTTGTCCTGCGCGGTCGCGGACCCAAGGGCCCCGGCGGCCAGCAGGAATGCCAGGACAAACTTCGAGAGACGGCTTGCGGCTTTCATTCATTCACTCCTTCGGAGGACGATATGTCTTGGAATCCGGTTCTCGGTGCCCGTGGGCAGCAGGATGGCCGGCCCGACGCCCCAGATCAGCCCGCCGGCCGTCGGCGTCTTCGGCGAGAAGAATAAGGCGTCCAAAGTGCCGGCGCAGCGGCGGTGAATTCAGAAATCCCGACATACATTCCCCAGGCGGCGGATCGCCACGTCGGCAGATCCGAACTCGTATCCTTTCGCTTGTGGGGAAGGGGCGGAAGTGAATTGTTTCGGTGGGCGGATCTAAATTACTGCGGACTTCTCAGCAAAAACGGCCTTGGCACGCCTGGTCGAACCGACTGTCCGCAATCAATGCCGAAACATTCCGTCAGGCAGAATCGGCCGCTCTGCACAATGAATCCAGCCCGTAACAGGTTTGTAATAGTACGGATGCAGATACAATCCTGCCCTGCCAAAAATATCCAAAAACAAGGGTTGGAGTGCTATTCACCTCGTTCGCGTTCGTTTTCGCGTATCTGCCAATTGTCCTGGCGGGCTTCTTTCTGCTGGGCCGGATTCACCGCGGCCTGGCCGCCGGCTGGCTGGCGGCAGCTTCCGTGTTCTTCTACGGGTACTGGAGCCTGAAGCACGTTCCATTGCTTCTGGGCTCTATCGCTTTCAACTACGCCGTCGGCTACGCCATCACGCGCCTGGGGTCGCCGTGGGCGAAGCGGGCCCTGGTCTTCGGGATCGTCGCGGACCTCGGGCTGCTGGCTTATTACAAGTACGCCAACTTCTTCCTGTTGCAGGTGATCAACCCGCTGGGCGGCCATGCCCATGCGCTCAACATCATCCTTCCGATTGGCATTTCATTCTTCACCTTCACGCAGATTGCGTTTCTGGTGGATGCCTGGAAGGGCAAGGCGCGCGAATTCAACTTCGTCCGCTACCTGCTGTTTGTCACCTGGTTCCCGCACCTCATTGCCGGTCCCGTGCTGCACCACGGGCAGATGATGCCGCAGTTCGCCGACCCCGCTGTCTACCGGATACGGTCGCGCGATCTTGCGGTCGGCGTCTTGCTATTCACGATCGGCATGAGCAAGAAGCTGCTGATTGCCGACCCGATCAGCCACTACGCAGATGCGGCTTTTGCGACTGCCGCGCACGGCAATCCGGTCGGGATGGTGGGCGCCTGGGCCGGCGCGCTGGCCTACACGTTCCAGATCTATTTCGATTTTTCGGGCTATTCGGACATGGCGGTGGGCTTGTCGATGCTGTTCGGCATCCGGTTGCCCATCAACTTCAACTCGCCTTACAAGGCCCAAAACATCATCGAGTTCTGGCGCCGCTGGCATATGACGCTGTCGCAGTTCCTGCGCGACTACCTCTATATCCCGCTTGGCGGCAACCAGCACGGTCAGGTGCGCCGGTACTTCAACCTGCTGGCCACCATGGTGCTCGGCGGCCTGTGGCACGGGGCGGCGTGGACTTTCATTGCCTGGGGCGCCATTCATGGCGGGCTGCTCTGCGTGAACCACGGGTTCCGGTGGGTGGTCGGTCGGCTAGGCATGGAGGGGCGGGTGCCACAGACCCTGGCGCGTGCCGCCGGCGTGGCGCTCACTTTCGTGAGCGTCGTCGTGGCGTGGGTCTATTTCCGTGCTCCGGGCATGGAGACGGCGAACTCCTTGCTGGCGGCAATGGCGGGGCTGGCGGCGGAGGCGCAATGGGGCGATGTGTTCAAGACCAGCCCCGTCGCTTTCGCGGGCTATCTCTTTGTCTCGTGCGCCATCGTGTGGCTGTTCCCGAATGCCTATGAGTTCATTGACTTGCTCGAGACCCGCGCAAGCGTGAAAGACGCCGAGGGCGCGCGCGTCGTCCGCATGTTGTTCGTCGGCGGGGCCGCCGTGGTGGCGGTTGTGCTGTCCGCCAGCCTGCTGACTCAGTTCGGCACCAATGTCATCAGCCCGTTCCTCTATTTCCAGTTCTGACATGAAAAGCACGCGATTGTTTGTCCTGTCGTTCGCGCTGGCCATGGCAGTGCTGGCGGTCGCCTATTACGCCCTGTTCCGGTATCAATTCGGGGCGCCGATTCTGGCGTCCTACGACGTGGAGAACTGGGCCCGCCTAAAAAACAGAATCTCGGACCGGACACCGGGACACCGGGTGCTCATGGCGGGTGACTCGAACGTGCTGTTCGGTTTCGATAGCGAACTGGCCGAGAAGAGCCTGGGTCGTCCCGTCATCAACATGGGGCTGCACGCCGGCCTGCCGCTCGACTGGATCCTCAGCATGGCTGTCCGCAATGCGCGGGCCGGTGACGTAGTCGTATTGCCGCTGTGGTGGGGGTACTACGCCTTCGACTACCGGGAGCCCAATGACTGGTTCGTTGACCAGATGGTGGCATGGGATGGCCGTTACTACGACGCGCTACCACCGCTGCGCAAGCTGCAGTATGTCTCCGCGGTGTCGGTGCCTGCGCTCTATCGCAACATCGTCGCAAAGGAGGACAGCGCGAGGCTGCTGAAGGAGCATCCCTGGCGCAAGCTCGATGACGAGGCTACCGCGATGAAGAAGTGGGACGAGGTGGCCGCGCAGACGAAGGAGTTCTCGTACTCGTACCTCAACATGACCGGCCATGGGGATATGAGAAACACCTGCGAAAGCAATGTCGCGCCGATCACGAGCCAGTATGACGTTCCCGCCGACGGCAAGATCCATCCGGCAAGCCTGCGCTTTGTCCTGGATTTCGTGGCGACGATGCGCGCGCGCGGCGTCGCCGTCTACGTGTTCCCGCCCGTGATGCTGGACGACGATTACACCCGGAACCCGGTCTTCCAGCGTGCCATCCATACCCTCTGGTCCGGCCTGCAGAAGGCGGGGCTGGAAACCGTCGGCGCACCGTTCGACTACACCTTTCCCAAGTCGGCTTTCTTCAATACCGGCCTGCATCTCAATTGCGGCAGTGCCCCCGAGCGGACCAACCGCATGGTCCGGGCATTGCGCCAGCGTCTTGGTGCACTTGCCGGGGCGCAGAACGACGGCTAAATACCAGGCCGACGATCCCTAACCGCTCAGACTGGTATCGTAAAACTACTGCAATGTAAGCGAACCGGTACAATTCAGGCATACACATCCGGAGATACGTTTTGTCCGTCATTGTTGCCTGCTCGGCTGGCGCCGTAGCGCTGGCCGCGGTCAGCCTGTGCGCGTTAGTCGACTTTGTGATCGCGGCACGAAAGAGATAACCATGCTGCCGTACATTGCCGCGCTGACCCTGTTCTGGGGCGGTGCAACCATCGCGTTGTTCCGGAAACGCACCGATTTTCTGCTGCTTTGCGTCGTCTTCGTCGCCTTCGTATTACTGGCCGGCACCCGTTACGAAACGGGTTTCGACTGGCCCGTATATGAACTTGCGCTCAGCGAGGCGCCCACGCTTGTCGACCTCTTCAACGGCGCGGTCTTGCAGGACACCGTCCGGCTGATGGAGCCGCTGTTCCTGCTTCTGCTTTCGACGCTGAAATCGTTCGACGCCGACATCCAGACGCTGTTTTTCGTGGTGGCGCTGTTCAATGGCGCGGTACTGATCCGGTTCTTCCAGTACACCCGCACCAATATTGCGGTCGGTCTCGCCATTTACTTCAGCTGGGCCTATCTGGTAGTCCAGATGGCCGTGATCCGGCAGTCGCTGGCCGTCTCCTTCCTGATGCTGGCCATCATGGCCTTCGACCGGCGCCGGCTGGCAAGAGCCGCGCTCTGGCTGGCCATGGGCACGTTCATCCAGTACTCGCTGCTGCTGTTCCTGCCGATCTTCTTCACGGCGATCTGGCGCCGGCTGCTGGCGTGGCGTTACTGGATCGTCGGCGGGCTGACACTGGTGCTGCTGTCGGGCATCAGCATGTTCTGGATGCTGCAGGCCATCGCGGGCCTGATTCCCAATGCGTTCATCGCCGGCAAACTCGCCGGCTATGCCGCGCTGGCCCCGTCGCCCGGATTCAGCGTGACGGCCGCGGCGTACTTCGTGATGCACACGGCGATCTTCCTGTTCCTGAGCCGGACCTACGACCCCTCATCGCGCATCGAGACGGTCCTGATCGGTTCCATGATGATGATGGTGATCGCCCAGGCACTGATCCCGGAATGGCCGCTGCTGTGGAACCGCTTGCACTATTTCGTGATCGTGGCGCAGATCGTCATGCTGGCACGGCGCTGGCACACGCTGCCGCAGGTCCGCATGCGGGTGGAGTACCTCGCCGTGTATGGCCTGAGCCTGGCGGTATTCGCCAAGCTGATCCTCTGGCCGGGGATGGAGCCCTATCTGCCGTACCAGTCCTACCTGGAGCAAGCCTGGACCGGCTATGCCGGCGACGGCCGCCAGCGGGCGGAAGACTACTACCTGCATTTCAACGAGGCGCTGCGCATGGAGCGGATCGAAAGCGGCAGCCTGGTGCCGGAGGAAGGGTCAACCAGGCAACTGTTCGCTTCACCTGACCTGGCACGATAGGTCGCCATCCTCTGTCGCAGCCTCCCGCTTGCGGAACAGCATCAGGGCGCCCCACAGCAACGTTGCCGCGGCGGCCCCGATGAACGCGCAGATCGGCATCGATTCCTTCAGGGGATGCGCGGCCACGCTGACCGGCGCAATGGCGCGCGTGTTGAACGTGCGCATCGGAGAAAGCTGATCGCGCAACTCGTCGCGCCGCTTGCGTAGCAGTTCGACCTCGCGGCCATTGGCGGACAGCAAAATAGCCAGCCTGACGTCCGGCGTGGAGCGGGCGGAATCCATGATCTTCTGGCGCGCCGCCTGTGCGGCCGCCAGCTCGGCTTCGGCGCCAGCAAGCGCCTTCTCCCGGAACGCCCGGGCCTTGGCCAGGTCTTCGGCATGCTCCCGCTGCAGGACGCCGACCACTGTCTCGGCCAGCACACGGGCGTCCTGGGCCGAATGGCCCTGAACCCTCACCGTGATGATGTCAGACCCCCGCGCCTTTTCGGCGCGCAGCGTCTTGCGGAACAGCCTGGCGTCGACGTGGGTTTGTGCCGGGACGGCGCGCAGGACGTCGTCGGCAAAGTCGGGAATATTGATGCGATGCGTGACCGTGTCCGGATCCATCAGCGCCATGCCCGTGCCGACCTGCGGCAACTGGATGGCCAGCGAGGCGGGCCATCGTTCCGGCGACATGGCGCCATACAGCGCACCTGCCAGTCCTCCAGCCGCTGCCATCGCCGCCAGCAGGCGAACTGCGCTACGGTACCTATGCGGGGGCGCCCCGGCCTGCGTCATATGCGAATACGGTTCTGAACTTGCGAGCAACAGAATCTACCACAGGGGTGGTCGGCAACCGCCTTTGCCCCCCATTTCCCCCAATCCGAATCCCACAACCCGCTATGATGTAGCCCGCACGCCGCAGCCGCGGCGGGCGAGTCTTCTTTCCTGCCCATCCATGCGATTGTTCCGGACGCCCGCGCGCTGGTTGCCAGCGCCTGCCATGTTCGCCGCAGCCTTTGCGCTGGCGGCGCAGCCGGCGTCCGATCCGGCCTTGAACGATACCTCCGGCTGCACCGCGCTGATCGATATCGTCCAGGAGAGCCTGCGCGGCGAGATCGACGTGGTTTGTCCCAAGGACACCCGGGAAGCTTGCGAGGCCAAGAACGGCCAGGTGCGGGCGTTGCTGGACATCATCGACCAGCGCCGCAAGCGCAAGGCCGACGAGTGCGAGACGCTGGTCCAGGTGAACCGCCTGCTGCGGACGCTGCCGCCCAAGAGCTGACCCGCCCTGGGTCAGTGGCTCATCTTCGAGAAAAGCTGGATCACGGCCACGCCGGCGATGATCAGCGCGATGCCGACCACCGCCGCCAGGTCGGGCACCTGCCGGTACAGCACCACGGCGATCAGCGTGACCAGCACGATGCCCGCGCCCGACCAGATCGCATAGGCCACGCCCACCGGCACGGTCTTCATCACCTGCATCAGCAGCCAGAACGCGGCGGCGTAGCCGGCCACCACCAGCACGCTGGGCCAGAGCCGCGTGAAATTCTCGGCGGCCTTGAGGCTGCTGGTGGCGATGACTTCGGCGACGATGGCCAGGGCGAGGAGGACGTATCCGTTCATGACTGGGGCGAGGGAAGGGCGGCGAAACAGGGAAGGGGCAAAGCCGGCGGGCGGCAGTTATCGCCAAAAAGCGATCGATACGCTGCCCGGAACGCCTATTATGCAAGCCGCTCCGGCCCGGGCCCCTTCGCACGGCCGCCCCGCCGACCGGCAGGCCAGCCGGTCAGTCCGCCACCTTGTCGCTCGGGAACTTGAACGAGTCGCGCAGCAGGTAGCTCATCGGAATGTCCAGCGTGATGCCGTTGGGCGGGATGGGCTGCTGGAACCATTTGCGGTACAGCCTCTGCGTCTCCTGGTCGTAGATCGACGCAATCAGCGCGCGGTCGACGATCTTCTTGAACTCGGCGTCGTGCTTCGACAGCATGATCGCGTACGGCTCGATCGTCAGCAGGTCGCCGGTCACGGCCAGCCCGGCCGGGTTGCGGGCATTGGCGCGCAGGCCGAACAGCAGCACGTCGTCCATCACGAACGCGTCGGCCTTGCCCGATTCCACCATCGAGAATGCCTCGGCGTGGTCCTTGGCTTCCACCACCTTCCAGCCCATCGCGCCGGACTCGTCCATCTTGCGCAGCATTTCCAGCGGCGTGGTCTTGGTGGTCGATACCACGGTCTTGCCGCGCAGGTCGCCCCACTTGCGGATGCCCGAGTCGGCCTTCACCAGCATGCGGCTGCCGGCGATGTAGTGCGGGATGGTGAACGCCACCAGGTCGCGCCGCTCGCGGTTGTTGGTCGTCGATCCGCACTCCAGGTCGGCCTTGCCGTCGACGATGGCGGGGATGCGCGATGCCGGCGTGACCGGCACCCATTCCACGCGCAACTGCGGCAGCTTCAGCTGGGTGCGCACGGCGTCGGCCACCTTCAGGCACAGGTCCACGGCGTAGCCCATCGGCTTGCCGTCGACCACGAACGAGAACGGCACCGAACTCTCGCGGTGCGCAATGCGGATGGCGCCGGTCTGCTGGATGCGCAGCACCACCGAGTTCGGCGTGGCGGCCTGCGCGCCCGGCAGGGCCGGCGTGCAGAGCAGGGTGGCTAGGGAAAATACGACAGACGCCATGCCCCGGAGCGAGGCACGGCACGGCAGGCCCGAATTGGTCATGAGTGACACCCGTCGAAAATGGTTCTGGAAACAACCCTGGCGGCGCGGTGGCCACCGCTGGCCGGATGGTTCCGGCTCTAAGACTGCCCGGTACTGCGGTGCTGCTGAGGCGTTGTGCGTTCGGAGAATTCTGATGGCGGATTGTTCCACGGGCGCCCGGCACGGCACAACTGCGCGGTCTAGTGGCAGCGTTCGGACGTCCCCGCCGCGCAACGCCCGGGCGCGGCGCCGGTTGACGGGGACTTTCCCTTACGGATTTGTCCGACTTCTGCCTTGCAGCGCCGCTGGCTATCCTTCAGACGTGCCTTGCGAGCAGGGCACCGAGGAGAGACTCTTGGGGCCCGTTCAGGCGAACGGGCCTTTTCTTTTGCGCGGCCCGCCGCCGGCCCGCGCGCGCGGCTCGTCTACAATTCGGGCCTGCCCGTTGCGCGGCGCCCGTCTCTGGGCGTCCGGCGGCTCATCCGTCCTCGCACCACCATGGCCCTGTTTTCCATTACCGATGCCCAACTGGCCTTTGGCCACGTGGCATTGCTCGACCATACCGATTTCTCGCTCGAAGCCGGCGAACGCGTTGGCCTGATCGGCCGCAACGGCAGCGGCAAGTCGTCGCTGCTGCGGATCGTGGCCGGCATGTCCGCGCCCGACGACGGCCTGATCGCCCGGCAGAGCGGCGTAACCTCCGCCTATGTTGCGCAGGAGCCACAATTCGCGCCGGGGCTGACCGTGTTCGACGCCGTCAGCCAGGGCATGGGTCAGGCGCACGACCTGCTGCAGCGTTACGACGCCGCGCTGGCCAAGCTCGACACCCATCACGACGAGGCCACGCTGGCCGAGTTGCACCGCGTGCAGGCCGAACTGGACGCCGCCGACGCCTGGACGCTGCGCACCCGCGTGGAGACCACGCTGGCCCGGCTGGACCTGGACCCGCACGTGCGCGTGGACGCGCTGTCCGGCGGGCTGCAGAAGCGCGTGGCGCTGGCGCAGGGGCTGGTGGCCGAGCCCGACATCCTGCTGCTCGACGAACCGACCAACCACCTCGACGTGGCCGCCATCCGCTGGCTGGAGGACCTGCTGCTGGGCTTTCGCGGCAGCGTGCTGCTGATTACCCACGACCGCGCGTTCCTGGACCGCGTGGCCACGCGCATCGTCGAGCTGGATCGCGGCAAGCTGCTGTCCTTCCCGGGCAATTTCGCGGCATACCAGGCCCGCAAGGCCGAACTGCTGTCCAACCAGGCCGTGGAGCAGGCCAAGTTCGACAAGCTGCTGGCGCAGGAGGAAGTCTGGATCCGCAAGGGGGTGGAAGCCCGCCGCACGCGCAGCGTGGCCAGGGTGCAGCGGCTGCACGCCATGCGCGATGAGCGCGCGCAGCGCCGCGAGGTGCAGGGCAACGTCAAGCTGGAAGTGTCGCAGGCCGACCGCTCCGGCAAGATCGTCGCCGAACTGATCGACGTGTCGAAAGCCTATGCCGACAAGGCCGTGGTGCGCGATTTCACCGCCACGATCATGCGCGGCGACAAGGTCGGCCTGATCGGCCCGAACGGCGCGGGCAAGACCACGCTGCTGCGGCTGATCCTGGGCGACCTGGCGCCCGACGCCGGCACCGTGCGCAATGGCAGCAACCTGCAGGTGGCCTATTTCGACCAGATGCGTACCGCGCTGGACCTGGAAAAGTCGCTGGCCGACACGATCAGCCCCGGCAGCGACTGGGTGGAGGTCAACGGCCAGCGCAAGCACGTGATGAGCTACCTGGGCGACTTCCTGTTCGCGCCGGAACGCGCGCGCTCGCCGGTCAAGTCGCTGTCCGGCGGCGAGCGCAACCGGCTGCTGCTGGCGCGGCTGTTCGCCCGCCCGGCCAACGTGCTGGTGCTGGACGAGCCGACCAACGACCTCGACATCGACACGCTCGAACTGCTTGAGGAACTGTTGCAGGACTACAGCGGCACGGTGTTCCTGGTTTCGCACGACCGCGCGTTCCTGGACAACGTGGTGACGTCGACTATCGCCGCCGAAGGCGACGGCCAGTGGCGCGAGTCCGTGGGCGGCTACTCGGACTGGGAACAGCAGTCCGCGCGGGCCCAGACACTGCAGCCAAAGGCCGAGCCCAAGCCGGCCGAGGCGCCGAAGGCCAGCACGCGCGACGCCCGCGGCGCCAACCGGACGGTCAAGCTGTCATACAAGGAACAGCGCGAACTGGACGGCCTGCCCGAGCGCATCGCGGCGCTGGAAGCCGAACAGAAGACGCTGGCCGACCAGCTCGCCGACGGCACGCTCTACGCCACCGACCCCGCCCGCGCCACCGAACTGGCCACGCGCCACGACGAGATCGAGATGGAACTGCTGGAAGCGCTGGAGCGCTGGGAATTGCTGGAGAAGAAGACGAAGGGCGAGGGCTGAGGGATTTGCTGCCTTGGCTGGCTAGCCACACCAGGCCAGCACCATGTTTGTCAGGTCCACCATGAACGCCGGGCGCAGGTAGGCCAGGAAGCCCAGCGTCAGCACCGCCGCCAGCGCCACGAAGCCGAGGCCCTTTGCCCAGGCCATGTCAGGCTCCGGCCGGCTGCGGGCGCACCAGCGCCTGCTCGCGGATCGGCAGGTTGACCAGCGCCGCCACCACGCCCAGGGCAATGGCCAGCATCCAGACGATGTTGTAGCTGCCGGTGCGGTCGTACAGGTAGCCGCCCAGCCAGGCGCCCAGGAAACTGCCGATCTGGTGCGAGAAGAACACCACGCCGGACAGCATCGACAGGTATTTCACGCCGAACACCTGCGCGATGATGCCGTTGGTCAGCGGCACCGTGGACAGCCACAGCAAGCCCATCAGCGCGGCAAAGATCCACGTGCTCCAGGCGCTCAGCGGCAGCAGCAGGTAGCCGGCGATGACGACGGACCGCGCGATGTAGATCGACGACAGCAGGTAGCGCTTGGGCATCCGCTGGCCCATCGCGCCGGCCGTGTAGGTGCCGAACACGTTGAACAGCCCGATCAGCGCCAGCGCCACGGTGGCGATCTTGATGTCGACCAGCCCCCGATCCTTCAGGTACGGCGTCAGGTGCACGCCGATGAACACCACCTGGAACCCGCAGACAAAGTAGCCCAGCGTCAGCAACTGGAAGTTGCGGTTGCCAAACGCCTCGCGCGTGGCCTCGCCGATGCTCTGCTGGTGGCCGGTCGTGCTGGCCACCATCTTCGGCTCGCGCAGCGTCAGCGCCAGCGGCAGCATGAAGCACGCCAGGAAGGCCAGGATGAACAGCGCGTTCTGCCAGCCGGCCGTGGAAATCAGCGTCTGCTCGACCGGGATCATCAGGAACTGCCCGAACGAGCCGGCCGCCGCCGCGATGCCCATCGCCCAGACACGCTTCTCGGCGCTGGCCACGCGGCCAATCACGCCATAGACCACGCTGTAGGTCGTGCCCGACTGGGCGATGCCGATCAGCACCCCGGCGCCGGTGGCAAACGCGGTGCCGCTGGTGGCCAGCGCCATCACGACCAGCCCGGCCACGTACAGCGCCACGCCGACGATCATGATCCGCACCGCGCCGAACTTGTCGGCCAGCGCGCCGGCAATGGGCTGGCTGGCGCCCCACATCAGGTTCTGCAGCGCCAGCGCGAACGCAAACGTCTCGCGGTTCCAGCCGTGGGTCTGGGTGATCGGCAGGTTGAACAGGCCAAAGCCATGCCGGATGCCCATGGACAGGGTGACGAGCAGGCCACCGCACACGAGCACGGTGGTCAGGGAGAGTTTGCGGTCGGTCATGTCGGGCTCGGTATTGTCTCTATTGTTTTCGATGCGGTCCGGCGGGGGCGTGGGGGCGCCGTGCCCGGATGGCGGGGGATGACATTAAATGGCCGCTTAGTTTAAGCCCGGCACAAATTTCGTGTTGGGGCCGATGCAGGTGGCCGGCGGTCCGCCACGGGGCTGCCGCGCCCATCCATTACAATGCAGCGCAACGTGGCCGCGCACGGCCACCCCCTACTATCCGTATCGACTCCATGGCGAGCAAAACCAGTCAGTACAGCGAATCTTCCATCCGGGTCCTGAAGGGCCTGGAGCCGGTCAAGCAACGGCCCGGCATGTACACCCGGACCGACAACCCGCTGCATATCGTGCAGGAGGTGATCGACAATGCCTCGGACGAGGCGCTGGGCGGCCACGGCTCCGAGATCCTGGTCACGCTGCACAAGGACGGCAGCATCAGCGTGGAAGACGACGGCCGCGGCATCCCGGTGGGCATCCACCCCGAGGAAGGCGTGCCCGTGGTGGAAATCGTCTTCACCCGCCTGCACGCGGGCGGCAAGTTCGACAAGGGCAAGGGCGGCGCCTACGCGTTCTCGGGCGGCCTGCATGGCGTGGGCGTGTCGGTGACCAATGCGCTGGCCACACGGCTGGACGTCACGGTCTGGCGCGATGGCGCGCAGTCCACGCTGACCTTCGAGCACGGCGGCGAGGTGACCCGCCCGCTGGCATCGCGCAAGCTGGAGCGCGGCGAGAAGAAGAACGGCACGCGCGTGCAGGTATGGCCGGACGCCAGGTATTTCGATTCCGCCGCGATCCCCATGGCCGAGCTGCAGCGCCTGCTGCGCTCCAAGGCCGTGCTGCTGCCGGGCGTCAAGGTCACGCTGGTGCTGGAAAAGACCGGCGAGCAGACCGTCTGGCAGTACGAGCAGGGCCTGAAGGGCTACCTGGTGGAAGCGCTGGCCCAGGGCAGCGGCGCCGAGCTGGTGATTCCGATGTTCGAGGGCGAGCACTTTGCCGATCCCGACAGGAACGCCGGCGAGGAAGGGTTTGCCGAGGGCGAGGGCGCGTCGTGGGTCGTCGCCTGGACCGAGGACGGCGCCCCGGTGCGCGAGTCGTACGTGAACCTGATTCCCACGCCGGCCGGCGGCACCCATGAGTCGGGCCTGCGCGAGGGCCTGTTCCTGGCCGTCAAGAGCTTCATCGAGATGCACTCGCTGCAGCCCAAGGGCGTGAAGCTGATGAGCGAGGACGTCTTCGCGCGCGCCTCGTTCGTGCTGTCGGCCAAGGTGCTGGACCCGCAGTTCCAGGGCCAGATCAAGGAACGCCTGAACAGCCGCGACGCGGTGCGCCTGGTGTCCACGTTCAGCCGCCCGGCGCTGGAGCTCTGGCTCAACCACCACGTCGACTTCGGCAAGAAGCTGGCCGAGCTGGTGATCCGCCAGGCCCAGGCCCGCACCCGCGCCGCGCAGAAGGTGGAAAAGAAGAAGGGCTCCGGCGTGGCCGTGCTGCCCGGCAAGCTGACCGACTGCGAATCGACCGACATCACCCGCAACGAGATCTTCCTGGTGGAAGGCGACTCGGCCGGCGGTTCGGCCAAGATGGGCCGCGACAAGGAGTTCCAGGCCATCCTGCCGCTGCGCGGCAAGGTGCTCAATACCTGGGAAACCGAGCGCGACCGCCTGTTCGCCAACAACGAGGTGCACGACATTGCCGTGGCCATCGGCGTGGACCCGCACGGCCCCGACGACGAGCCCGACCTGTCGAACCTGCGCTACGGCAAGATCTGCATCCTGTCCGACGCGGACGTGGACGGCGCGCATATCCAGGTGCTGCTGCTGACGCTGTTCTTCCGCCATTTCCCGAAGCTGATCGACCTGGGCCACGTCTGCGTGGCGCGGCCGCCGCTGTTCCGCGTGGACGCGCCGGCGCGCGGCAAGAAGCCGGCGCAGAAGCTCTACGCGCTGGACGAAGGCGAGCTCGAAGCCATCCAGGACAAGCTGCTGAAGGACGGCGTCAAGGACGGCGCGTGGCAGATATCGCGCTTCAAGGGCCTGGGCGAGATGAGCGCCGAGCAGCTCTGGGAGACCACGATGAACCCCGACACGCGCCGGCTGCTGCCGGTGGCGCTGGGCGAGTTCGACCTGCCCCAGACCGTCACCATGATGAACATGCTGATGGGCAAGGGCGAGGCGTCGCAGCGCCGGACCTGGCTGGAAGAGAAGGGCAACGAGGTGGAAGCCGACATCTGACGGCCGACACCCGGGAGAGACGACGATGCAGGCACGCACAGCACGACAGCATGGCACGGCAAGGCCCTGGCGCCTGGCCCGGGTGCTGGCCGTGCTCGGCCTGCTCTGCGCCGCCGTGCCGGCCCAGGCCGCGCTGTGGGGCTATATCGACGCCGACGGCGTGGCGCACTTCGCCGATGCCAGGCTCGACGACCGCTACAAGCTGTTCATGAAGGACGGCGGGCAGTTCGATTCGGGCGACCTGGGGCACCGCGGCGTGATCGCGCTTGGCGACAAGCCCAGCCCCGAGCGCGACAAGCTGTTCCGCTACCTGCTGAACCATCCGAACATGCGCACCGTCGAGCCGATCATCGAGAAGGTGGCCGGCGCCCAGAACGTCGACCCGGCGCTGGTCAAGGCCGTGATGGCGGTGGAAAGCGGCTTCAATGCGTCGGCGGTGTCGCCCAAGGGCGCCATCGGGCTGATGCAGGTCATCCCGGACACCGGCGCGCGCTTTGGCGTGGCGGCGGACAAGCGCCGCACCGTCGAGCAGAAGCTGGCGGACCCGAAGCTGAACATCGCCGCCGGCGTGCGCTACCTGCGCTTCCTGATGGCGCTGTTCCCGGACAACCTGGAGCTGGTGCTGGCGGCCTACAACGCCGGCGAGGGCGCCGTGCAGCGCTACAACAACCAGATCCCGCCGTATCCGGAGACGCGCCAGTACGTGAGCACCGTGCTGGAGTTCTACCGCCTGTACCAGCGCGGCCAGCCGGGCGCGGGCGGCGTGATCCGCACCGGCGTGGCGGCCGACCGCGTGCGCATGGTGATCGGCGGCGGCCGCCGGCCGATGCCCTGACGCCACGCCCCGAACCGGGTCCGGCCGCTTTTTCCGGCGGCCTTGTGACCCACTTCCTTTAGAATCCCACGCTGATTGCAACTGCCGGAAGCCTGGCGCCCCGCGCCCGGCACGCCGAAACCTTGCCCACCATGGATCAAGCAGATACTACGTTCCAGCCCGAAGAGCCGGCCGATTCGCTGACGCTGGCGCGGTACGCCGAGCGTGCCTACCTGGACTACGCCGTGAGCGTGGTCAAGGGCCGCGCGCTGCCCGAAGTGGCCGACGGCCAGAAGCCCGTGCAGCGCCGCATCCTCTATGCCATGCAGGCGATGGGGCTGCGCGCCGACGCCAAGCCCGTCAAGTCGGCCCGCGTGGTCGGCGAGGTGCTGGGTAAATTCCACCCCCACGGCGACCAGTCGGCCTATGACGCGCTGGTGCGCCTGGCGCAGGACTTCTCGCTGCGCTACCCGCTGATCGACGGCCAGGGCAACTTTGGCTCGCGCGACGGCGACGGCGCGGCGGCCATGCGCTACACCGAGGCGCGCCTGACGCCGATCTCGCGGCTGCTGCTCGACGAGATCGACATGGGCACGGTGGATTTCCTGCCCAACTACGACGGGTCCGAGGAAGAACCCAAGCTGCTGCCCGCCCGGCTGCCGTTCGTGCTGCTCAACGGCGCGTCCGGCATCGCCGTGGGCATGGCCACCGAGATTCCGCCGCACAACCTGCGCGAGGTGGCGGGCGCCGCGGTGGCCATGATCCGCAACCCGAACATCTCGCTGGCCGAACTGCTGGCGATCCTGCCCGGCCCGGATTACCCCGGCGGCGGCCAGATCATCTCGCCGGCATCGGAAATCGCCCAGATCTACGAGAACGGTCGCGGCAGCCTGAAGGTGCGCGCGCGCTGGACCATCGAGGAGATGGCGCGCGGCCAGTGGCAGATGGTGGTGACCGAGCTGCCGCCGAACACGTCGGCGCAGAAGGTGCTGGAGGAAATCGAGGAAATCACCAATCCGAAGATCCGCGCCGGCAAGAAGGCGCTGACGCCCGAGCAGACCCAGCTCAAGACCACGCTGCTGGGCGTGCTGGACGCCGTGCGCGACGAATCAGGCAAGGACGCGCCGGTGCGGCTGGTGTTCGAGCCCAAGAGCAAGAACACCGACCAGCAGGAGTTCATCCAGACGCTGCTGGCGCATACCAGCCTGGAATCAGGCGCGCCGATCAACCTGGTGATGATCGGCACCGACGGCCGGCCGCGCCAGAAGGGCCTGCAGGAAATCCTGCGCGAGTGGATCCAGTTCCGCTTCGAGACGGTGACCCGGCGCTCGCGCTTCCAGCTCAACAAGGTGGAAGACCGCATCCACATCCTGGAAGGCCGGATGCTGGTGCTGCTGAACATCGACGAGGTGATCCGCATCATCCGCGAGAGCGACGAGCCCAAGCCGGCGCTGATCGAGGCGTTCCGCCTGAGCGACCGCCAGGCCGAGGACATCCTGGAAATACGGCTGCGCCAGCTGGCCCGGCTGGAGGCGATCAAGATCGAGCAGGAACTGGCGAAACTGCGAGACGAGCAGGCCGAACTGGACGTGCTGCTGAAGTCCGAGACGATGATGCGCCGCAAGATCATCAAGGAGATCGAGCAGGACGCCAAGCAGTTCAGCCCCGAGGACAAGGACCCGCGCCGCACGCTGATCCAGGAAGCCAGCCGCGCCGCGGCCGAGGTGAAGGTGATCGACGAGCCGGTGACGGTAATTATGTCGGGCAAGGGCTGGGTGCGCACGCGCCAGGGCCACGGCCACGACCCGTCGCAGTTCACGTTCAAGGCCGGCGACAGCCTCTATGCGACGTTCGAATGCCGCACCGTGGACACGATGCTGGCCTTCGGCAGCAACGGCCGGGTCTATTCGGTGGCCGTGTCGGGCCTGCCGGGCGGGCGCGGCGACGGCGTGCCGGTGACCACGCTGATCGACCTGGCCGCCGGCACGCAGATCGCCCACGCGTTCGCGGGTGGCGCCGAGCAGCGCATGCTGATCGCCACGGCGGGCGGCAACGGCTTCGTGACCAAGGTGGGCGACATGATCGGCCGCCAGAAGGCCGGCAAGGCGTTCGTCACGCTGGACGACGGCGACCGGATTCTGCAGCCGTCCCCGATTGGCGACGACGCCACGCACGTGGCGTGCTTCTCGGCCAACGGCCGCCTGCTGCTGGTGGGGCTGGACGAGGTCAAGGTCCTGTCGGCCGGCGGCCGCGGCGTGATCCTGATGGAACTGGAGCCGAAGGAAACGCTGGAACAGGCCGTGGCTGTGGGCGCCCCGGGCCTGCTGATCTCCGGTACCGGCATGCGCGGCGGCAAGGTGCCGCCGCAGAAGCTGGCCGGCAAGACGCTGCTGCCGTACGTCGGCAAGCGCGCCCGCAAGGGCAAGGCCATCGAGCCCCGTCTGAAGGACGTGAAGCTGGAGGCGGTGAAGGCGGCGGGATAATCGCCCGCGCTTGCCCGTCAGGGTCCTGGCTCCCCTCTGCCACTCGTCGGCGAGGGGAGCCAGCCAGCGGTTCACCTTCCCCCCATCGCCCCGCGCGATCCCCTCTTGCCGTTTCGTGATGGCCCGTGCGCGGCGGCGGGGCGGCATCTGCCGTACCATGTCGGGACCCTGCGCATTCCGCATGGCAGGCGCCCCCATCACGATCATGTCCGCCACGCCTCTCGCCGCCGAGCCCGAGCTTGCCCCGCCGCCCACGGCGCGCACCCTGTTCTTCGAATTCGCCCGCATGGGGCTGTCCGGTTTCGGCGGCGTGCTGCCGTTCGTGCGGCGGTCCGTGGTCGAGCGCAACCGCTGGCTCGGTGACCGCGATTTCGTGGAAATCCTGAGCATGGGGCAGGTGCTGCCGGGCCCCAATGTGATCAACCTCGCGCTGATGCTGGGCCTGCGCTTTGCCGGGCTGCGCGGCGCCGTGGCCGCGTTCAGCGGGCTGGTGTTCGTGCCGATGGTGGTGGTGCTCTGCGTGATGGGCGTCTACCTGCGCTACCAGGACGTGCCGCAGGTGCGGCAGATGCTGGCCGGCATGACGGCCGTGGCCGCCGGGCTGGTGCTGTCCACCGGGGTCAAGCTGGCCCAGAGCCAGCCGCGCTCGGTGCGGGCCGTGGTGGTCGGGGTGGCGGCGTTCGTCGCCATCGGCTGGCTGCGCTGGCCGCTGCTGCCGGTGATGGCGGTGCTGGTGCCGGTGGCGCTGGTGCTCGAATACCGCGCGATCCGGCGGGGCGCATGATGGCGGCGCCCGAGATCCTGCGCGACCTGCTGGGCCATTTCGGCATGCTCTCGCTGCTGGCCGTGGGCGGTGGCGGCACCGTGATTCCGGACATGCACCGCTACCTCGTGGAATCGCGCCAGTGGATGACCGACGAGCAGTTCGCGGCGCTCTACGCCATCTCGCAGGCGTCGCCGGGGCCGAATATCCTGTTCGTGGCGCTGTTCGGCTGGCAGGTGGCCGGGGCGGCCGGCGCGTTTGCGTCGATGGTCGGCATCTGCGGGCCGTCCAGCGTGATCGCGCTCGGCTTCGAATACTTCGCGGGCCGCGCGCCCCACGCGCTGTGGCCGGTGCTGATCCGGCGCGGCCTGTCCGCGCTGACGATCGGCCTGCTGATGTCGACCGGCTGGGTGCTGGCCAGCAGCGTCGACCACCGCTGGACCGCCGCCGCGGTCACGCTGCTGACGGTCGGCCTGATGCTGAAGACGAAGACCCACCCGCTGCTGCTGGTGGCGCTGGGGGGCGGGGCGGGACTGCTGGGGTTGATGTAGGACGGCGATCGGCTGCCATGCGCTTCCCTCGCGCGCGGGAGAGAGGTGGAGGAGAGGGCGGGCTTCTCAGGATGAGACCGGCGGCAGTCTGCACCGCCTGGCCCTCTCCCCCGGCCCCTCTCCCGCGGGCGGGAGAGGGGAGCAACCCTGGGCGGGCGCTCGCCCGTTACTTCAGCGGCAGTACCAGGATGCTCATCGCGGCGGGCCGGGCGCGCATGGCCTCCAGCCAGCGTTCCAGGTTCGGGCGGGGGGCGTGGGGTACCGGCGTGCCCAGCCAGCGGTGGGCGGCGCAGGCCAGCGAGATGTCGGCCATCGTGAAGCGGTCGCCGCCGATGAACTCGCGGTCGGCCAGCGCCTCGTCCAGCATCTGCGCCAGCGGCTCGGTGCGCTGGCACGATCTGGCGATGATCTCGGCGTCGCGCTGCTCGGCCGGCATCCGCACCGTCTGCAGGAACGCCTGGACCATCGCCGGGCTGAACGTGGTGGTCTGCCAGTCCATCCAGCGGTCGGCCGATGCACGCGCCTTGACGTCGGCCGGCCACAGCGTGTTCTCGCCGTAGCGCGCGCACAGGTAGCGCACGATCGCATTCGATTCCCACAGCACGAATGGCTCGCCTGCCACGTCGGTGTCCCGGAAATCCTCGATCACCGGGATCAGCCGGTTCGGATTCAGGCGCACATACGCCTGCGTGTCCAGCTCGCCCTTGTGGTGGCCGATGTCGATGCGTTCGTGGTCCAGGTGCAGCTCGCGCGCGCACCAGACCACCTTCTGCACGTTGATCGACGACAGGCGGCCCCAGATGCGCAGCAGGCCGTGCGGTTCGTCGCGGTCCATGGCGCCCGGCGTCCTCAGGCGGCGCGCGGCTGCGGCGCGGCCTTGGCGATGGCTTCGCGGAACAGCGTGCCCAGGATCGACACGCCCTGCTCGATGCGCTCCTGCGGCACGGTCACGAAGGCCAGGCGCAGCGTGTTCATGCGCGGGTTGCCCGCGTAGAACGGCGCGCCGGGCACGTAGGCCACGTTGCGGCGCACGGCTTCCTCCAGGATCTTCATGCTGTCCAGCCCCTCGGGCAGCTCCACCCAGATGAACATGCCGCCTTCGGGCACGTTCCAGGTCACGCCTTCGGGCATGTGGCGCTTCAGCGCGTCGAGCATGTAGGCGCACTGCTTGCCGTAGAGCTCGCGGATGGTCGGGATGTGGGTGTCGAGCAGGCCGTCCTTGACCGTCTCGTAGGCAATGCGCTGCGTGAAGGTCGGCGTGTGCAGGTCCGACGCCTGCTTGGCCTGGCACAGCTTGAAATGCAGCTCGGGCGGGGCGATCACGAAGCCCAGGCGCATGCCGGGCGCCAGGATCTTCGAGAACGAGCCCATGTAGATCACGCCGTCCGGGTTCATCGACAGCAGCGTCGGCAGCGTGTTGCCGGTGTAGCTCAGCTCGCCGTACGGATCGTCTTCCACCAGCAGGATGCCCAGGTCCTGCGCGCGCTTGACCAGCGCCTGGCGGCGCTCCAGCGGCAGGCGGCGGCCCGTGGGGTTCTGGAAGTTCGGCAGCGCGTACAGGAAGCGGGCGTTGGCGGTCAGCTCGGGCGTCAGCGCCTCGGGCACCAGGCCGTGCTCGTCGGTCGGCACCGACACGAATTCCGGTTCGAACAGCGAGAACGCCTGCAGCGCGCCCAGGTAGCTCGGCGTTTCCACCAGCACCGGGCTGCCCGGGTCGATCATCACCTTGGCGATCAGGTCCAGCGCCTGCTGCGAGCCGGTGGTGATCAGCACGCGCTCCACGCCCACGTTGTAGCGGCGGGCCACGAACTCGCGCAGCGGCAGGTAGCCCTCTGTGGCGGCGTACTGCAGCGCGCCCTGCGGGTTATCGGCAAAGACCCGGGCCACCGCCGCTTCCATGGCCGCTACCGGGAACGACGCCGGCGAGGGCAGGCCGCCGGCGAACGAAATGACTTCCGGACGCTCGGTGACTTTCAGGATTTCGCGGATGGCCGAGCTGGTCAGTTGCTGCGCCCGGCGGGAGATGGCCCATTTCATGATTGGTCTCTTGGTGGGGAAATTCAGCGGCCGGGGGTGCAAGCCCGGCCATGTCTCTAATACGTGAGGCGGGGCTTCAGATCTCGACGATCATCTCGATTTCCACGCAGGCGCCCAGCGGGATCTGGGCCACGCCAAACGCGCTGCGGGCGTGCCGGCCTTTCTCGCCGAACACTTCGGCCAGGAATTCGGAGCAGCCGTTGGTCACCAGGTGCTGCTCGGTGAATTCCTGCGTGGAGTTCACCAGGCTCATCACCTTGACGATGCGCTTGACCTTGTTCAGGTCGCCGATGTGGCCGTGCAGCGTGGCCAGCAGGTCGATGGCGATGCTGCGCGCTGCCTGCTGGCCGGTGGCGGTGTCGATGTCCTTGCCGAGCTTGCCGGCCCAGGGCTTGCCGTCCTTGCGGGCGATGTGCCCGGACAGGAAGACGGTGTTGCCGGTGGTGGCGGCCATCACGTAGGCCGCGGCGGGGGCGCCCGCGGTGGGCAGTTCCACGCCGAGTTTGGCAAGGGTATCGTAGACGGACATGCGGTGACTCCTGTCAGTGAATGCGTCCTGGGAGGATAGGGGGCGTTTCTCCGGCCGGGACCGGTGCGGGGGCAGGTGCGGTGTTGCGCACGGCGGCGCGCCGGCCGAGGGCCACTACGGCAATCACCGCCACCGCAAAAGCGACGGTGGCGGCATCGAGTGGCTCGGCCAGGATCACGGCGCCGCCCGCCAGCGTGAGGAACGGCTGGAGCAATTGTATCTGTCCTACGCGGGCCACGCCGCCTTTTGCGAGGCCGGCGTACCAGAACAGGAAGCCGACGAACATCGAGAAGACCGACACGTAGGCCATGCCGATCCAGGCGCGCGGCGACGCGGCGGCAATCTGGCCGGCGTGGGCCAGCGCCAGCCACGCCACCACCGGCACCAGCACCGGCAGCGACACCACCAGCGCCCAGCTTATCGTTTCCAGCCCGCCCAGCTCGCGCGACAGCTTGCCGCCTTCGGCATAGCCAAGTGCGCCCAGCACCACGGCCAGGAACAGGAACCAGTCGGCGTGCTGCAGCCCGCCGGCCCCCTGCCACAGGGCAAAGCCCACCACCAGCGCGCTGCCGGCCAGCGCCGACAGCCAGAACCCCAGCGACGGCCGCTCATTGCCGAACCAGGCCGCGAACACGGCCGTGGCCAGCGGCAGCAGGCCGATGACGATGGCGCCGTGCGCGGCGGGCACCTCGCGCATGGCCAGCGACGAGAACATCGGAAAGCCGACCACCACGCCCAGCGCGGTCACGGCCAGCCGCAGCCACTGGCGCCCGCGCGGCCGGCGGGCCGGTGCCAGCGCGCCGCGCGCGGCCAGCAGCGCCAGCGCCAGCATGGCCGCGATCACGGCGCGCGCCAGCGCCACGAACGACGGGTCCAGTTCGGCCACGGCCATGCGCGTGAACGGCAGCGTCTGGCTGAAGATCGCCACGCCGACGAATCCCAGCAGCATGCCGCCGGACGGAGGAGAGGAGTGCGGTGTCATGGCGATCGGGGCCGGTCAGTGATGGGGTTGCGCCGCGACGGCGATCCAGACGGCGGTCAGCGCCAGCGCCAGCCCCATCATGCCGTTGAACCAGCGCACGCGGTTGCCCTGCATCAGCCAGTGGCGCAGCGACGCGCCCAGCGCGCCGTAGGCGCCGTTGCTGAAGAAGCCGAACGTGGCAAACAGCGTGCTGACCAGCACCACGCGCTGGCCCAGCGACGGCGCGCCTTCCATGTACGACGCGGCCACGGCCAGCGCCATCATCCACGCCTTGATGTTGGCAAACTGCATGGCGATGGACTGCCAGACATTCATCGGCTTGAGCACGCGTTTTTCGGCCAGCGCCGTGCTGCGGGCGATGCGCCACGCCAGCCACAGCAGGTACAGCACGCCGGCCACGCGGATCAGCACGCCCAGCGTGGGGCTGGCCAGCACCAGCGCGCCCACGCCCGTGGCGCACAGCGCGATGATGCTGGCAAAGCCCACGGACACGCCGATGCAGTGCGGCAGCGTGGCGCGCAGGCCGAAGTTGGCGCCGGTCACGGCCGCCACGGTGGTATTCGGCCCCGGCGTGAAGGCGCCCACCGCCAGCAGCGTGACCAGCGCCAGGAACTGGGCCGTCGACAGGCCCGTCAGCCAGCTTTCCATGCCGCTCATGCGAAGTTGACGACCACGCGCCGGTTGGTGCGGCTCTTTTTCTCGATCTTGGTCACCACCATCGCGCCAATCTCGCCCGTGTTGGCCACGTGCGTGCCGCCGCAGGGCTGGCGGTCCACGCCCGGGATGTCGACGATGCGGATGTGGGCGGTGCCGGCCGGCGGCGCGGCGCCGATGGTGCGCACGAGGTCTGGCTGCGCGGCCAGTTGCTCGGGCGTGATGCGGTCGATGCCGACCGGCGTCCGGGCGTCGATCAGCGCGTTGAGCCGCGCGGTCAGGTCGGCCTTGTCCAGCGTCGATTCGGGCAGGTCGAAGTCGATCCGCGCCGCATCGGGCGAGATGCCGCAGCCCGTGACCGGCACCGGGATCAGCGACCCCAGCAGGTGCAGGCAGGTGTGCAGCCGCATCAGCCGGTGCCGGCGCGCCCAGTCGATCCGTACTTCCACGCGGTCGCCGGGCTGCAGCGCCGGCATGCCGGGCGCCGGCACGTGCAGGATGCGGGTGCGGTCGTCGGCGTAAATGGTTTCGGCCAGCGTCACCACGCGGCCGTCGGCCGTGGCCAGCGTGCCGGTGTCGCCGGCCTGGCCGCCGCTGCGCGCGTAGCAGACGGTCTGGTCCAGCTCGATCCCCGCCTCGCTCACCGCCACCACGGTGGCCTGGCAGTGGTCGAGGTAGGCGTCGTCGTCGAAACGCTTCAGCGTGGTCGGGGGCATCGGGGCTCCTTTGGGGATGTCTTCGGGGTCAGCGCAGGGTCTTGATGCCCGCTGGGGTTTCGATCTCGGCGGTCAGGCCGGGCGGCCCGTCGGCCTGTTCGATCTCGATCAGGTGCGCGGCGCCGATCCAGGCCAGCCCCTGCCGCAGCAGTTCAGCGTGCGGATGCCGGCCGCGCAGCGCGCGCAGCGCCAGGTCCTGGCGGGGCAGGGCGACGCCGGGGTGGTTCGGCACGTCCCACTGGATCAGCGTCGGAAACAGGCCCTCGCCGGCGCTGGCCGCCTCGCCGTGCCACGCGGGCAGGCTGCCGTCGTCGGGCACGGTCAGGCGCCAGTGCAGCGCGCCGCGATCCATCGGGATGGCCGGGGCGATGCGGTCCGGATACTGCGCCTGCCAGCGCGACAGGTCGGCGGGCCGTTCCACGCGGGCGGCCCAGTGCGCCAGGAACGGGCCGTCGCGCAGCCGCTGTTGCACGGCGTCGCTGTCCAGCCCGAACCAGCGCGGGCGCGGCGGCGCGTCGGCGGCCGGGTCGATGGCGATCACTTCGAGGTACATCCCGCCGAACAGGCCCAGCACGCGGTTGTGGGTGCCCATGCGGGGGTGGGCGCCACCGGGCTGCGGGGCGATGCCGAGCAGGTCGGCCACATGCTGGGCGCCCGATTCCAGGTCGGGCGCGGCAACGACGAGATGGTCCAGAGCAAGTTTCATTGTGGGTTGATGGTAGTCAAGCTAGTCGGTACAGTACCGATACAGTTGAGCAAGTCGTCTTCAGTACAGTTGCGGGAGCGCCACATGGAAGGCAGCCAGAAGAATCCTCGGGACGGTAGCGACGGCGCGCCGGGCGGCACGCGGCCGCTGCGGCTGGTGATGCCGTCGGCGGCCCAGCCACGCCTGCCGGACCCGATTCCGTCGGCCCAGATGACGCTGGTGGAGCAGTTGACCGAGTGGGCCCGGCTGCGCATCGACGAGCGGGTGTTCCGGGCGGGCATGCGGATGCCGTCGATCCGGCAGCTTGCGGCCGAGAAGGGTATCTCGCGCTTCACCGTCGTGGAAGCCTACGAGCGGCTGGTGGCGCTGGGCTATCTGGAATCGCGCCGGGGCTCGGGCTTCTACGTGCGTGACCGCGTGCCGCCTGCGTCGGTGGCCGCGCCGCCGGCGTCGCCGGCCATCCGCAATGTCGACGTCACGTGGCTGCTGCGCAGCATGTTCCACTCGGCGGAAAGCCACAAGGCGCCGGGCTGGGGCTTTCTGCCCAACGAATGGCTGGACGGCGAACTGCTGTCTGGCGCGATGCGCAGCCTCGGGCGCCAGCCGGGCGGTCATTTCCTGTCCAGCGGCACGCCGATGGGCTTCCTGCCGCTGCGCCAGCAGCTTCGCACCCGGCTGGAGGAGCTGGAGATCGGCGTGACGCCGGACCAGATCGTCATGACGTCGGGCATCACCCAGGCGTTCGATCTGATCGCCCGCCAGTTCCTGCATCCGGGCGACACGGTCGTGGTGGGCGACCCGGCGTGGTTCGTGATGTTCGCGCGGTTCGCCACGCAGGGCGCCAACGTGATTGGCGTGCCCTATACCGCCGACGGCCCCGACCTGGAGGCGCTGGAGCGGATCGCCCAGGCCCACCGGCCCAAGCTCGTGGTGGTCAATTCGGTGCTGCACAACCCCACCGGCACGTCGCTGTCGGCCGCCCGGGCGTTCCGGCTGCTGCAACTGGCCGAGCAGTACGGCTTCACCATCGTCGAAGACGATATCTACTGCGATCTCTGCCCGCCCGGCCACGCGGCCACCCGGCTGGCCAGCCTGGACCAGCTCAAGCGGGTGATCTACCTGGGGAGTTTCTCGAAGACGCTGGCCGCGAACCTGCGCGTGGGGTATATCGCCGCCAGCCCGGAGCTGGCCGTGAATTTGACCGACAGCAAGCTGGTCACCGGCATGGCCACGCCGGAAATCAACGAGCGGGTGGTCTACAAGGTGCTGACCGAGGGCCACTACCGCAAGCACACCGAGCGCGTGCGGGTGCGGCTGGACCGGGCCCGCGACGCCACGCGCGAGCAGCTGGAGCGGCTGGGCATCCGCATCTTCCCGGGGCAGGTGGCCGGCATGTACCTGTGGGCCGATACCGGCGTGGATACCAACGTGATTGCCACGGCCGGGCACGAGGAAGGCTACCTGTTCGCGCCGGGCAGCCTGTTCTCGCCGTCGCAGATGCCGTCTACGTGGACCCGCTTCAACGTGGCCAGCAGCGGCGACCCCGGCATGCTGCGCTTCCTGGCCGGGCAGATGGAGCGGTTGTCCGGCCTGCCGGCGGCGTCCTGAGCCCGCAAAAGCCGCGGCCGGGGCCCTTGAAAAAGGGCCGGGCCGTCCCGATTTCCAGCGCCATCGATCCCGTCCTGGATACACGGGGCGGGGCACCGTTGCGCTGACCCGTTTTCAAGAGGAGAACCATGACCGCACCGCACGAGACGATGAGCTTCCAGGCAGAAGTGAAGCAGCTTCTGCATCTGATGATCCACTCGCTGTACAGCAACAAGGAAATCTTCCTGCGCGAGCTGGTATCGAACGCCTCGGACGCCACCGACAAGCTGCGCTTCGAGGCCATCGCCAATCCGTCGCTGCTGGAAAACGACGCCGACCTGGCGATCCGGATCGAGGCCGACCCGGCCGCCCGCACGCTGAAGATCACCGACAACGGCATCGGCATGAGCCGCGACGAGGCGATCCGCAACCTGGGCACCATCGCCCGGTCGGGCACCAAGGAATTCTTCCAGCAACTGTCGGGCGACCAGCAGAAGGACGCCGCGCTGATCGGCCAGTTCGGCGTGGGCTTCTATTCGGCGTTTATCGTCGCGGACAAGGTCACCGTGGAAACGCGCCGCGCCGGGCTGCCGGCCAGCGAGGCGGTGCGCTGGGAAAGCGCCGGCGATGGCGAGTTCAGCGTCGACGCGATCGACCGCGCCGAGCGCGGCACCACCATCACGCTGCACCTGCGCGAGGGCGAGGACGACTTCCTGTCGTCGTACCGGCTGCAACACATCATCCGCAAGTACTCGGACCACATCTCGCTGCCGATCCGCATGCCCAAGGAGGAATGGGATGCCGAGACGCAGACGCAGAAGCGCTCGGACGAGTGGGAAAGCGTGAACCAGGCCAGCGCGCTCTGGACGCGCGGCAAGTCGGACATCACCGACGAGCAGTACCAGGCGTTCTACCAGCACATCGCCCATGACCACGAGCCGCCGCTGGCCTGGACCCACAACCGCGTGGAAGGCCGCAGCGAGTACACCCAGTTGCTGTACATCCCGGCCCGCGCCCCGTTCGACCTGTGGGACCGCAACCACAAGGGCGGGCTGAAGCTGTACGTCAAGCGCGTGTTCATCATGGACGAGGCCGAGCAGCTGCTGCCGTCGTACCTGCGCTGGGTCAAGGGCGTGGTCGATTCGGCCGACCTGCCGCTGAACGTGTCGCGCGAGCTGCTGCAGGAAAGCCGCGACGTCAAGGCGATCCGCGAGGGCTGCACCAAGCGCGTGCTGTCGATGCTGGAATCGCTGGCCGACAGCGAGGACGACGCCGAGCGCGCCAAGTACAAGACGTTCTGGGAACAGTTCGGCCAGGTGCTCAAGGAAGGCATGGGCGAGGACCACGCCAATGCCGAGCGCATCGCCCGGCTGCTGCGCTTTGCCACGACGCACGGCGACACGGCCGAGCAGGCGGTGTCGCTGGCGGACTACGTGGGCCGGATGAAGGAAGGCCAGGACAAGATCTACTACGTCACGGCCGACACCTGGACGGCGGCCAAGTCGAGCCCGCACCTGGAGGTGTTCCGCAAGAAAGGCATCGAGGTGGTGCTGCTGACCGACCGCGTCGACGAGTGGATGCTGTCGTACCTGCGCGAATTTGACGGCAAGGAGCTGGTGTCCGTGGCACGCGGCGACCTGGACCTGGGCGCGCTGGCCGACGAGGCCGAGAAGGCCGAGCAGGAGAAGGCGACCACCGAGTGGAAGGACGTGGTGGAACGCGCCAAGGCCGTGCTGGAAGGCAAGGCCAAGGACGTGCGCGTGACGCTGCGCCTGACCGATTCGGCCTCGTGCCTGGTGTCCGACGAGGGCGACATGAGCGGCTACCTGCAGCGGCTGCTCAAGCAGGCCGGCCAGAAGGCGCCCGACGCCCAGCCGATCCTGGAACTGAACCCCGAGCACGCGCTGGTCCGCAAGCTGCGCGACCTGCCCGAGGACGACGCCTTTGGCGACCGCGTGCGCGTGCTGTTCGACCAGGCGCTGCTGGCCGAGGGCGGCATGCTGGAAGACCCGGCGGCCTACGTGCAGCGCGTGAACCGGTTGCTGGCCTGACTGGCGCCCGCGCCGGTCGACATGCTGACCCTCTCCCCCGGCCCCTCTTCCGCAAGCGGGAGCGGGGCGCCACCCGATGGCATTGGCTATGCCGGGCAGGGGAGAGGGTCGGCGGCTGAACCCCTGACCCCATCCCGATGACCACCAAACGCTGCTTCCCCCCGGTCGTCGACGCCCACACCCGCGTGCTGGTGCTGGGCAGCCTGCCGGGCGAGGTCTCGCTCGCCCAGTCCCAGTATTACGCGCACAAGCAGAACCGCTTCTGGCACCTGATGGGCGACGTGCTGGGCGTGGACCTGGCGGGGCTGGACTACGACAGCCGGCTGGCTACGCTGCGCCGGCACCGGGTCGGGCTCTGGGACGTGGTGGCCGAGGCGCGCCGCGACGGCAGCCTCGACAGCAGTATCCGCGATCACCAGGGCAACGACCTGTTGGGCTTGATCGGCACCCTGCCGGCGCTGCGGGCTATCGCCTTCAACGGCGGCACGGCGGCAAGGATCGGGGAAAAGGCGCTGGGCGAACACGGCGACCGGCACGCCATCCTGAAACTGCCGTCGAGCAGTCCGGCCTATACGCTGGCGTACGCGCAGAAGCTGATTGCGTGGCAGGCCATCCGGGCGTGGCTGGATTGAAGGCCGCCGCGCCCGCCGCAAGACGGGCGGGGGCGCGGGGCGGACGATGGCCGGTCAGGCCGTCGTATTGACGATATTCCCGGTGCTGGTCCCGGTGGCTTCCTGATAGGCGGCCGACAGCCGGGCCATGGCTTCCGACAGGGCGGCCTGCGTGGCCGAGACGCCGGCCTGGAGCGTGCCGACCGTGGCGGCCTTGGTCTGGTCGTCGGTCGGCGCGGCCTGGGCGGCCTGAAGCTGGGCCATCTGGGCGGCCAGTTGCTTCTGCAGCGATTCGATCTGCTGCTTGAGCGCCTTGATGACGTCCGATTCGCTGGCTTCGCTGCTGGTGCTGCCGCCTGCGGCCGCGCCGCCGCCCATCTTGCCGGCGCCGGACGGGCCCTCGATGCGGCCGCTGCCGGCGCTGGCACTGCTGGACGACGCCTCGGTCGTGCTGGCGCCGGTGGCGGCGGCCTGGGCGTCGGCGGATTCGGCTGCCGGCTGGGTATAGCGATGCGTGCCGGTGACGGCGGCGTCACTGGCAACCCATACCTGCGGGGTTACGCTGCTGATGGATGTCATGGTCATTGTTTCCAGTCGAATTGCGGGCGAGGAGAGTGCCCACATCTACATCGGCCCGCCATCGGAAAACTTTAGCCGGGGCGCCGGGGTCTCACCGGCTTCTGTCACAATCGCGGCCATGCCTCGCTTGGACCAAAACCTGGAAGGGTCTTACTGATATGTCGTTCGGGAATCTCGGAATCGGCGGTATCGGCCTGCACGTGATCGTCGCGATCTTCTTTGCCGTGCACGCCGTCCGCACCCACCAGAACATGTACTGGCTGCTGCTGCTGTTCCTCTTCCCGGGGCTGGGCAGCGTGGTGTATTTCTTTGCCGTCTACCTGCCCGGGCTGCGCCAGACGCGCGGCGCGCAGGTGGCCAAGCGGGCGATCCACCAGATCGTCGATCCGGGCCGGGCCGTGCGCGAGGCGCGCGACGCGTTCGACCGGGCGCCGACCGTGGAGCACCGGATGCGGCTGGGTGCCGCGCTGCTCGATACCGGCAACGCGCCCGAGGCGCTGCAGCACTACGAGGCGGCGGCCAACGGCCCGTTCGCGTCCGATCCGGCGCTGCTCGAAGGGCTGGCGCGGGCGCAACTGGCCACGGGCCGCCATGCCGAGGCCCAGGTCACGCTGGAAAAGCTGTTCGCGGCCAACCCACGGGCGCGCGAGCAATCCGACCCGTCGCTGCTTTACGCCCGGGCGCTGGCCGCGCTGGGCGCCCCCGGCACGCGGGACGCGTTCGAGCGTGCGCTGACCCATGCCAGCGATGTGGCGGCGCGCTGCCTCTACGCCGACTGGCTGGCCGCGCAGGCCGACCCGGCAGACCGCGAGCGCGCCAAGTCGCTCTACACCGAAATCGTTCACGACGCGCGCCACTGGCCGCGTCATGCCCGCGAGCACAATCGCGAATGGCTGCAGCGCGCGCAAGCCGCGCTGGGCCAATGATCCGCGCCCTGGGCGCTTTCCTTTCCTCCATGACGCTTCTGAAACGCAAATCGATCGAGGCGGTGGCCTCGCGCCGCCCCGCACGCGGCAGCCGTGAATCCTCCCGCCACCCCGCCGGCCGCGATGCCGGCGAAAAACGCATGACGCCGCGCTTTGCGCCGGTGACGTTCTCCGAGATGGACGGCGTGCGCTACCTGCACTTCGGTACCGAATGGGTGCAGGGCGCCATGCGCCTGCGCAAGCCGGATGCCATCGAGCTGGAATACGCCCAGCAGATGATGGCGTGGCTGCTGTTCCTGTCGCCGGCTTCGGCCGGCTTCCACGTGGCGCAGCTCGGGCTCGGCGCCGCGGCGCTGACCAAGTTCTGCCATCGGCATTTCGCGCGGGCCAAGGTCACCGCCGTCGAGCTGAACCCGGCCGTGATCGTGGCCGGCCGCAGCATGTTCGGCCTGCGCGAGGACGATGCCCGGCTGACCGTGCGCGAGCAGGACGCGTGGGACTACGTGATGGATGGCGCGCAGACCGCCGCGATCGACGCGTTGCAGGTGGACCTGTACGACGCCACCGCGCGCGGCCCGGTGCTGGACACGACGGCGTTCTACCGCGCCTGCCGCCGCGTGCTCAAGGCGCCCGGCGTGATGACGATCAACCTGTTCGGCGACCACGACAGCTTTCCGAAGAACATCGAGCGCATCTGCGACGCGTTCGACAATCGCGTGCTGGTGTTTCCCGAAGTCCACGACGGCAACATCATCGCGCTGGCCTTCAACGGGCCGGCCATCGACGTGTCATGGGAAACGCTGGAGGCCAGGGCAGCCGTGATCGAGACGTCGACCACGCTGCCGGCGAGGGACTGGGTGAGGAAGCTGCGCGCGGCGAATGCCCGGCAGGAGGGGCGGCTGGTGATTTAGGGTCGCGCGCTGGTTGGCTCCGCAGTCCTGCAGCCGGTCGGCAAGCAGAGCCTCAACGCCCTCACGCCCAGCCCCTCTCCCGCCTTGCGGGAGAGGGGAGCAAACCGGTGGCGGGCGGGAAAGGGAAGCAAACCGGCGGCGGGCGGGAGGCATTGCGCCATGCAGCGACCATGACGCGCGTGCCGGGCTGCCCCCTCACTCCTTCCTGAAGAACTGCGCCAGCGACCATTCGTCGGTCCGGGCTTCGTACCGGATGCCCTTGCGCATGGCCCACATGGCGAGCTGGCTGTGCGACGGGATGATGGCGTGGTCGTCCAGCGCGAACCTGGCGGCCGTGCGGGCGTTCTGCTCGCGGTCCTTGTCGCTGGAGACCGTGGTCAGCGAGGTCTCGATCAACTGGTCCAGCCGGGGGTTGCTGTACTTGCCCCAGTTCCACGTGCCGTAGCCGGTCTTCGGGTTTGGCGTGCCGGTGATGGAGCGCAGCGCCACGTCGGCGGCGGCCGATCCCCATCCCAGCATCTGGAACGCGAAGTCGCCCTGGCGGGCGCGCGTGAAGTAGGCGGCCACCGGCATCGTCTCGACCTTGGTCTGGATGCCGATGCGCGTGAGCATGCCCGCCGTGGCCTGGGCCACCTGGGCGTCGTTCAGGTAGCGGTTGTTGGTGGCGTGCAGCGTCATCGCGAAGCCGTTGGGGTAGCCGGCCTGGGCCAGCAGCTTCTTCGCGCCCTCGACGTCGTAGGCGTCGGGCTTGGTGCCGGGATGGCCGAAGATCTGCGGCGACACGATCGACGACGCCGGCACGGCCAGCCCCTCCATGATCCGGCTGACGATGGCGTCGCGGTTCAGCGCCTTGCTGATCGCGGCGCGCACGCGGGCGTCCTTGAACGGGTTCTTGCCCAGCGGCTTGCCGGCCTTGTCGGTGACGAACGGCGGGTTGTCGCGCGACTGGTCCATCTGCCAGAAGATCGTGCGCCACGACGTGGTCTGCTCGATCTTGAACTTCGGGTCCTGCTTGATCTTGGCCACGTCGGCGGCCGGGATGCTCTCGATCACGTCCACGTCGCCGGCCAGCAGCGCGGCGGTGCGCGCGCCGTTGTCGGTCAGGATGCGGAAGACGGCGCGCTCGAAAGCGGGCTTCGGGCCCCAGTAGTCGGGGTTGCGCTGCATCACGATCTCCTGGCCGCGCGCGAACCGGACGAACTTGTACGGGCCCGTGCCGATCATCGCCTTGCCCGAATCGAAGTCGGCCTGGTTCAGGTCGGCGGCCACCTTCTTCGGCATGATCGGCACGCTGTTCAGGTCGTTGGCCAGGTTGGCGTAGTTCGGCACGTTCATGGTCAGCCGCACGGTCAGCGCGTCGGGCGTGTCGATGCGGGCGATGGGCTTGGTGTAGCTGGTGAACGATCCCGGCGCGTTGGTCAGCTTCTCGGGCCGTTCGAGCGACGCCTTGACGTCCTCGCTCGTGAACGGCGCGCCGTCGTGCCACTTCACGTTCGGGCGCAGCTTGATCTCCCAGGTGGTGGCGTTGACCGGCTTCCACGACAGCGCCAGGCCGGGCATGTAGCGCGCGTTCTTGTCCATGAACACCAGCGACTCGAAGACGTGCAGCGCGATGGCGTTGTTGGGCCCGGCGTTGTTCCAGTGCGGGTCCATCGACGTCACGTCGGCGGCCAGGCCGATGCGCAGGTCCTCGGCCTGGGCGGCGTGGGCGGGCAGCAGGGTCAGCGCGGCGGTGGCGAGCGTCATCGAAAGCGAGGCTTGCAGCAGCGTGCGGCGGATCATGGGCGGGCTCCTGGTACGGTCCGTGGGATAGGCATGGGCGCTATTGTGCCGTCAAATGTACATCCATGTCTGGTCGGGCGGGCGGCGCCGGGCCGGTACAATCGCGGCCATGTTTGCCAATTCCCGCACCATTTCGTCGGCGCAGACCGACATCCACGAGCATCTGGCCGCGCGCGTGCGGCGCCATCTGGACGAGCCGTTCCGCAAGCCGATCGGCGCGCCGAGCCAGCAGGCGTTTGACCGGGCCATCGACGCCTGGCAGCGGGCCGGCGGTCAGCCGCTGATCGTCGATGCGGGATGCGGCATCGGCGAGAGCACGCTGCGGCTGGCCACGGCGTTCCCCGACCATTATGTGATCGGCATCGACCAGTCGGAAAAGCGCCTGACCGCCGGCAAGGACTGGTGGGACGGCGATATGCCGGCCAACTTCCACTGGGCACGGGCGGACCTCGTCGACGTCTGGCGCCTGCTCCAGCAGGGCGGGGTGCCCGTGGCGCGGCATTACGTGCTGTATCCGAATCCGTGGCCCAAGATCGGCCACCTGGGGCGGCGCTGGCAGGGCCATGCGGTGTTTCCGGCGCTGGCCGCGTGCGGCGACTATCTCGAATGTCGCAGTAACTGGAAGGTCTATATCGACGAATTCGCCGCCGCGCTGACGCTCGTCGGCCGGTCAGCCAGCACCGAGCCGTGGCAGCCGCAGGCGCCCATGACGCCGTTCGAGCGCAAGTACGGCGCGTCCGGGCACGGGCTCTGGCGCTGCGTGACCGTGCGGCAGCCATGAAAAAACCCGCCGGACTGGCGGGTTTTTCGTGGGCGACGCGGGGCCGGTGTCAGTGGAACAGCGGCTGCTGCGTCGGGGCGTCCTCGGGCAGTTCGGCGTGGACGATCTCGCCGGAACGGTCCGCATAGAGCGGCGTGCCGCAATCCTCGCAGTATTCCGGGTCGAACAGCGCCGCGTGGCGGAAGATGTCCTCGACGCCGGCGTTGCGCAGTTCCTCGCAGATCTGCTCCACCGGATTGCCCTTTTCCTCGGCGTCCACCTCGCCCGACTCGCGGCCGTAGACCGGCCAGACGATGCCGTAGATTACGTCCTTCTCGCCGCGCATGGTGAAGCCGACGCGGTACTCCTCGACCACTTCCTCGCCAAAGCCGGCCACCACGGCGGCCAGCTGGCCGGCCGGGATGTCCAGCGTGCCGCACAGGTAGTTCACGGCCGCGCGCACGGTCAGCGGACGGATGCTCTTGTCCGATTCGCGGCAGGACAGGAAGAAGGCGTCCGGCAGCAGCAGTTCGAACTCGCAGCCGGGCAGCAGCACGGCCACGGTGGGCTGCACCTGGTTGCGCCATTGCTCCAGGCAGACCGAGCGCTCGGCGTGGTGTTCCTTGGCGTCCTCCTGCCAGCGGAACAGCGCGCCCTCGTGCGGCGCCACCACCACGGCCAGCAGGTAGCGCGGATCGGCCAGGATCGGCGCGGTCTCGGGCAGGTCGCGCAGGTCCACCTTGGGCATCGTGCCGGCCAGCGCGGCCGACGCCAGCTTGTGCGTCAGCGCGAACGTGTCGCTGTGGCTGCGCGGCAACTGGTCGATGCTGTACAGATAGGGCGAAAGGGCAACCTGGGTGCCGGTGGCCAGCACGTGCGCCTGCAGGTGCACGGCCAGCGTCTGGGCCAGTTCGGGCTTGAGCGCACCGGACGGGATGGCGTAGCGGGTGTGCGCCAGGATCGGCGCGGCGATCAGCAGGGCGTCGTGGCGAACCCCGTCGATCTCGATCGTGGCCGACTCGGCCAGCGTTTCGGCCTGTTCGGCCAGCACGTCGGACGCATCGGCATTGTGCTTGAACAGGTGTTCGAGCGCCGCGTCGAGGGCGGTCTGGCTGCCGTTCTTCAGCAGCCGGTACAGCCGCTGGGACAGCCGACGCTCCCAGTATCCGTCCTCCATGCGGCTGCCCGAGGCGTCCAGGGCCAGTGCATCGGCCACCAGGCGCTCGGCGTCAGGCGAGAGTCGGGGAGAAGACTTGGGGCGAAAACCTGCCATAGATAAAGCGTCCGTTTTTCAGTAAAACGGTATTCTAACCGCTGCGTTGACACGCGCAGTCCTCGCAAACCCCTTGTGGGCCGATGAGGGCCGTTTTCCGGGTTACTTCTGCGTGGCCGGGGCGTGGGATTCGGTGCTGTGCGTCTCGCCGCCCATCGACACGTCGCCGCCGCCCTTGGTGAGCAGGTACAGCGCCGCGCCGGCAATCACGACGAATGCGATCAGGATCTTGACCATCGTTTTGTCTCCAGTCTTGTAGGTATCGGGCGGCGGACGACGCCGCGCCAGTGTGGAGACCAGTCTGGCAGGGCAGGCTTGCGCGGAACTTACGCGCTGGGGTGGGGATTACCCGCAAGGCCGGCCGCCGCCCGGCGCCGCGCTCCCCGTGGCAGGGAGGGGCGCCGGGCCGGCCGCGCGGTCAGGCCACCAGAAGCTGGCGCAGTACGAACGGCAGGATGCCGCCGTGGTTGTAGTAGTCCACCTCGATCGGCGTGTCGATGCGCAGCAGCACCGGCACGCGCTGGGTGTCGCCGTTGGCGCGGTGGATGACCAGCACCACGTCCTGCTGCGGCTTCAGCTCGCCCTCGATGCCTTCCACGTCGAACGTCTCGTTGCCGATGATGCCCAGCGACTGGGCGCTGTCGCTACCCTTGAACTGCAGCGGCAGCACGCCCATGCCCACCAGGTTGGACCGGTGGATGCGCTCGAAGCTGCGCGCGATCACGGCCTTCACGCCCAGCAGCTGCGTGCCCTTGGCGGCCCAGTCGCGCGACGACCCCGTGCCGTACTCCTCGCCGCCGAACACCACGGTCGGGGTGCCCTCGGCGATGTACTTCATCGCCGCGTCGTAGATCGACATCTCGTCGCCGGTGGGCTGGTGCAGCGTGATGCCGCCTTCCACGCGCGAGCCGTCGCCCTTGGGCGGGATCATCAGGTTCTTGATGCGGACGTTGGCAAACGTGCCGCGCATCATCACCTCGTGGTTGCCGCGGCGCGAGCCGTAGCTGTTGAAGTCGGCCTTGAGCACGCCGTGCGACAGCAGGTACTTGCCCGCCGGCGAGGTGTCCTTGATCGAACCGGCCGGCGAGATGTGGTCGGTCGTCACCGAATCGCCAAAAATGCCCAGCGCGCGGGCGCCGCGGATCGTCACGGCCTCGTCGCTCGGCTCGATCGTGAAGTCCTGGAAGAAGGGCGGTTCGGCGATGTAGGTCGACGTCGGCCAGTCGTACACCTGGCCCGACGTGCCCTTGATGTTGGCCCACAGCTTGCTGGGCTTCTTGACCTGCTCGTAGTTGCCCTTGAACGTCTTGGCGTCCAGCGCGAACTTGAGCAGCGCGTGGATTTCTTCCGACGTCGGCCAGATATCGCCCAGCCAGATGTCGCGGCCGTTCTTGCCCTTGCCCACCGGCTCGGTCATCAGGTCGCGCGTGACCGTGCCGGCGATGGCGTAGGCCACCACCAGCGGGGGCGACGCCAGGAAGTTGGCGCGGATGTTCGGGTGGATGCGGGCCTCGAAGTTGCGGTTGCCCGACAGCACGGCGGCGGCCACGATGTCGTTCTCGACGATCGTCTCGTTGAGCGCCTGGGTCAGGTCGCCGGCGTTGCCGATGCAGGTCGTGCAGCCATAGGCCGTGACGCCGAAGCCGAGCTTTTCCAGGTAGGGCAGCAGGCCGGTGGCGGTCAGGTACTCGGTCACCACGCGGCTGCCCGGGGCCAGCGACGTCTTGATGTGCGGCGCCACGTTCAGGCCCGCTTCCACGGCCTTCTTGGCCAGCAGGCCGGCGGCCAGCAGCACGCTCGGGTTCGACGTGTTCGTGCACGACGTGATGGCCGCGATCAGCACGTCGCCGTTGTGTACCTTCACGCCGTCGGCGTTGACGTATTCCCTGGCCAGGTCGGCCGGGTCCTTGTTGAAGCCGTTCTCGGCCACCGGCTTCGAGAACAGCGACGCGAACGTACTCTTGACGTGGCCGATCTCGATGCGGTCCTGCGGACGCTTGGGGCCGGCCAGCGACGGCGCCACGGTGCCCAGGTCCAGCGTCAGCGTCTTGGTGTAGTCGATCTCGCCGGCCTGCGGCACGCCGAACATCTGCTGGGCGCGGAAGTAGCCCTCAAATGCGGCGATTTCCTCGTCCGTGCGGCCCGTGCCGCGGAAATAGTCGATGGTCTTCTCGTCGACCGGGAAGAAGCCCATCGTCGCGCCGTACTCGGGCGCCATGTTGCCGATGGTGGCGCGGTCCGGCGTGGTCAGGCTGGCCGTGCCTTCGCCGAAAAATTCGACGAACTTGCCCACGACCTTCTCGCGGCGCAGCATCTCGGTGATCGTCAGCACCAGGTCGGTGGCCGTCACGCCCTCGCGCAGGCGGCCCTTCAACTCCACGCCGACCACGTCGGGGGTCAGGAAGTAGACGGGCTGGCCCAGCATGCCGGCCTCGGCCTCGATGCCGCCCACGCCCCAGCCCACCACGCCAATGCCGTTGATCATCGTCGTGTGCGAATCGGTGCCGACGAGCGTGTCCGGATAGTAGACGCCGTCCTTCCGGTGCACGCCGCGCGCCAGGTATTCCAGGTTCACCTGGTGGACGATGCCGAAGCCGGGCTGCACCACGCCGAACGTGTCGAACGCCTGCATGCCCCACTTCATGAACTGGTAGCGCTCGTTGTTGCGCTGGAATTCGAGCTGCATGTTCAGGTCCAGCGCCTTCTTCTCGCGGAAGTGGTCGATCTGCACCGAGTGGTCGACCACCAGGTCCACCGGCACCAGCGGCTCGATCTTCTTGGGGTTCTTGCCCATCTTCTCGGCCACGTTGCGCATGGCGGCCAGGTCGGCCAGCAGCGGCACGCCCGTGAAGTCCTGCAGCACCACGCGCGCCACCACGAACGGAATCTCGTCGACACGGTCGGCATTGGGCTGCCAGTGCGCCAGTTGGCGGACGTGTTCCTCGGTGACCTTCTTGCCGTCGCAGTTGCGCAGCACCGATTCCAGCACCAGGCGGATCGACACCGGCAGGCGTTCGACCTTCACGCCCAGCGCCTTGCCCAGCTGGGGCAGGGAGTAGTACTGGCCGCTGCCGCCGGTGGCGAGCTTGAATTGCTGGAGGGTGTTATTGAGGTTGTGGGGCATTGCCTGACTCCAATCGAGGGATGACGCGGACTCTGTTTCTGGATACTTGTTCTTCAGACCCCGGTGCGCGAAAGGGTTCCGCCGCCTGTGCCTGGCGGCGCGGCCGGCAGACCCCGGGCGCGCACCGTAACAACGATTCGGTGCAGCCAGTTTCCGCGCGGCGAGCGACCCATCATGCCGCGCGGATGTTTAGGCAAGGTGAAACTTTACTGCTTCGGCGCAGCTTGTGCAGCAGGCTGGGCAGCCTCGGCCGGGGCTGCGGGCTGGGCCGGGGCCATCAGCAGCGGGGCGGACACCGGGGCGCGCAGCGCGCCGGCCTGCGTCGGGGCCGAGCCGCCGGCCTGCATGTCGGCGTTCTGGCATTCGTCGGCCAGGCGCTGGCCCATGTTCTTGTTGAACAGCATGGCCTTGCTCGGGATCACGACGAGGTCCAGGCCCGAGCTCTGGTCGAAGTAGCGGTCGGCGCCGGTGACGGTGCTCTGGCGCGGCAGGCGGTAGTTCTTGCCGTCCCAGTGCACGGTGATGACTTCATCGCGCAGCATGTTGCCGCTGATCCAGATGGCATGGCCCAGTTCGCACTGCCACTTCTCGCCCGACGGCTCGACGGGGGCGGGCGCGGCGGCGGCGGTCTTCTTGGTGGACTTCTTGGCGGGCGCCTTCTTGGTGGCAGCCGGCTTCTTGGCGGGTTCCTGGGCCTGGGCGGCACCGGCGGTGGTCAGGGTCAGGGCGCCAATGCAGGCTGCCAGCACGAGTTGTTTCATGTGGGTTTCCTTCCGGATTGCTTGGGTAGTCAAAGGGGGCTCGTTGTAGTGAACAGTCCGGGGCGGGCGTTCCGCGAGGGTGCCACGGGACGCCCCGGCAACTTTCCGCCGCTATTCTCTACGATTTGCCTGGGCGGGCGAAGCACGTCTGATATTGGTTACACAATCCCGCGCGGCTGGTTTGTCATCGGCCACTTGGCGGCAAAAGTGAACCGCCGATGTGCGCGATGACGGGCCGTTGCGCGGGATCAAGGCCATTCCGGGGCTTCAGCCGAAGAACAGGTCGGCCACCGGCGCGGGCAGCCGGGTGCCCGTGGCGTGGGCGCGCTGCAGCAGCGACCAGTAATAGCGATAGCTGGCGCGGTCATGCAACTGGCCGTCGTGGCGGATCGGCGCCCAGTTGTTCTCGTGGGCGGCCAGCAGGATCTGGCTGGCGGCGCCGATCTCGCCGTCGGTGGGGCGGAACGCCGCCACGATCGGTTCGATCTGGCCCGGATGGATGCTCCACTTGCGCAGGTAGCCGAACTCCGCGCGGGCCCGGCGGGCGTCGTCGCCAGCCCGCTCGGGCGTTTGTACGTCGGTACTCACATTGTGGGAAGGCACCTTGCCGTGGCGGTGACAGGCGGCAGAGATCTCCAGCATCGCGCGGCGCACCAGCGGATGCTCGAACTGCGCCGGCGAGCGCATGGCCTCGCCCGGGATGGCGCCGTGGTGGGCCGAGACGAAGTCCATCAGCCCGAAACTCAGGCATTCCACCTGCACCAACGAGGCGATGTCGAACACCTGTTCCAGCGCTGAATGTGTCTCGATCAGCACATGGATCGGAATATGGCGGGCGATGCCGGCCGCCCGGGCCACCTGGTTCACGTGATCGGTCACGCGCGCCACCTCGACCACGTCGGTGACCTTCGGCACGACCACATAGGCCAGCCGCGCGCCGGCGGCGGACACCAGGATGTCCACGTCCTCGCGCCATGACGGGTGCGCCGGGTCGTGGATGCGCACGCCCACGCGGTTGTGCGCGTTGTCGGCGCTGTTGATCAGTTGCGCGCAAAGGCTGGCGTGCTCGCGCTCCAGCCCGACGGCGGCGCCGTCCTCGCAGTCGAACGTGATGTCGAACACGGGGCCCGACGCCTGCTGCAGCGCCAGCGACTTGCGCATGAGCTTTTCGCTGCCCGCATAGTGGTCGCAGACGGGGAGCTGCACCGGTACGGCTTCGCCCTGGAACAAGACCTCGGATGGATGCACGGTGGTTGACGTATGGAGCGGGGGGAAGTTGTCAAGACAAAGCGGCCGCCCAATGAAAAACCGGGGTCCGCGCCGACTGTTAGATCGATGCGGACCCCGGTTTCACTGAGCGCCAGGCGCTACAGGTCAGCCCAGCAGATGCTGCACGCCGGCACGCTCTTCTTCCAGTTCCTTGAGCGTGATGTTGATCTTTTCCTGGCTGTAGGCGTCGATCTCCAGACCCTGGACGATCTCGTACTTGCCGTTGGCCGTGGTGACCGGGTAGCCGAACATCACGTCCTTCGGAATGCCGTATTCGCCGTTCGACGGGATGCCCATCGTCACGACCTTGCCGTTCGAGCCCAGCACCCAGTCACGGACGTGGTCGATGGCGGCGTTGGCAGCCGAGGCGGCCGACGACAGGCCACGGGCCTCGATGATGGCGGCGCCGCGCTTGCCCACGGTCGGCAGGAACACGTCGTTGTTCCAGACCGGATCGTTGATCATGTCCTTGACGCTCTTGCCGTCGACGGTCGCGTAGCGGTAGTCGGCGTACATCGTCGGGCTGTGGTTGCCCCAGACGAACAGCTTCTCGATCGACGACACCGGCTTGCCGGTCTTGGCGGCGATCTGCGACAGCGCGCGGTTGTGGTCCAGGCGCAGCATGGCGGTGAAGTTCTCGCGCTTCAGGTTCGGCGCGCTCTTCATGGCGATGTAGGCGTTGGTGTTGGCCGGGTTGCCCACCACCAGCACCTTCACGTCGCGGCTGGCCACTTCGTCCAGCGCCTTGCCCTGCACCGTGAAGATCTGGGCGTTGGCTTCGAGCAGGTCCTTGCGCTCCATGCCCTTGCTGCGCGGACGGGCACCCACCAGCAGGGCCACGTCGGCGTCCTTGAAGGCGACCTTGGGGTCGTCGGTGATGACCACGCCGGCCAGCAGCGGGAACGCGCAGTCTTCCAGTTCCATCACCACGCCCTTGACGGCGGCCTGGGCTTGCGGGAGGTCGAGCAGTTGGAGGATGACCGGCTGGTCTTTGCCGAGCATGTCGCCGTTGGCGATGCGGAACAGCAGGGAATAGCCGATCTGGCCAGCGGCGCCGGTCACTGCGACGCGCATTGGGGCTTTAGCCATGAGTAAGTCTCCAAACGAAAAGAGGGGGTAACCGGTCGGTGGCGCCCGGCCATCCAGCGTCTGGAGCGGGCCGGCACAGCACCGGGTGCTGGTTCGCGTGTCGCCACGGGGCAGGCGGGCATCCGCCACAGCCCACGCTGCCCGCATCCGGCCGGCAACGAGGAGCGCGCGGGCCATGGGCAGGCGTCGAGGGCGACAAGGCGTAATACTACTACTGCTGTGTGGTGCGTCGCATCCCGAAGGTTTCACCCCGCGGCGGGGTAGCCCGGGAGGAACCTGGCGGGGGCGGCGGCGCGGACTTGCGCGAGTGTAGGGTGCGTCCCGACCGCTGTCAATTCATATGTCTTATATAAGACATAAGACATTTCATAGTGCGCTGGACGCGATTCTCGCTTTTGTGGTTGAATCCGGCCTATGTCATCCCTGCCTACGTCCCCGTCCGCCGCAGCCGCCAATGGCGCGCCGGAATCTGGCGCCCCACAGAGCGGTGCCGGGACGCAGCCGCCCGCGCCCGCCGCGGGCGCCGCCGCCGCGCCATCGCCCACGTTCAGCCCGCTCTACCAGCAGATCAAGGCCCTGATCATGCAGAGCCTGCAGACCGGCGAGTGGAAGCCCGGCGAGATGATCCCGAGCGAGATGGACCTCGCCGCCCGGTACAAGGTAAGCCAGGGCACGGTGCGCAAGGCCATCGACGAACTGGCGGCCGACAACCTCGTGGCGCGCCGGCAGGGCAAGGGCACCTTCGTGACCACCCATTACGAGGACGTGGTCAAGTTCCGCTTCCTGCGCCTGGTACCCGACGAGGGTGAACCCCACTATGGCGCCAGCCGCGTGCTTGAATGCAAGCGGCTGCGGGCGCCGGCCGAGATCGCCCGGCTGCTGGACATCCGCACCGGCGACAGCGTGGTGCAGATCCGCCGGGTGCTGACGTTTTCCAACGAAGCCACGGTGCTGGACGAGATCTGGCTGCTGGGCGCCAACTTCAAGGGCCTGACGGCCGAGAAGCTCAACGAGTGGAAGGGCCCGATGTACGCGCTCTTCGAAACCGAATTCGGCACGCGGATGATCCGCGCGACGGAAAAGATCCGGGCCGTCGCTGCCGATAACACGGCAGCGGAGCTGCTGTCGGTGGCGCCCGCATCGCCGCTGCTGTCCGTGGAGCGGGTGTCGTTCACCTACGGCGACCGCCCCGTGGAAGTCCGCCGTGGCCTGTATGTCACCACGCGCCACTACTACCAGAACGACCTGAGCTGACCTGTCATGACGGTGGAATGTCTGTCCCGTATGCCGACTATTGCGTCGCGTATATGGGACGCGTGCCGACCATTGCAGGTCGTGAATGGAATGGCGGAATATCTGGGCGCCAGGACGGTGCGCGGGTTGTTGCGTGCGATTGTCGGGCACGCCGCGCTGGTGCGCGATAGGCGAAAATTATTGGTGCGGCGCGCAACAAAGGCGCTAAAATCACGTGGATTTGCTCCCCTGCATCCATTTGCATCCAGTGCACCCACACCACTTGATGCAGTACGGTGCATTCACGGTACCCGCTGTGCCGCGCCAATGCAATCGGGAGTAATGGCAGTGTCGTTCTTTTGCTGTTTTCTTTTCACCGCAAATGGGGTCTCGCATGGCTGAAGCCGCCAAACAAGCCAGGCCGGAGTTCCGGAACATCGGTATCGCGCAAATCTCGCGCTACCGGTTGCCCTGGGCCGGCAAGGTATCCATCCTGCATCGCGTAAGCGGTGCGTTGATGTTCCTCCTCCTTCCCTTCGTTCTGTACCTGTTCGAGCAGAGCGTCACGTCCGAACTGAGCTTTGCCAAGTTCTCGGCCCTGCTGTCCAACGGCTTCGTCAAGCTGGTGATCCTGGCGCTGATCTGGGGTTACCTGCATCACTTCTGCGCCGGTATCCGCTTCCTGCTGCTCGACGTGCACGTCGGCGTGTCGAAGCCCGCCTCGGCCTCGTCGGCCAAGGCCGTGCTGGTGGTAAGCCTGCTGCTCACCCTGGTGTTCGGGCTCAAGCTGTTCGGCCTGTTCTGAGGAGAGAGTCAAGTGGCAAACAATAATATCGGTCCCAAGCGTCTTGTCGTCGGTGCGCACTACGGTCTCAAGGACTGGCTTGCGCAGCGCGTTACCGCCGTCATCATGGTGGTGTTCACCGTGGTGCTCGCCGGGGTGTACCTCGCCTTCGGCAATCCTTCGTACGAAGGCTGGTCGGGTCTCTTCGCCAACCAATGGATGAAGCTCCTGACGTTCCTGACCGTGCTGTCGCTGCTGTTCCATGCCTGGATCGGCATCCGCGACATCTGGATGGACTACGTGAAGCCCATGGCCGTGCGCCTGGTGCTGCAAGTTCTTACGATTCTGTGGCTCGTGGGTTGCGCGGGCTACGCTGCTCAGATTCTCTGGAGGGTGTAATAAATGGTCGCAGTCAAGACTGGATTGCCGCGTCGCAAATTTGACGTGGTCATCGTCGGGGCGGGCGGCGCCGGGATGCGCGCATCCCTCCAGCTCGCGGAAGCCGGCCTGAACGTGGCCGTGCTCTCGAAGGTATTCCCGACCCGCTCGCACACGGTGGCGGCGCAGGGCGGCATCGGTGCCTCGCTCGGCAACATGAGCGAGGACAACTGGCACTATCACTTCTACGACACCATCAAGGGCTCCGACTGGCTGGGCGACCAGGACGCCATCGAGTTCATGTGCCGGGAAGCCCCGAAGGTCGTGTACGAGCTCGAACACTTCGGCATGCCGTTCGACCGTAACGCCGACGGCACGATCTACCAGCGTCCGTTTGGCGGCCACACCGCCAACTACGGCGAGAAGCCGGTGCAGCGTGCCTGCGCCGCGGCTGACCGTACCGGCCACGCGCTGCTGCACACGCTGTACCAGCGCAACGTGCGCGCCAAGACCCACTTCTTCGTCGAATGGATGGCACTGGACCTGATCCGCGACGAGGAAGGCGACGTGCTGGGCGTGACCGCGCTGGAAATGGAAACCGGCGAGGTCTACATCCTCGAAGCCAAGACCACGCTGTTCGCCACGGGCGGCGCGGGCCGGATCTACGCGGCTTCCACCAACGCCTTCATCAATACCGGTGACGGCCTGGGCATGGCGGCGCGCGCCGGCATTCCGCTGGAAGACATGGAATTCTGGCAGTTCCACCCGACCGGCGTGGCCGGCGCGGGCGTGCTGATCACGGAAGGCGTGCGCGGCGAGGGCGGCATCCTGCGTAACAAGGATGGCGAGCGCTTCATGGAGCGCTATGCCCCGACGCTGAAGGATCTGGCGCCGCGCGACTTCGTGTCGCGCTCGATGGACCAGGAAATCAAGGAAGGCCGTGGCTGCGGCCCGAACGGCGACTACGTGCTGCTCGACCTGACCCACGTCGGTGCCGAGACCATCATGAAGCGCCTGCCGTCGATCCGCGAGATCGGCATGAAGTTCGCCAACGTCGACGCGATCAAGGAACCGATCCCCGTCGTGCCGACCATCCACTACCAGATGGGCGGTATCCCGACGAACTTCCACGGCCAGGTCGTGGTGCCGAAGAACGGCAACCCGAACGAAGTGGTCAACGGCTTCTACGCGATCGGCGAATGCTCCTGCGTATCGGTGCACGGCGCCAACCGCCTGGGCACGAACTCGCTGCTGGACCTGGTGGTATTCGGCCGCGCGGCCGGCAACCACATCGTGGCCAACGCGACCAAGCAGAAGGAACACAAGCCGCTGCCGGCCGACGCCGCCGACCGCGCGATGGCCCGCCTGGCCAAGCTGCAGGCGACGACATCGGGCGAGTACACCCAGGACGTGGCCAACGACATCCGCCGCAACATGCAGTCGCATGCCGGCGTGTTCCGTACGCAGAAGCTGATGGACGAAGGTGTCGAGCGCATCCTGGAAGTGGCCGAGCGTGCCGACAACATCCACCTGAAGGACAAGTCCAAGGTCTTCAACACCGCGCTGGTGGAAGCCCTGGAAGTGGCCAACCTGGTGGAAGTGGCCAAGGCGACGATGATCTCGGCCGCCGCCCGCAAGGAATCGCGCGGTGCCCACGCCCACAGCGACTTCCCGAACCGCGACGACGACAACTGGCTCAAGCACACGCTGTTCTACAGCGAAGGCAACCGCCTGGACTACAAGCCGGTCAAGATGCAACCGCTGACGGTGGAATCGGTGCCGCCGAAGGCCCGTACTTTCTAAGCGGCGCCAGAGAAAACAGGACCCACAGAAATGAAGCGTATTTTTGAAGTCTACCGCTACGATCCGGACAAGGACGCAGCCCCCCGCATGCAGACCTACGAGGTCGAGCTCGACGGTCACGAGCGCATGCTGCTGGACGCGCTGGTCAAGCTGAAGAAGCTGGACGAGACGATCTCGTTCCGCCGGTCGTGCCGCGAAGGCGTGTGCGGCTCGGACGCGATGAACATCAACGGCAAGAACGGCCTGGCCTGCCTGACGAACATGCGCGAGCTGCCGGACCGCATCGTGCTGCGTCCGCTGCCCGGCCTGCCGGTGGTGCGCGACCTGATCGTCGACATGACGAACTTCTTCAAGCAGTACCACTCGATCAAGCCGTTCCTGATCAACGACGAGCCGCCGCCCGAGAAGGAACGCCTGCAGTCGCCGCAGGAACGTGACGAGCTGGACGGCCTGTACGAGTGCATTCTCTGCGCAAGCTGCTCCACGTCGTGCCCGTCGTTCTGGTGGAACCCGGACAAGTTCGTCGGCCCGGCCGGCCTGCTGCAAGCCTACCGCTTCATCGCGGACAGCCGCGACCAGGCCACCGGCGAGCGCCTGGACAACCTGAACGACCCGTACCGCCTGTTCCGCTGCCACAGCATCATGAACTGCGTCGACGTGTGCCCGAAGGGCCTCAATCCGACCAAGGCGATTGGCAAGATCAAGGAACTGATGGTTCGCCGCGCTGTTTGATCGGCCGGTATAAACTGCCTGATGCGTCCGTGCAGCATGCGGACAGTCAGGCAGTCTGCAGTTGATGTAAGCGGCGCGTCAGCCCGATGCGGTATCAAGTCGGGCGGGCCGCCGGTCAAAGAAGGCTGACCATGAGTCTTTCCACCACATTCTCCCATCAGGCCGACCCGCACAAGCGTGCCCGTCTTCGCTGGCGCGCCCGCCGCGGCCTCCTGGAGAACGACATCATCGTCGAACGTTTCTTCAACCGTTACGAGGAGAGCCTGTCCGATGAGGACGTGGCATCGCTGAGCGAGCTGTTCGAACTCAGCGACAACGAGTTGATGGACCTGCTGCTTGCCCGCAAGGAGCTGGACGGTGAGCTCGACACGCCCCCGATGCAACGGGTACTCAGCCTGCTGCGTTCGGTCTGAGTTTGGTCAACACTATTATTCACAGTATTTGAAGGAACCGACATGACGCCGTCCGATGTGAAAGCCACGCTATCGTTTTCCGATGGTTCCCCCAGCGTTGAGCTGCCGATCTACCAGGGCACCGTTGGCCCGGATGTGATCGACATTCGCAAGCTGTACGGTCAAACCGGCAAGTTCACCTATGACCCGGGGTTCATGTCGACCGCTTCGTGCAACTCCAAGATCACCTACATCGACGGTGACAAGGGCGAGCTGCTGTACCGCGGCTACCCGATCGAGCAACTGGCGCAGAAGTGCGACCACCTGGAGACCTGCTACCTGCTGCTGAAGGGCGAGCTGCCGAACGCCAAGCAGAAGGAAGAGTTCGTGGGCTCGGTGATGAACCACACGATGGTGCACGAGCAGCTGCAGTTCTTCATGCGCGGTTTCCGCCGCGACGCCCACCCGATGGCCGTGCTGACGGGCCTGGTTGGCGCGATGAGCGCGTTCTACCACGACGCGATGGACATCGACGATCCGCACCAGCGCGAGATCTCGGCCATCCGCCTGATCGCCAAGATGCCGACCCTGGTCGCCATGGCGTACAAGTACAACATCGGCCAGCCGTACATCTACCCGCAGAACGACCTGTCGTACTCGGGCAACTTCATGCGCATGATGTTCGGCACGCCGTGCGCGCCGTACACCGTGAACCCGGTGCTGGAGCGTGCGCTGGACCGCATCTTCATCCTGCACGCCGACCACGAGCAGAACGCGTCGACGTCGACCGTGCGCCTGGCCGGTTCGTCGGGCACGAACCCGTTTGCCGCCATCGCCGCCGGCGTGGCCTGCCTGTGGGGTCCGGCCCACGGCGGCGCCAACGAGGCCGCGCTGAAGATGCTGGAGGAAATTGGCAGCGTCGACAACATCAACGAGTTCATCAAGCAGGTCAAGGACAAGAACTCGGGCGTGCGCCTGATGGGCTTTGGCCACCGCGTGTACAAGAACTACGACCCGCGCGCCAAGCTGATGCGCGAGACGTGCCATGAAGTGCTGAACGAGCTGGGCCTGCACAACGACCCGCTGTTCAAGCTGGCCATGGAGCTGGAAAAGATCGCCCTGGAAGACGAATACTTCGTCAGCCGCAAGCTGTACCCGAACGTGGACTTCTACTCGGGTATCGTGCAGCGCGCGCTGGGCATCCCGACCTCGCTGTTCACCTGCATCTTCGCCCTGGCACGTACGCCGGGCTGGATCTCGCAGTGGGAAGAGATGATCACCGATCCGGAATACAAGATCGGCCGTCCGCGCCAGCTCTTCAACGGCGCCGCCGCCCGCGACGTGCCGGACATGGCCAAGCGCTAAGCCGCCTGGCGGTCCGCCGTCCCCGAAACGCCCCGGTTCACCGGGGCGTTTTTTTTGCCTCGGCGGCGGGTGCGGCCCGTGCCGGACGAGCGCAACCCGGCCCGCCGCCGGGTCATGCACCAGCGCTGGGAAACCGGGTTTTGTCGATGGTTCATGCCGCCGGACGGTTGCAACCCGCCGCAAAAATTGTCGGATTTTCGCCAAAGCCGAATAACTTGGCTTCATCGGGGTGCAACTTTCCCCCTATAATGCGGGCTGCTTTGCCGACCGGCAGCCGGGCCACCCTTCCGGCCAGCCGCGTTGGGGAAGCGGGGCAGGCGAAGCGCTTGCGCAATAGAGAACGCATCAACGTTGTCTTTCCGAACTCAGGCGTACGCCGCACCGGGCCATCCGGTGACGCGCACGCCAGCACGCGCCGGGCCCCGCATCCGCTTCACCGTCTTCATCGCAGGCCCGGCTTCCGCTTTGGGCCGTACCGTCCGCCACGTCAGGCGACGCTTCCTCCTCGCGGGTGTTGTTCGATTGCGCCGGTCATGCCGACTCTGCCCGGAATGACCCCTAATAATCGAGGAGCTCCTGATGACGTCCCGTCTCACGTCCACTGCCATTGCCGCCGCCGTAGCCACGGCCGGCCTCGCTGCCTTCACCTCGGCCCAGGCCGAAACCGTCAAGATCGCCATCGCCGGCCCCATGAGCGGCTCGGTGGCCCAGTACGGCGACATGGTCAAGGCCGGCGCCCTGACCGCCATCGAACAGATCAACGCTGCCGGCGGCGCCAATGGCAACAAGCTCGAAGCGGTGCTGATGGACGACGCCTGCGAACCCAAGCAGGCCGTGGCCGTGGCCAACAAGGTCGTCAGCCAGGGCATCCACTACGTGATCGGCCACGTGTGCTCGGGTTCGACGATCCCGGCATCGGACATCTACGAGAACGAAGGCGTCGTGATGGTCACGCCGTCGGCCACCGCGCCACAGCTGACCGAGACGAAGAAGCGCAACTTCATCTTCCGCACGATCGGCCGCGACGACCAGCAGGGCCCGGCAGCCGCGCAGTACATCATCGGCAAGGTCAAGCCCAAGAAGGTGGCCGTGCTGCACGACAAGCAGTCGTACGGCCAGGGCATCGCCAGCTCGGTCAAGAAGGATCTGGAAGCGGCCAAGATTCCCGTGGCGGTGTTCGAAGGCATCAACGCCGGCGATTCCGACTACTCGGCCGTGATCACCAAGCTGAAGTCGCAGGGCGTGGACTTTGTTTACTTCGGCGGCTACCACCCCGAAATGGGCCTGCTGCTGCGCCAGGCGCGCGAGCAGGGCGTGAAGGCCACGTTCATGGGCCCCGAAGGCGTGGGCAACAAGGACGTGACCGCCATCGCCGGCCCGGCATCGGAAGGCATGCTCGTGACGCTGCCGGCCGACTTCTCGGCCGATCCGGCCAACGCCGGCCTGGTCAAGGCATTCGCCGACAAGAAGCGCGACGCCAACGGCCCGTTCCAGATGCCCGCCTACGCCGCCGTGAAGATCATCGGCGACGCCATTGCCGGCGCCAAGAGCACGGACCCGACCAAGGTGGCCGCGTACATGCACAAGAACGCGTTCACCACGCCGATCGGCAAGGTCGAATACGACGCCAAGGGCGACCTGAAGTCGTTCAAGTTCGTCGTCTACACGTGGCACAAGGACGCCACCAAGACCGCCGCCAACTAAACCCGGCGCCATCCTGGCGAAACGCCCCGCGGCCAACCGGCCTGCGGGGCGTTTTGGTATCGGTCCGATGTCGATTATCCGCCACATGACGGCGGCCCGCCTCGCACGTCGGACTCACCCGATCCACAAGGTCCCCGCATGAACGAATTCCTACCGCAGTTCACCCAGCAACTGGTCAACGGCCTGACGCTGGGTGCGATCTATGCGTTGATCGCCATCGGCTACACGATGGTCTACGGCATCATCGGCATGATCAACTTTGCCCACGGCGAGATCTACATGATCGGCGCCTACGTGGGCCTGGTGACGCTGACCGCCATCGGCGCGCAGGCCGGCTATCCGCTGCCGCTGGTGCTGGGCGCGGCGCTGATCGTCGCCGTGGCCGTCACCGGCGTCTATGGCTACGCCGTCGAGCGCGTGGCGTACCGCCCGCTGCGCGGCGGGCCTCGGCTGGTGCCGCTGATCTCGGCCATCGGCATGTCCATCTTCCTGCAGAACTATGTCCAGATCGGGCAGGGCGCGCGCGACGTGTCGGTGCCGCTGCTGATCTCGGGCGCCATCGAATTCCAGATGGGCGGCGACTTCACGGTCACGGTGCCGTACTCGCGCCTGCTGATCGTCGGCGTGACGCTGGTGCTGATGATTGCGCTGACGCTGTTCATCGGCCACTCGCGCATGGGCCGCGCCTGCCGCGCCTGCGCCGAGGACATGCGCATGGCCAACCTGCTCGGCATCGACACCAACCGCGTGATCTCGTTCACGTTCGTGCTGGGCGCGATGCTGGCCGCCGTGGGCGGCGTGCTGATCGGGCTGACGATCGGCAAGCTCAATCCGTTCATCGGCTTCATCGCCGGCATCAAGGCCTTCACGGCCGCGGTGCTGGGCGGCATCGGCAGCATCCCGGGCGCGATGCTCGGCGGCGTGCTGCTGGGCCTGGCCGAGACGTTCGCCTCTGGCTACATGCCCGCCGAATACAAGGACGTGGTGGCGTTTGGCCTGCTGGTGCTGGTGCTGCTGTTCCGCCCCACGGGGCTGCTCGGCAAGCCCGACGTGGAAAAGGTCTGAGGGGAGGGACTTTCATGACTCAAGCAACTTCGATCGCGCGGGCCTCGGCGCCGCGGGCGTCGGCCTCCGACACGCTCAAGAACGCCGTCACGGCGGCCGTGCTGACGGCCATCCTGACGATTCCGGTGCTGGGCCTGCAGCTCAAGCTCGACGGCTACAAGGTGGTGCTGGAGCCGCACTGGCGGCCGGTCTGGATCGCCGTGGCGCTGGTCTTCCTGTTCCAGCTCTGCAAGCCGATGCTGCTGCGCGCGCGCGGCGCCGTGAAGCTGCCGGCCGCGCCCGCCATGGGCGCCAGGCAGCAGCGCGCGGCCGTGTGGGTGCTGCTGGCCGTGGGCCTCGTGTTCCCGTTCTTCGGGTCGCGCGGCGCCGTGGACGTGGCCACGCTGGCGCTGATCTACGTGATCCTGGGCCTGGGCCTGAACATGGTGGTGGGCTTTGCCGGCCTGCTCGACCTGGGCTACGTGGGCTTCTACGCCGTGGGCGGCTACACCTACGCGCTGCTGAACCAGTATTTCGGGCTGACGTTCTGGGAATGCCTGCCGCTGTCGGCCGGCCTGGCCGCGCTGTTCGGCTTCATCCTGGGATTCCCGGTACTGCGCCTGCGCGGCGACTACCTGGCCATCGTGACGCTGGGCTTCGGCGAAATCATCCGCCTGCTGCTGAACAACCTGACCAGCCTGACGGGCGGCCCGGACGGCGTGTCGGGCATTCCCAAGCCCACCGTGTTCGGCATCGAGATGGCGCGCAGCGCGAGCGTGGAGGGCGCGAAGACGTTCCATGACCTGATCGGCATCCCGTACACCGGCCAGCACATGGTGATCTTCCTGTACCTGCTGGCGCTGCTGCTGGTGGGGTTCACGCTGTTCGTGACCAGCCGGCTGATCCGCATGCCGATGGGCCGCGCCTGGGAGGCGCTGCGCGAGGATGAAATCGCCTGCCGCTCGCTGGGCCTGAACCCCACGCGCATCAAGCTGTCCGCGTTCACGCTGGGCGCGTCGTTCGCCGGCCTGGCCGGGGCGTTCTTTGCCGCGCGCCAGGGGCTGGTCAATCCGGAATCATTCACGTTCATCGAGTCGGCGCTGATCCTGGCCGTGGTGGTGCTGGGCGGCATGGGGTCGCAGCTTGGCGTGATCCTGGCGGCCATCCTGCTGACGATCCTGCCCGAGGTGGCGCGCGACTTCGCCGAGTACCGGATGCTGATCTTCGGTCTGGTGATGGTGCTGATGATGATGTGGCGTCCGCAGGGCCTGCTGCCCGCGAGCCGTCCCCACGTGGAGTTGCCGCGATGAGCGCTGAAATGCTGAAAGTATCGGGCCTGCAGATGCGCTTTGGCGGGCTGCTGGCCGTGGACGGCATCGAGTTCGATGTCCGCCGCGACGAGGTCTTTGCGATCATCGGCCCCAACGGCGCCGGCAAGACCACCGTGTTCAACTGCGTGGGCGGCTTCTACAAGCCCACCGCCGGCGAGGTGATGCTCGACGGCCACTCCATCGCCCGCCAGCCGAGCCACGTGGTGGCCCGCCACGGGCTGGTCCGCACGTTCCAGAACATCCGGCTGTTCCGCCAGTTGACCGTGGTGGAAAACCTGATGGTCGCCCAGCATCGCCAGGTCAAGGCCGGCCTGCTGCACGGGCTGCTGGCCACGCCGGCCTACCGCCGCGCCGAGCGCGAGGCGCTGTCGCGCGCCGGGGAATGGCTGGAGCGCATGGGGCTCACCGCCGTGGCCAACCGCGAGGCGGGCACGCTGTCGTACGGCCACCAGCGGCGCCTGGAGATCGCGCGCTGCATGATTACCCAGCCGCGCTTGCTGATGCTGGACGAGCCGGCCGCCGGCCTGAACCCGCAGGAAAAGATCGAGCTGCAGCAGCTGATCGACCGCCTGCGCCGCGAGTTCAACATCTCGGTGCTGCTGATCGAGCACGACATGAGCCTGGTGATGGGCGTGTCGGACCGCATCCTCGTGATGGAGCACGGCAAGCCGATCATGATCGGCACGCCCGAAGCGGTGCGCAACGACACGCGCGTGATCAAGGCCTACCTGGGAGAGGACTGATGCTGAAGCTGGAAAACGTCCACACCCACTATGGCGCCGTGGAGGCGCTGTCGGGCGTGTCGATCGAGGTCAACCAGGGCGAGATCGTCACCCTGATCGGCAGCAACGGCGCCGGCAAGACCACGCTGATGATGACCGTCTGCGGCACGCCGCGCGCGTCCAGCGGCCGCGTGCTGTTCGAGGGCCAGGACATCACGGGCCGCAACACGCACGAGATCATGCGCATGGGCATGGCCATTTCGCCAGAAGGCCGGCGCGTGTTCCCGAGCCTGACCGTGCTGGAGAACCTCAAGATGGGTGGCTTCTTTGCCAGCCGCCATGAGATCGAGGCCGGCATCGAGCACGTGTTCAAGCTGTTCCCGCGCCTGAACCAGCGCGCCAGCCAGCGGGCCGGCACGATGAGCGGCGGCGAGCAGCAGATGCTGGCCATCGGCCGCGCGCTGATGAGCCGCCCGCGCCTGCTGCTGCTGGACGAGCCGACGCTGGGCCTGGCGCCGCTGATCATCGCCCAGATCTTCGACATCATCCGCACCATCCGCGAGGAAGGCGTGACCGTCTTCCTGGTGGAGCAGAACGCCAACAAGGCCCTGCAGGTGGCCGACCGCGGCTACGTGCTGGAAACCGGCAAGGTGGTGCTGGCGGATACCGGCGCCAACCTGCTGGCCAACGACCGGATCCGGGCGGCCTACCTGGGCGGTTGATTCAGTCCCCGGTTTGCTCCGCTCTCCCCCACGGCGGGAGAGCGGAGCCGCCTCCGGCCACCGGCCACCCCGGCCGCCCCGGCCCCTTCCCGCCCCCTTCGCCATCCACGAAATCCCCCTTTCGCCAATGACCGTCGCCCCGGCGGGCCGGGCGGTCCGCTGGCGGCGGGCAGCGGTGGCATAATCGCTTGCGATGTCAAGCAATCCCCGGCGTCGCCGGAAACGCAGCAGAATGGCTCCTGCCTGCCCGCGATGGCATCCGGAATAACAACTCCCCTGCAAACCAACGCGCGGATTCGCGCCGGTCGTCCCCTCCGGGGGTGCGGTCGGACGGTCTGCCCCCCGCATCATGGCAAAGACGCTCTACGACAAACTCTGGGATGACCACACCGTCCACGTCGAGGAAGACGGCACCACGCTGCTCTACATCGACCGCCACCTGCTGCATGAAGTGACCAGCCCGCAGGCGTTCGAGGGCCTGAAGCTGGCGGAGCGTCCGGTGTGGCGCATCAGCGCGAACCTGGCCGTGTCGGACCACAACGTGCCGACCACGGACCGCACGCAAGGCATCGCCGACCCGATCTCGAAGCTCCAGGTCGATACGCTGGACGCCAACTGCGACGCCTACGGCATCACGCAGTTCAAGATGAACGACCACCGCCAGGGCATCGTCCACGTGATCGGGCCGGAGCAGGGCGCCACGCTGCCCGGCATGACCGTGGTCTGCGGCGACTCGCACACCAGCACGCACGGCGCGTTCGGCGCGCTGGCCCACGGCATCGGCACGTCCGAGGTGGAGCACGTGCTGGCCACCCAGACGCTGCTGGGCAAGAAGGCCAAGAACATGCTGATCCGCGTGGAAGGCAAGCTGCCGCGCGGCTGCACCGCCAAGGACATCGTGCTGGCCATCATCGGCAAGATCGGCACGGCCGGCGGCACGGGCTACACGATGGAATTCGCCGGCTCGGCCATCCGCGAGCTGTCGATGGAAGGCCGCATGACGGTCTGCAACATGGCCATCGAGGCCGGTGCGCGCGCCGGCCTGGTGGCCGTGGACGACATCACGCTGGAATACGTGAAGAACCGCCCGTATGCGCCCCAGGGCGTGGAATGGGACCAGGCCGTGGCCTACTGGCGCACGCTGCATTCCGACGCTGGCGCCCACTTCGACAAGGTCGTGGAGCTGCGCGGCGAGGAAATCCGCCCGCAGGTCACCTGGGGCACGTCGCCCGAGATGGTGGTCAGCATCGAGGACCGCGTGCCGGACCCCGAGAAGGAAAAGGATTCGAACAAGCGCAACGCCATGGAGCGCGCGCTGGAGTACATGAACCTGCAGCCGAACACGCCGATGGAGTCCATCCGCATCGACAAGGTGTTCATCGGGTCCTGCACCAACAGCCGCATCGAGGACATGCGCGCCGCCGCGTGGGTCGTGCAGAAGCTGGGCCGCAAGGTGGCCGGCAACGTGAAGCTGGCGATGGTGGTGCCGGGTTCGGGCCTGGTCAAGGAACAGGCCGAGCGCGAGGGGCTGGACAAGGTGTTCAAGGCCGCCGGCTTCGAATGGCGCGAGCCGGGCTGCTCGATGTGCCTGGCGATGAACGCCGACCGGCTGGAGCCGGGCGAGCGCTGCGCGTCCACGTCGAACCGCAACTTCGAAGGCCGCCAGGGCGCCGGTGGCCGTACCCACCTGGTGAGCCCGGCCATGGCCGCCGCGGCCGCCATCGAGGGGCATTTCGTCGACATCCGCAAGCTCGGCTGACCGCCGGGACGGGTCATCGGGTCAACCACGACTTTCGAACAGAGAGAACATGAAAAAGATCGTGATCACGCTGCTGGCATGCCTGGGCATGCTGCAACTGGCTGGCTGCAACACGATTGCCGGCTTTGGCAAGGACACGCAGGCTGCCGGGCAGGCCCTTGAGAACGCCGCCCGGAAGTAAGGACATCACCATGGAAAAGTTCACCGTACACAGCGGCATCGCGGCACCGCTCGACCGCGAAAACGTCGACACCGACGCCATCATCCCGAAGCAGTTCCTGAAGTCGATCCAGCGCACGGGCTTCGGACCGAACCTGTTCGACGAATGGCGCTACAAGGACGTCGGCCAGCCTGGCCAGGACAACAGCAAGCGTCCGCTGAACCCGGACTTCGTGCTGAACCAGCCGCGCTACCAGGGTGCGTCGATCCTGCTGGCGCGCAACAACTTCGGCTGCGGCAGCTCGCGCGAGCACGCGCCGTGGGCGCTCACGCAATACGGCTTCCGCGCCGTGATCGCGCCCAGCTTTGCCGATATCTTCTTCAACAACTGCTACAAGAACGGGCTGCTGCCGGTGGTGCTGACCGAGCAGCAGGTGGACCACCTGTTCAACGAGACCAACGCGTTCCAGGGCTACCAGCTCACCATCGACCTGGACCGACAGGTGGTGACCACGCCGGGCGGCACCAGCTACCCGTTCGACATCGCCCCGTTCCGCAAGTACTGCATGCTGAACGGCTTCGACGATATCGGCCTGACGCTGCGCCACAAGGACAAGATCAAGGCGTTCGAGTCCGAGCGGCTGACCCGCATGCCGTGGCTGGGCAACCGGCTGGTGGGCTGATCCCGAAAACTAAAGGAAATACGACATGAAGATTGCAGTCCTGCCGGGCGACGGCATCGGTCCCGAGATCGTTGCCGAAGCCGTCAAGGTGCTCAACGCGCTGGGCGAGAATTTCGAGATGGAAACCGCCCCGGTGGGCGGCGCCGGCTACGAGGCCGAAGGCCATCCGCTGCCCGAGAACACGCTGAAGCTGGCCAAGGAGGCCGACGCCATCCTGTTCGGCGCCGTGGGCGACTGGAAGTACGACAGCCTGGAGCGCCCGCTGCGCCCCGAGCAGGCCATCCTGGGCCTGCGCAAGCACCTGCAGCTGTTTGCCAACTTCCGCCCGGCAATCTGCTATCCGGAACTGACCGGCGCGTCGAGCCTGAAGCCCGAGCTGGTGGCCGGACTGGACATCCTGATCGTGCGCGAACTGAACGGCGACATCTACTTCGGCCAGCCGCGCGGCGTGCGCGAGGCGCCGGACGGCCTGTTCCAGGGCGCCCGCGAAGGCTTCGACACGATGCGCTACAGCGAGCCCGAGATCCGCCGCATCGCCCATGTGGCGTTCCAGGCGGCCGCCAAGCGCGGCAAGAAGCTGTGCAGCGTGGACAAGGCCAACGTGCTCGAAACCTTCCAGTTCTGGAAGGACATCGTGATCGACGTCAGCAAGGAGTACCCGGACGTCGAGCTGTCGCACATGTACGTGGACAACGCCGCGATGCAGCTGGTGAAGGCGCCCAAGAGCTTCGACGTGATCGTCACCGGCAACATGTTCGGCGACATCCTGTCGGACGAGGCGGCCATGCTGACCGGCTCGATCGGCATGCTGCCGTCGGCGTCGCTGGACGCGAACAACAAGGGCCTGTACGAGCCGTCGCACGGCTCGGCGCCGGACATCGCCGGCAAGGGCGTGGCCAATCCGCTGGCCACGATCCTGTCCGCCGCGATGATGCTGCGCTACTCGCTGAACCGCGCCGAACAGGCCGACCGCATCGAGAACGCCGTCAAGAAGGTGCTGGCGCAGGGCTACCGCACCGGCGACATCCTGACGCCGGGCTGCAAGCAGGTTGGCACCCGGGAAATGGGCGAGGCGGTGCTGGCGGCGCTGTAAGCACCCGCCGCAGCCGGCGGGGCGGGCGGCACCGGCGCGCGATCGGCATCCGATGCCGGTTGCGCAATGTTTTGCCGTCCGCCGGCTCCCCCGGCCCCGTCCGGTGCGCCGCAGGGGCCGGAAAGCCACCCCGCAAGCACGAAAACACCCGTCATTTCCCCTGCGGCATCGCCGCAAATTCGTGTAGACTCTCCCGTCATGGCCCGAAACCCCCAGTCCCTCCTGACTGCTTTTGCTGCCCGCACCGCCCCCCGCGGCGCGATTGGCATGGGTTCGACCGGCCTGACCGCAACGACGATTAAAACCATTACCAAAACGATCCGCTAGATCGTTCGTCGTGCCTGCCCGTCTTCCCCGCGCAGCCACGCCGGGCGAAGCAAAATGGCGGGGAAGTTCACATCACATCCGAGGTAAGTCATGATTGTAGGTCTCGTCGGTTGGCGAGGAATGGTCGGCAGCGTCCTGATGCAGCGCATGCAGGAAGAGGGCGATTTCGACCATATCGAGCCCGTTTTCTTCAGCACGTCCAACGCCGGCGGCAAGGCCCCGGCCATGGCGAAGAATGAAACCACGCTGAAAGACGCGAACGACATCGACGCACTGAAGCAGTGCGACGTGGTGCTCACCGCCCAGGGCGGCGACTACACGAACGACGTCTTCCCGCGCCTGCGCGCCGCCGGCTGGAACGGCTACTGGATCGACGCCGCCTCGTCGCTGCGCATGAAGGACGACGCGATCATCGTGCTCGACCCGGTCAATCTGGGCGTGATCAAGGACGCGCTGTCCAAGGGCGTCAAGAACTTCATCGGCGGCAACTGCACAGTCAGCTGCATGATGATGGGCCTGGGCGGCCTGTTCCAGGCCGACCTGATCGAGTGGATGACCTCGATGACCTACCAGGCCGCCTCGGGCGGCGGTGCCCAGCACATGCGCGAGCTGCTGACCCAGTTCGGCACGCTGAACGCCGCGGTCAAGCCGCTGCTGGACAACCCGGCGTCGGCCATCCTGGAGATCGACCGCCAGATCCTGTCGACCCAGCACGGCCTGTCCGCCGACGAGACCAAGCAGTTTGGCGTGCCGCTGGCCGGCAACCTGATTCCGTGGATCGACAAGGACCTCGGCAACGGCGTGTCCAAGGAAGAGTGGAAGGGCGCCGCCGAGACCAACAAGATCCTGGGCCGGGGAGAGGGCTTTGTCGGGGCCACCGGCGCCGCGCCGATCGCCGTGGACGGCCTGTGCGTGCGGATCGGCGCCATGCGCTGCCATTCGCAGGCGCTGACGATCAAGCTGCGCCGCGACGTGCCGCTGGACGAGATCGAAGGCATGCTGGCCGCCAACAACCAGTGGGCCAAGGTCGTGCCGAACACCCGCGAGGCCAGCATGAAGGACCTGACGCCGGCCGCCGTGACCGGCACGCTGACGATTCCGGTGGGCCGCCTGCGCAAGATGCAGATGGGCGGCGAGTACCTGTCGGCCTTCACCGTGGGCGACCAGCTCCTGTGGGGCGCGGCCGAGCCGCTGCGGCGTATGCTGCGCATTCTGATCGAGGACTGACCCCCTCTTTGGCCTTGCCGCTTCGTTGCAGCAAGGCAACAGAATGACCTGCTTTCTCATCGACGCCGCGCCCGGAGCGCGGCGTTGTCGCATCCGGAACCCTTTTTTTCACAGGCTTGGGTCACAATACAGCCGGCATGCGCTTGGCCACGGGGTCATCGCCGCCGCGCATCTGGCATGCACGGCAGCGACATGGGCGCGCACCAGGACGGGCAACAAGCCCGGCCGGTTCAGCGCCCGCCAGCCAGCCATTTGTTGGGATCGGGTTAACTTTTGCTACTAAAACCATAAACGGAGCACGAGGTGAGTGTGAGCCTACATCGCCGGAAAGATGCGCCTACTGTCCGTCAGCGCTGGTCAACGCTGGCCGTCACGGCATTCGGTCTGCTGCTTGCGCAGCCAGCCGCCTATGCCGCGGGGTTCGGACAATTAAGGGTCCAATCCAACCTGGGGCAGCCGCTCCAGGCTGAAATCGATATCACCGGCGTGACGCCCGAGGAAGCCGACAGCCTGGCTGTCAAGCTGGCCCCGGCGTCCGCCTATTCCCGTGCCGGGCTGACCTATCTGTCGGCCATCTCCAGCGTCCGGCTGGACGTGCAGAAGCGTCCGAACGGCAGCTACGTGGCCACCGTGCGGTCCAACCAGCCGCTCAGCGAGCCGTTTGTCGACATCCTCGTCGACATGACGTGGTCCAGCGGCAAGATCACCCGCGCCTATACGTTCCTGCTGGATCCGGCCGGCGCCAAGCCGTCGAACCAGGCGTTCTCGCCGACCACCGTGGTGCAGGCCGCGACCCCCGATGCGTCGCCCGCCGCCGCGCCGGTACCGGCGCCGGCGCCCATGGCCGCCGCGCCCGCCGCACCGTCCGCCGCCCCCACGCCGGCGCCCGCGCGCCAGCCGCGCCGCGCCGCGCCGCCCGCTGCCGTGGGCGATGGCGTGGCCGCCAACGGCAACTACACGGTCCAGCGCGGCGACACGCTCTATGCCATTGCCGGCGAAGCCGCGCAGGGCCAGGACGCCGTGTCGCTGGAGCAGATGCTGCTGGCGCTGTATCGGAACAATCCCAACGCCTTCATCGGCGGCAACATCAACCGGATCAAGTCTGGCGCCGTGCTCAAGGTGCCGAGCGCCCAGCAGGCCCAGTCCGTCAGCCCGCGCGAGGCCCGCCGCGAGGTGGTGGCCCGCACGCAGGGCTTCGACAGCTACCGCAGCCGCCTGGCGGCTGCCGCCGCGGCGAAGTCCGTGGAAGCCGGGTCGGGCCGCGAGCAGTCGGGCAACGTGACCGCCCGCGTGCAGGACACCACGGTGCCGAACGCCGGCCCGCGCGACGAACTGAAGCTGTCGAAGGGCGACAAGGCCGACAAGGGCGCGCAGGCCAAGGCCGAAGCCGAGGTGGCGAACCAGCGCAAGCTCAAGGAAGCCGAGTCGCGCGTGACGGACCTGGAGAAGAACATCTCCGACATGCAGCGCCTGATGGAGCTGAAGAACGCGGAGATCGCCAAGCTCAACCAGGGCAACCAGGCCGCCAAGGCCGCGGCTGCGCCGGCCACCGCTGCGGCAGGCACCAAGCCGGCGGACGCCGCCGCGCCCGCGCCGACCGTGGTCCCGGCCGAGCCGGCCAAGGCCGCCGCCCCGAGCACGGCCACGCCAGAACCGGCCCCGGCCGCCACGGCCGATGCGTCGGCGGCGACCGCTGCCACCGCTGCGGCCGCAGCCACCGCCGCAGCCGCCTCGGCCCCCGCTGCCACCACCCCGGCCGCCGCCGCATCCGCGCCGCAGGGCGCCGCTTCGGCCACTGCCGCCGCGCCGGCTTCGGCACCGGCTGCCGCCAGGAAGGCGCCGCCCGTTGTCCAGCCGATCGCCGAGCCGTCGTTCGCCGACGAACTGCTGGCCAATCCGATGCTGCTGCCCGGCGTCGGTGTGCTGGTTGCGTTGCTTGGCGGTTATGCGTACTATCGCCGCCGCCAGAAGCAGAAGGCCGGCGAGAACACCGGCTTCGGTGACAGCATCCTGTCCCAGGAAAGCACGGTCATGGCCGGCGGACACTCGTTGTTCGGTACCGCCGGCGGCCAGAGTGTCGACACGTCGCAGCACAGCGTGTTCGGTGCCGACTTCCGCATCGGCAACAACTCGCCCGAAGCGACGGAAGTGGATCCGATTGCCGAGGCCGAGGTGTACATCGCGTACGGACGCGACGTGCAGGCAGAGGAAATCCTGCGCGAAGCGTTGCAACAGAATCCGGAGCGCCAGGCCATCCGCCTGAAGCTGCTGGAGATTTACAACACTCGTCAGGATGTGGAAGGTTTCCGGGTGATTGCAGAAGAAATGTTCGCCCAGGTAGGCGGACAAAGCGCGGACTGGCAGCAGGTCGCGGAAATGGGTCGCAAGCTGGATCCGGGCAACGCGCTGTACCTGTCGGTGGCGCCCGAGGTGATGGCGGAAGCCGATACGACCACCCCGGTGGCCGACCAATGGCGTACGCAGGACCCCGCGCAGTCGCTGCAGGCCGCGCCGCAGGCGTCGGCCATGCCGGACCTGGCGCTGCCGCTCGACGCCTTCCCGGCGCCGGCCCCCGGCGAGCCCATCGTGGCACCGGCGTCGGCATCGATGGTCTTCGGCAACGAGCACGCCGAGCCGGTGGCCCGCCTGGACGACATCCTCGACGAGGGTCACGACGCCGCCCACGTGCCCGCGCTGGACACCCCCACGCGCTCGCGCCCGCTGGAATTCGACATGTCCGCCCTGTCGCTCGACCTGAATCCGGCCACGCCGGACGCGGGCGGGCTGCAGCCGGCGCCGCTGGCCACGGCCACGTACGACGCGCCGTCGCTGGCCGAATCGACCGTGCCGCTGCCGGCCCCGACGATGCTCCAGAACGGCAAGCTGGTCGAGCCGATCGACCTGAGCCGCGTCACGTCCGAAGGGCTGGGCGACGCCACGCATGGCGTTTCCGCCAGCACGCTGTCCGCCACGGGCATGGACGGCAGCCGCGACATGCAGATCAAGCTGGACCTGGCGCGCGCCTATATCGAGATCGGCGACAAGGAAGGGGCGCGCGAACTGCTGCAGGAAGTGGTCGAGCAGTCCGACGACCCGCTGCAGACCGAGGCCCGCACGCTGCTGCGCGACGTGGCCTGACCCTCGCCGGCCCGCGGGTTTCGCCCCAAAGGCCGGTATGATGCAGGGTTTGCGGCACGCCGGAGATCGGGCGCGCCGCGGCCCGAAGCGATGCGCCGGAAGCGTCCCTTCCGGCGCATTTTGTTTTTGCGCATCGTCCCCTCCATGAATCGCATCGCCATCGGACTCCACTACGACGGGTCGGCCTTCTCGGGCTGGCAGTCGCAGCCCCACCGCAATACCGTGCAGGACCATCTGGAAGACGCCATCGAGCGCTTTGCCGGGACACGCCTGCTGACCACGGTGGCGGGGCGGACCGACACCGGCGTGCATGCGCTGGGGCAGGTGATCCATCTCGATACGGTGCTCGATCGCGACAAGTTCTCGTGGGTGCGCGGCGTCAACGCATTCCTGCCGCCGTCCATCGCGCTGCAATGGGCCGAGCCGGTCGACGCGGGCTTCCACGCGCGCTTCCTGGCCTACGAGCGGATGTACTACTACGCGCTCTACACCGGGCCGCACCGGGTGCCGATGATCCACGGCCGGGCCGGCTACCAGATGCTGCCGCCGGGCCAGCGGCTCGATGTGGACGCGATGCGCGCGGCGGCCGCCTGCCTGATCGGCGAGCACGACTTCTCGGCCTTCCGCGCCGCCGAATGCCAGGCCAGGTCGCCGGTCAAGACACTCTACGACGTGACGATCCAGGCCGACGGGCCGTGGGTGTTTCTGCGATTCCGCGCCAGCGCCTTCCTGCACCACATGGTCCGCAACCTGATGGGTTGCCTGGTGGCCGTGGGGCGCGGGCGCTACCCGCCCGAGTGGCTGGCGGAGGTGCTGGCCGGCCGCAGCCGGCAGAAGGCCGCGCCGACGTTCATGCCCGACGGCCTGTACCTGGTCGGCGTAAAGTATCCTGAGCCGTACCGGCTTCCCCGGGCGGATGCGTCCGCCAGCCTCTTCCACGGAGTGTTTGCCGATGATGGCGCCTGATTCCGGCCCCGTGCCCCCGCGCACACGCATCAAGATCTGCGGCCTGACGCGGCCGGAGGACGTCCGCGCGGCCGTGGACGCCGGCGCCGACGCCATCGGCCTGGTGTTCTACGACAAGAGCCCGCGCTACGTCGACGTCGCCCACGCCGCCGCGCTGGCCGAGCAGGTGCCGCCGTTCGTGACCGTGACCGGGCTGTTCGTCAATGCCGATGCCGAGGAAGTGGCCCACGTGGCCGAGCGGGTGCCGTTGACGCTACTTCAGTTCCACGGCGACGAATCGCCGCAGCAATGCACCGAGACGGCGCGGCGCTGCCGGCTGCCATTCATGCGCGCGGCCCGTGTCCAGCAGGGCCTTGATTTGGTAGAATTCGCCGATCAATACCGTGACGCCGCCGGCCTGTTGCTCGACGCCTTTGTCGAGGGCTACGGCGGTGGCGGCCACGTCTTCGACTGGACCCTGATTCCTGCCCCATGGCTTCCGCCCAATCCTGCCAACCCGTCCGCAAACGACGCACCTCGCATCGTTTTGAGTGGTGGGTTGAACGCGCAAAACGTCGCTGGTGCGATTGAGCGCGTGCGCCCCTACGCCGTCGATGTCAGCAGCGGCGTGGAGGCGAGCAAGGGTGTGAAAGACCACGCCCGCATTGCCGCATTCGTGCGCGCGGTGCGGATGGCGGACGCAGCCCTGGCCGGCCGGTAGCCCCTGGCCGGCCCTGCGCCACCCCCCGCCCGCTGCCCGATTCCGAATTTGATGCGCTCCGCCGCCCGCTGCGCGGAGCGCCACCTGAGAGCCTGGACATGTACGACTTGCCCGATTCCCGAGGCCATTTCGGCCCCTACGGCGGTAGCTTCGTTTCCGAAACGCTGGTCCACGCGCTGGACGAGCTGCGCGAAGCCTATGCGCACTACCAGCAGGACGCCGATTTCAACGCCGAATTCCAGCGCGAGCTGAAGCACTTCGTCGGCCGCCCGTCGCCGATCTACCACGCCCAGCGCTGGAGCGAGACGCTTGGCGGCGCGCAGATCTACTTCAAGCGCGAGGACCTGAACCACACCGGCGCGCACAAGATCAACAACGTCATCGGCCAGGCGCTGCTGGCCCGTCGCATGGGCAAGAAGCGCGTGATCGCCGAGACCGGCGCCGGCCAGCACGGCGTGGCCACGGCCACCATCGCCGCGCGCTTCGGCATGGAATGCGTGGTCTACATGGGCTCCGAGGACGTGCGCCGCCAGGCGGCCAACGTCTACCGCATGAAGCTGCTGGGCGCCACGGTGGTGCCGGTGGAAAGCGGCTCCAGGACGCTCAAGGACGCGCTGAACGAGGCGATGCGCGACTGGGTGACCAACGTCGAGACCACGTTCTACATCATCGGCACGGTGGCCGGCCCGCATCCGTACCCGATGATGGTCCGCGACTTCCAGTGCGTGATCGGCGAGGAATCGAAGGTGCAGATGCCCGAGATGACCGGCCGCCAGCCGGACGCCGTGATCGCCTGCGTGGGCGGCGGTTCGAACGCGATGGGAATCTTCTACCCGTACATCGGCCACGAGGACGTGCAGTTGATCGGCGTGGAGGCGGCCGGCGACGGCCTGGAGACGGGCCGCCACGCGGCGTCGCTGACCGGCGGCTCGCCCGGCGTGCTGCACGGCAACCGCACCTACCTGCTGCAGGACGACAACGGCCAGATCATCGAGACCCATTCGGTGTCGGCCGGCCTGGACTACCCCGGCGTGGGCCCGGAGCACGCGTGGCTCAAGGACATCGGCCGCGCGCAGTACGTGCCAATTACCGACGACGAGGCGCTCAAGGCGTTCCATGACTGCTGCCGGATCGAAGGCATCATCCCGGCGCTGGAGTCCAGCCACGCCATCGCCTACGCCTGCAAGCTGGCGCCGACGCTGCCGAAGGACAAGCTGCTGCTCGTGAACCTGTCCGGCCGCGGCGACAAGGACATGCACACGGTGGCCGAACGTGCGGGGCTGAAGCTGTAATGCGCGCGCTGCCCCCTGAAACTGCATCGTCACAACTGGAAGAGGGCGGCGCCGCTGCGCCGTTCGACATCCTCGACACCGACGTGGTCCGCCTGTACCAGGAAGACGCGCTCGAAGGCATCCGGCGCATCCCGGACCAGTCGATCGACCTGATCGTCGCCGATCCGCCCTACGGCCTGGGCAAGGACTACGGCAACGACTCCGACCTGCTGTCCGGCGACGCCTACCTGGAATGGTCCGAGCGCTGGATGGACGCCATCATCCCCAAGCTGGCGCCCAAGGGCACGCTGTACCTGTTCTGCACGTGGCAGTACTCGCCCGAGCTGTTCGTCATGCTCAAGAAGCGGCTGACGATGATCAACGAGATCATCTGGGACCGCCGCGTGCCCAGCATGGGCGGCACCACGCGCAAGTTCTCGTCGGTGCACGACAACATCGGCTTCTTTGCCCGCCAGCGCGACTACTACTTCGACCTGGACCCGGTGCGCATCCCCTATGACGCCGAGACCAAGAAGGCGCGCAGCCGGCCGCGTTTCGAAGGCAAGAAGTGGCTGGAAGTGGGCTACAACCCCAAGGACCTGTGGAGCGTGCCGCGCATCCACCGCCAGGACCCCGAGCGCGCCGACCATCCGACGCAGAAGCCGCTGGAGATTGTCGAACGCATGGTGCTGTCGAGCTGCCCGCCCGGCGGCATCGTGCTGGACCCATTCACGGGCAGCGGCACCACGGCGGTGGCCTGCGTGCGCCACGGCCGGCGCTTTGTCGGCTTCGAGATGAATCCGCAGTATGCCGCGCTGGTGCGCGAGCGCGTGACGGCCGCCCAGCCGGTGTACGCGCAGATCCAGCCCGATACTCCCGCAACGACCCCCGACGCCGCCAACGACGATGCCAATGACGACGCATCGGCCGTGCAGCGCCTGATCTGAGACTCCCGGCAAGGCCAACCATGTCCCGTATCCAGAAGACTTTCGCGGCGCTGGCCGCGCAGAACAAGAAGGGCCTGATTCCGTTCATCACCGCCGGCGACCCGGCGCCCGCGCTGACCGTGCCGCTGATGCACGCGCTGGTGGCCGGTGGCGCCGACGTCATCGAGCTCGGCGTGCCGTTCTCGGACCCGATGGCCGACGGCCCGGTGATCCAGCGCGCCTCCGAGCGGGCGCTGGCGCAAGGCGTGTCGCTGGCGCAGGTGCTGGCCTGGGTGGCCGAGTTCCGCCAGACCGACGACGCCACGCCCGTGGTGCTGATGGGCTACGCCAACCCGATCGAGCGGATGGGCGAGGCGGCCTTCGCCAAGGCCGCCGCGGCGGCTGGCGTGGACGGCGTGCTCGTGGTCGACTATCCGCCCGAGGAATGCGAGTCGTTTGCCGGGCTGATGCGCGACAACGGCATGGACCCGATCTTCCTGCTCGCGCCCACCTCGACCGATGCCCGCATCGCGGCCGTGGCCCGCGTGGCCAGCGGCTATCTCTATTACGTGTCGCTCAAGGGCGTGACCGGATCGGCCACGCTGGACCTGGACAGCGTGGCCGCCCGCCTGCCGCTGATCAAGCAGCATGCCAACCTGCCGGTGGGTGTCGGCTTCGGCATCCGCGACGCCGAGACGGCGCGCGCCATCGGCAGCGTGGCCGATGCCGTGGTCATCGGCAGCCGGCTGGTGCAGTTGCTGGAGGATGCGCCGCGCGACCAGGCCGTCGAGGCGCTGCGTACCTTCATCGCCGGCATCCGCCAGGCGCTGGACGCGTAAGCCTTGACAGCCGTGTGACGCCTGCTGAAAAAATACGCGCCGATTGTGCTGTTCGATGCACAATTGGCGCGTTTTGCTTAGCCGCGTGACGGCCCGGCGTGGTAAATTCGCGGCCTGATTCCCTGCCGTCCCGGTGTCCGACCTCTCAGAGAGGGGCGTCGACGCGCGCGGCAGCTATCCGAAAGGAGCTTTCATGAGCTGGTTGGATAAACTCCTGCCTCCCAAGATTCAACAGACCGATCCTTCCACCCGCAAGGGCATTCCGGAAGGGCTGTGGGTCAAGTGCCCGTCGTGCGAGTCCACCCTGTACCGCACCGACGTGGAAGCCAATCTGCATGTCTGCCCGAAGTGCGACCACCACATGCGGATCCGGTCGCGCGAGCGCCTGGACAAGCTGCTGGACGCCGAGGGCCGCTTCGAGATCGGCCAGGAAATCGTGCCGGTGGACGCGCTGAAGTTCAAGGACACCAAGAAGTACCCGGACCGCATCAAGGCCGCCATGGAAGACACGGGCGAGACCGACGCGATGGTGGTGATGGGCGGCGCGATCCACACGATTCCCGTGGTCGTGGCCTGCTTCGAGTTCGAGTTCATGGGCGGGTCGATGGGCTCCGTCGTCGGCGAGCGTTTTGCCCGTGGCGCGCAGGCCGCGCTGGAGCAGAAGGTGCCGTTCATCTGCGTGACCGCCACCGGCGGCGCGCGGATGCAGGAAAGCCTGCTGTCGCTGATGCAGATGGCCAAGACCACGGCCATGCTGAACCAGTTGTCCAACGCCAGGCTGCCGTTCATCAGCGTGCTGACCGACCCGACGATGGGCGGCGTGTCGGCATCGTTCGCCTTCCTGGGCGACGTGGTGATTGCCGAGCCCAAGGCGCTGATCGGCTTTGCCGGCCCGCGCGTGATCGAGCAGACCGTGCGCGAGAAGCTGCCGGAAGGCTTCCAGCGCGCCGAGTTCCTGCTGCAGAAGGGCGCCATCGACATGATCGTCGACCGCCGCCGCCTGCGCGGGGAAATCGCCCAGGTGCTGGCGCTGCTGCAGAAGCAGCCGGCCGATGCGGTGGCCTGACGCGGTAGCGTGATTTGCAGGACAATGGCGCGGGTGCCACCACCCGCGCCATTTTGCTTTTTGTAGTGTCGAAAGTGTCGTCAACGAGCATGCCCATCTTCCACAATCTCCCCGACTGGCTTCACCACCTGGAAACCGCCCATCCCGTGGGCATCGACATGGGTCTGACGCGCATCACGCGCGTCAAGGAAGCACTGGGTCTGCGCATCGACGCCGTGGTGTTCACGGTGGGCGGCACCAACGGCAAGGGGTCGACCTGCGCGATGCTCGAACGCATCCTGCTGGAGGCCGGCTACAAGGTGGGGCTGCACACGTCGCCGCACCTGATCTCGTTCAACGAGCGCGCCCGCCTGAACGGCGAGCAGGCCACCGACGCGCAGCTGCTGCCGCACTTCGAGGCCGTCGAGCGCGCCCGCACCAGCTTTGCCGATCCGGTCAGCCTGACCTACTTCGAGTTCACGACGCTGTCCATCATCCACATGTTCGCGGCGGCCGGGCTGGACGCCATGATCCTGGAAGTGGGGCTGGGCGGCCGGCTGGACGCGGTCAATGTGATCGATACGGACTGCGCGGTGATTACCAGCGTCGATATCGACCACACCCAGTATCTGGGCGACACGCGCGAGAAGATCGGCTACGAGAAGGCCGGCATCTTCCGCCCGCATGTGCCGGCGATCTGCGGCGACCCGATGCCGCCGCAATCGGTCATCGACCATGCCGAGGCCGTCGGGGCCGACCTGTGGCTCGTGGGCCGCGACTTCCGCCACCAGGCCGCGCCGGGGCAGGAGCGCCAGCAATGGGACTGGACCGGCCGCGACCGCAAGCTCAACGGGCTTGGCTATCCGGCCCTGCGCGGCGCCAACCAGTTGCTGAACGCGTCGGCGGCGCTGGCCGCGCTGCAGGCCATGCGCCCGCGGCTGCCGGTCAGCGCGCAGGAAGTGCGCAACGGGCTGGCGTTCGTCGAACTGCCGGGCCGCTTCCAGGTGATGCCGGGCCGCCCGGCGGTGATCCTCGATGTGGCGCATAACCCGCACGCGGCGGCCACGCTGGGTCAGAACCTGGAGAACATGGGGTTCTTCCGCTACACCTACGCCGTGTTTGGCGCAATGGCGGACAAGGACATCGCCGGCGTGCTGCAGCATGTGGCCGACAAGGTGGACCACTGGTGCCTGTGCGACCTGCCGACCGAGCGGGCCGCCACGGCCGCCCAGGTGCGCGAGGCACTGGACGCCACCGGTTTCCACGAGGGCCCGGACAATACGGCGGCATGCTTCGCAAGTCCGGAACTGGCGTATCGCGACGCCATCGGCAGGGCAACCGAGAATGATAGAATCCTGGTCTTCGGATCGTTCTACACGGTGGCCGGCGTGATGGCATACCGCGCCACGCAGGCCAACTGATACCAGGCTGAACTCCCGGGCCGGAACGACATCACACCGAACACCACTCTTTGGGCATCTATGGGCCTGCTTTCGCTGTTCTCGTCCCGCAAGGGCACTGACCCGGCACCCGAACGGGGTCGCCGTACCCGCGCGGAACCCGGCGCCGGCATCGGCGCATCGCGCCGGCCTGTCGATGAGTACGCCGACGACAGCCTCGACCCCGACTTTCCCCAGAAACAACGCGCCCGCCGCCGCCTGATCGGCGCCGTGGTGCTGCTTGCCGTGGCCGTCATCGTCCTGCCGATCGTGTTCGAGCACAAGCCGCGCCCGGTGTCCGACGACGTGGCCGTCAGCGTGGCCAACGGGCAGGGCGCACAGAAGCCGAAGGTCGAGGCCCGCAGGGCGCAGGCGCTGCCGCCGTCGGCCGGCACGGCCCGCAACGACGCCGCGCTGGACGCCGGCGAGGAAATCGTCAGCACGCCGGCCGCCGACAAGCCGAAGGCCGCCGATACGAAGGTGGCGGACAAGCCCGCGGACAAGCCGGCCGACAAGCCCGCCGACGCCAAGCCGGCCGCCAATACCAAGTACCTGATCCTGATCGGCGCGTTCTCGTCGGAAGAACGCGCAAGGAACTGGCTGGCCAAGCTCAAGGAGAGCAAGGTGCCGGCGTATGTGGAAAAGAAGACGCTGGCCGACGGCGAGCGGATCCTGCTGCGTGCCGGCCCGTTTCCGAGCCGCGACGCGGCCGATGCGGCGGACCGGAAGGTGAAGTCGATCGGCCTGACCTCGAAGATCGTCGAGCAATAGGGCATCCAACGACGCATCGGACGCATTGGCAACCCGGACCGGCCGCGCCAGGCATTGCGCGGCGGCAGTCCGGCCCCATCTGAACAGGAACCGGCGCCGCACGCATGGCTTTTACCTTCTTTGACTACGCCGTCGCTTTCATCCTGGTGGCGTCGGCGCTGATCGGCGTGCTGCGCGGACTGGTGCGCGAGGTGCTGGCGCTGGTGGGCTGGGTGGTGGCGTTCGTGCTGGCCTATCACTTTGGCGGCATGGCCGCCGGATGGATGCCCGAGACGCTGCCCGGCGGCGCGCTGACGCGCAGCGCGCTGGGCTTCCTGGCAGTGTTCTTCGGCACGTGGATCGTGTCGGCGCTGGCCGGGGCGATCCTGGGCCAGTTGCTGGAAACCACGGGTCTGAAGCCGGCCGATCGCGGGCTGGGCCTGGTGTTCGGGCTGGCGCGCGGCGTGCTGATCGTGATGCTGGTGGTCGTGGTGGCCGGGCTCACCAAGCTGCCCGAGGAACCGTTCTGGCGCGACGCGGTGTCGCGCCCGTATGTGATGCAGGCCATGGACGAACTGCGGCAGTGGCTGCCGCCCGACCTGGCGAAGTATGTGAAGGCCTGACCCCGTAGCGGGCCTGACCGGATCGAAAGACGCGGCTGCTGGACGAACCCACGGCCGCGGCGCAGTATCAACGCAGTTCCGTCGCGTACATGACGGAATGGCGCCCCCTGAATCATTTGCCTTTCCTGGGAGTTCGGCATGTGCGGTATCGTCGGCGTGGTTTCCACCAGCCCTGTCAACCAACTGATCTATGACAGCCTGCTGCTGTTGCAACACCGCGGACAGGATGCAGCCGGCATCGCCACGGCCAACGGCAGCACCTTCCACATGCACAAGGCCAACGGCCTGGTGCGCGATGTCTTCCGCACGCGCAACATGCGCGGCCTGCCCGGCACGTCGGGCATCGGCCAGGTGCGCTACCCGACCGCCGGCTCGTCGAGCGAGGAAGAGGCCCAGCCGTTCTACGTGAACGCGCCGTACGGCATCATGCTGGCCCACAACGGCAACCTGACCAATTCCGAGCAGCTTCGCGAGGAAATGTTCCGCCGCGACCGCCGCCACATCAACACGCACTCGGACTCCGAGGTGCTGCTGAACGTGCTGGCCGACGAGCTGCAGCGCGCCAGCGGCGGCAAGACGCTGGACCCGGCCACGATCTTCCAGGCGGTGAGCGGCATGCATCGCCGCGTGAAGGGCGCCTACGCCATCACCGCGCAGATCTCGGGCTACGGCCTGCTGGCCGTGCGCGACCCGTTCGGCATCCGCCCGCTGTGCATCGGCAGCATCGACACGCCGACCGGCAAGGAATACTTGATCGCGTCGGAATCGGTGGCGCTGGAAGGCATGGGCTACACGATGGACCGTGACGTGGCGCCGGGCGAGGCGATCTTCGTCGACCTGGACGGCAAGCTCCACAGCCAGCAGTGCGCGGAAAACCCGCAGCTCACGCCGTGCATCTTCGAATACGTCTACCTGGCCCGTCCGGACTCGTGCATCGACGGCGTGCCCGTCTATGACGCCCGGCTGCGCATGGGCGACTACCTGGCCGAGAAGATCCGCCGCGAAGTGCCGGCCGGCGAGATCGACGTGGTCATGCCGATTCCCGATTCCAGCCGTCCGGCCGCCATGCAGGTGGCCAACGCGCTGGGCGTGCCGTACCGCGAGGGCTTCTTCAAGAACCGCTACGTGGGCCGGACCTTCATCATGCCGGGCCAGGCCGTGCGCAAGAAGTCGGTGCGCCAGAAGCTGAACGCCATGGGCGTGGAGTTCCAGGGCAAGAACGTGCTGATCGTCGACGACTCGATCGTGCGCGGCACCACGTCGTTCGAGATCGTGCAGATGGCGCGCGACGCCGGCGCCAAGAAGGTGATCTTCGCCTCGGCCGCGCCGCCGGTGAAGTTCCCGAACGTGTACGGCATCGACATGCCCACGCGCAGCGAACTGGTGGCCCACGGCCGCACCGACGAGGAAGTGGCGCGCATGATCGGCGCGGACCAGCTGGTCTACCAGGACGTGGAGGCGATGAAGCAGGCCGTGCGCGACATCAACCCGAACCTGCGCGACTTCGATGCGTCGTGCTTCGACGGCAAGTACGTGACCGGCGACATCGACGAAGCCTACCTGGACCGCCTGGAAACGGCGCGCAGCCAGGCCGACCGCGAAGGCCCGAGCGGCGATACCGAGCGTTCGCAACTGCACCTGCAGCGTTCGGGCGGCAACGAATAACAACGACACCTACTGGGCAGCACTGCAGCATGAGCGATCCGAACCAAGACGAGTCCTACGGCATCGATACCCTCGGCGTGCGCGCCGGCACCCTGCGCTCGGCCGAGTTCATGGAGCATTCCGAGGCGATGTACCTGACCTCGAGCTTCTGCTTCAACTCGGCCGCCGAGGCCGCCGAGCGCTTTGCCAATTCGGAAGAGGGCTACACCTACTCGCGCTTCACGAACCCGACCGTGTCGATGTTCCAGGCGCGGCTGGCGGCGCTGGAGGGTGCCGAGGCGTGCATGGCCACGGCATCGGGCATGAGCGCGATCCTGTCGGTTGCGCTGGCGTCGCTGCAGGCCGGCGACCACCTGGTCAGCTCGCGCTCGATCTTCGGGTCGACCATGACGCTGTTCAACACGATCCTGGCCAAGTTCGGCGTGGAGACGACGTACGTGGACAGCGGCGACCTGGGCGCGTGGCGCGCGGCCGTCCGCCCGAACACGAAGCTGTTCTTCCTGGAAACGCCGTCGAACCCGCTGACCGAGGTGTCGGACATTGCCGCCGTGGCGGACATCGCCCACAACGCGGGCGCGCTGTTCGTGGTCGACAACTGCTTCTGCTCGCCCGCGCTGCAGCAGCCCATCAAGTTCGGCGCCGACGTGGTGGTGCATTCGGCCACCAAGCACATCGACGGCCAGGGCCGCGTGCTGGGCGGCGCCGTGGTGGGCAAGCGCGACTACATCATGGGCAAGGTGTTCCCGCTGGTGCGGACGGCGGGCCCGACGATGTCGGCGTTCAACGCGTGGGTCATGCTCAAGGGCATGGAGACGCTGGCGATCCGCATGGAGCGCCACTCGCAGAGCGCGCTGCAACTGGCCCAGTTCCTGGAGTCGCACCCGGCCGTGAACCGCGTGTTCCATCCGGCGCTGCCGTCGCATCCGCAGTACGAGATCGCCCGGCGCCAGCAGAGCGGCGGCGGGGCGATTGTCTCGTTCGAGCTGAAGGGCGACACGCCGGAGCAGATGCGCGCCAACGCCTGGCGCGTGATCGACAGCACGAAGCTGTGCTCGATCACCGGCAACCTGGGCGACACCCGCACCACGATCACCCACCCGTACACGACTACCCACGGCCGCGTTGCGCCCGAAGCCAAGGCCGCGGCCGGCATCAGCGAAGGGCTGATCCGGCTGGCAGTGGGCCTGGAATCGGTCGAAGACCTCAAGGCCGATCTGCTGCGGGGGCTGGGGCAGTAGTCCTAACGCCCGCTGCGGGTTGTCTCTCCGCTCCCGCGCGCGGGAGCGGGGCCGGGGAGAAGGGGCGGCGCCTCAAGACGCGATGGTCTCAGCTTGCACCACTGGCCCTCTCCCCCAACCCCTCTCCCGCGTGCGGGAGAGGGGAGTCACCCCCCCCTGCATACCCTCACCGCGTACCCCTACCGCATACCCCTTACCGCATACCCCTACCGCATACCCCTTACCGCAGCATCCGTCGCCGCAGCAGCACCAGCGCCACCACCAGCGCCACGGCTGCGTAGGCTGCCAGCACGATCACGTGCAGCGCGGCGTGTTCCACGGGCCGGCCCAGCATCAGCGGACGGATCAGCGCCACCGCGTGCGCCAGCGGCAGAAGCTGCGTGGCTTTCTGCGCGCCTTCCGGTAGCTGTTCGAGCGGGAAGAAGACGCCGGACAGCAGCAGCATCGGCGTCATGATCAGCGTCTGGTAGAACATGAAGAAGTCGTAGCTCGGCGCCAGCGCCGTCACGATCATCGCCAGGCTGGCGAAGGCAATGCCGGCCAGCACGATCACGGGCAGCGCCGCCAGCGCGCCGGGGAACTGCGCGTAGCCGAGCAGCCCGGCCACGATCATGATCGCGGCGCCCGACAGCACCGCCTTGCTGGCGGCCCATAAGACTTCTCCCAGCACGACATCGCCCAGTGTCAGCGGCGCGTGCATGATCGCCTCCCACGTGCGCTGGACGTGCATGCGCGAGAACGCCGAGTACATCGACTCGAAGCTCGCCGACATCATCACGCTCGACGCCGTGGTCCCGGCCGCCAGGAACGCGATGTACGACACGCCGTGTACCTGCCCGACCAGCAGGCCCAGCCCCAGGCCCAGGCCGAACAGGTAGATCATCGGGTCGGCCAGGTTGCCGATCATCGAGGGGATGGCCAGCTTCTTCCAGACCATGTAGTTGCGGTACCAGACCATCATCCAGTTGCGCGCGTTGCGCGGCAGCAGGGGCTGGGGATAGTGCTGGCGCGGCGGGGCCGCCGCCAGGGCAGGGGACGCGGCCACGTCGGGGTTGCGGGGGTCCTGTTCGCTCATGTCGATGTCTCAGTCTCTCATCTCGCGGCCGGTCAGCTTCAGGAACACGTCCTCAAGGTTGGCCGGGCGGTGCAGGTAGCGGACGCCGCCCTTGCCGTGCAGCGCGGCGAGCAGCGGGTCGGGGTCGCGGACGTAGCAGAACAGCGTCTCGCCGCGCATTTCGGTGCGTTCGGCCAGCGGCGTCAGCGTGTGGCGCAGCGGTTCGAGTTCGTCGCCATAGACTTCCACGACGTCGCAGCCGATCTCGCGGTCGATCAGCTCGTGCGGCTTGCCCTCGGCGATCTTGCGGCCGGCGTCGATCACGCACAGGTGATTGCAGAGCCGCTCGGCTTCTTCCATGAAGTGGGTGGTCAGCAGGATCGTCTTGCCGGCGGCCAGCAGCGACTTCAGGCGCTCCCAGATCAGATGGCGCGCCTGGGGGTCCAGGCCGGTGGTCGGCTCGTCCATGACCAGCAGGTCTGGATCGTTGATCAGCGCGCGGGCCACGGTCAGGCGCCGCCGCATGCCGCCGGACAGCTCGCGCACCTGGGCGTCGGCCTTGTTTTCCAGCCGGGCAAATTCCAGCAGCTTCGGCACGCGCGCGTGGATCTCGGCCGACGACAGCCCGAAATAGCGGCCGAAGATCCGCAGGTTCTCGATGACCGAGAAATCGGGGTCGAGGTTGTCGAATTGCGGCACCACGCCCACGCGCATGCGCGCCTGGGGCGCCCGCTCGGGAATCGGCTCGCCGCACAGCGTCAGCGTGCCCGACGCCGGCGTGGTCAGCCCCAGCAGCATGCGCAGCGTGGTGGTCTTGCCGGCGCCATTGGGGCCGAGCAGTCCGTAGCACTGGCCGGGCTGGACTTCGAGGTCGAGGTTGTCGACGACCACCTGGTCGCCGTAGAGCTTGCGCACGTTGCGCATCTGGAGGATGGCAGTCAAGGCTGGGTCCCGGAAGGCGGATGCCACCATTATGCCGGCCATCGCCGGGCCCATTGTTGGTGCGTCGCGGTTTCTCCATTCCAGCAGCGCCGACGACGGGTGCGGCGCCGCGGCACGGGCGAAAAAAAACCGCCAGCGAACTGGCGGTTTCTTCGGGCAATGCGCGAATCAGTAGAGCTTCTTCGGCAGCATTTGCATGCGCAGACGCTTGCGCAGGCGAGCCTCGGCAGCCTTCTTCTTGCGCTTGCGCTCGGTCGTCGGCTTTTCGTAGGCGGTACGGCTCTTCAGTTCCACGATCAGGCCAGTCTGCAGAATGGCGCGACGGAAACGACGCATTGCAACTTCAACGGGCTCGCCCGGTTTCAGAACGATCTTAGTCAATTCAGTCCTTCAGGAATAACCGCCAGGGGCGGTGGGTTCATAGGAGGGAAACGTGTCACGTCGGGCTCCGGAGCCTTCGGCAACGGTGGTATCGCACGCTGCGGCCAATGCCGCGGTGCGCCCCCTAGAACCTGCTGCGGATCGAGATCCGTACTGCCAGTATCAGGGGTGACTGGCCAAATTTTCCTAGCTAGGTAAAAACTTGGCGACTACCTGTTTCCGTGGATATTGCGCAAGAAATACGCCGGTAAGCTTTTACAGGTATACCGGACGGGAGTCAAGCCATTCAGGGCAATCCAAGATCATACACCAGATTGCGGCCGGGGCCACAGGTTGTCGACTGGTTTGCATCAAGGCAACAGCGTGGCCCAGGCAGAGGCGGCCAGCACCACCGCCATGAGACGCTCGAAGCGCTTCATGTGCCGGGGCGAGCGGATCAGCCGCGCGGCACCGGCGCCCAGCAGCGCCCATGTGGTCATGCACGGCAGTGAGACGACGAAGAACAGCAGCGACAGCAGCGCCACGCGGTGTGACGAATCGGCCCCGTCACCCGCGAACACGCTGACGACGGCCAGCGCCATCATCCACGTCTTGGGATTGACCACCTGCAGCCCGGCCGCGCCGGCCAGGCCCAGCGGGCGGCGCGCGCTAGTGGAGGCCGCGTCACCGGCATCGATCCCGGCCGCCGGGCCGCGCCAGATCTGCCACGCCAGCCACGAGAGCCAGCCGACGCCAATCCACGCCATCGCGTGCTGGATCTGCGGATGCGCCGCCAGCGCGCCGCCCAGGCCGATGCCTACCGCCAGCACCAGCAGCGCCGCGCCGCCGCAGGCGCCGAGGATGATCGGCACCGTGGCCAGCACGCCGCGCCGGGCGCTGTGGCTCAGCACGATGACGTTGGTCGGCCCGGGCGTGATCGAGGCGACGACCGCAAACATCAGGAAGGGGAGGAGGGGCAGGGTTTCGAGCATGCGGCCATTGTTGCGGCCGCGCGCCTAGGCGTCTGGAAGATTTGAGCAGCGCCGGCGGTAGTGGGCCGGGGTCAGGCCATAGGCGCGGCGGAACCAGCGTCCCAGATGGCTCTGGTCGGCAAAGCCCAGTGCCACGGCCACGTCGGCCGGCGTCGCGCCACGCGCCAGCATGTGGCGGGCCCGGGAGAGCCGCAGTTGCACCAGGTAGGCATGCGGCGCCAGTCCGAACGCGGCCTTGAAGGCGCGGGTGAGGCGGTAGCGGTCGACGCCACTGGTGGCTGCCAGCGTGTCGAGTCCGATGTCTTCGTCGAGGTGATCGTGCAGGTAGTCGCGGGCCCGCTGGGCGACAAGCGGCAGCCTGGGATCGATGTCCCGCTGCGCGCGCCACTGGAACTTGGCCGTCAGCCGGGCCAGCAGGGCGTCGAGCGCCGACTGTCGCACGATGCGCAGCTCGGGCTGCTGGAGCACCGCGAAGGCGTGGCGGATGGCGTCGATCAGCAGCGGGTCTTCGCCAAGCGTCTGCGGAAAGCCGGGCTGGCCGTGCGCGGGCGCGTGGTCGAACAGCGCGCCCAGTTCGCGCGTCATCCACTGGGCATCGACGTAGAGCATCGAATAGGTGAAGCCCTCGGGCGCCACGGCGTCGCCGTCGTGGATCTCGCCGGGCTCCAGCGTGAACACCTTGCCGGGCATGCTGTGCTGGACTTGCCCGCGGCAACGGAACTGCTGGATCCCCGCTTCGGTGTAGCCGACGAGATAGCTGTCGTGCCAGTGCGGGTCGTAGGCGTGGCCTTCGAAATGGGCGCGAATCGTCTCGATGCCGGTTTCGGCATCCTGTTTCAGTTCGATCCAGCTTTGGGGGCTCACTGCGGCGTCCTGGTCCGGGGTCTGCGGCGATCCATCATAGCGGGATCGCGCCGGTCGTTCTGGAACGTTTGTGCGGAGGAGGGTGAAACGGGGACGGAAAAAAAAAGGCCGATGCTTTCGCATCGGCCTTCCTCTTCTATCGGTTGGCTCCCCGACCTGGGCTCGAACCAGGGACCTACGGATTAACAGTCCGGCGCTCTACCGACTGAGCTATCGGGGAACAGCTGAGAAAGAAATTATAACCAGCTTCTCTTCGTTTCGTCAACAACTTTTTAACGTTTTGTTTGCGTCAGAAGCTGTTTCCCAAACTCTGGTTCGCCTCGAAACCGGCCTGCAGTGGGCGTTTCCGCCGGATGCTGCGTTGCCGTGTTCAACAGCGAGGCCGCATTATAGCCAGCTTTTTCTTTTGTGCAAACAAAAAAATCGCCCGGAGGCGATTTTCCTGCGACCAGGCCGTTGGCTCAGTCGAACACCGGCGTTTCCACGCCCAGCACCTTGTGCAGCTTCGGCGAGGTCGTGGTGTATTGCATGTGGATCTTCTTGTCCGGGAAGATGTACGGCGCGGCGCCGAACGCGGCCAGCGCGGCCTCGTGGAAGCCCGACAGGATCAGCTTCTTCTTGCCCGGATAGGTGTTGATGTCGCCCACCGCGAAGATGCCCGGGATGTTCGTCTCGAACTTCTCGGTATCCACCTTGATCTGCTTGCGCTCCAGTTCCAGGCCCCATTCGGCGATCGGGCCCAGCTTCGGCGACAGGCCGAAGAACACCAGCAGGTCGTCCAGCGGCATGCGGCGCGTCACACCGTCGCCGCCGGTGACCTTGATCTCGGTCAGCACGCCGTCCTTCTCTTCATAGCCGCCGATCTGGCCGACCATGAACTGCATTTCCATCTGGTCGCACAGCTCGCGCATCTTGGCCACCGACGCCGGCGCGGCGCGGAAGCCGTCGCGGCGGTGGATCAGCACGATCGACTCGGCCTTGCCGTGCAGGTCCAGCGCCCAGTCCAGCGCCGAATCGCCACCGCCGACGATCACGAGGTTGCGGCCGTGGAAGCGGGCCGGCTCCTTCACGCGGTAGAAGAGCTGCTTGCCCTCGAACTTGTCGATGCCTTCCACCTTGACCGTGCGCGGCTGGAACGAGCCCACGCCGGCGGCGATGAAGATCGTCTTGGTGATGAAGCGGGTGCCGAGCGACGTCTCGACGTAGAAGCGGCCGTCCTCGCGGCGCTCCACGACGCTGACTTCCTGGCCCAGGTGGAACGTGGGCGAGAACGGCTCGATCTGCTTGAGCAGGTTGTCGGTCAGTTCCTGGCCCGTGCAGATGGGCACGGCCGGGATGTCGTAGATGGGCTTGTCCGGATACAGTTCCACGCACTGGCCGCCCACCACCTTGAGCGAGTCGATCACGTGCGCCTTGATTTCGAGCAGACCCAGTTCGAACACCTGGAACAGGCCAACGGGCCCCGCGCCCACGATCAGCGCGTCGATTTCCAGCGGCTGGCCGCCGGTGTTGCCGCCCGCCTGCTGGGTCGCGTCGGCCACGGGATTTGGAATGCTCAAGTCCATATTCGTCCTGATACGTTGTGGGCACGTCCGGTGCCCGGTATTACGGGAAAGCGCGCGTGGGGACGGCTTTCTGTGACGCGTTGCCGGCGCGTCCCGGCAGCGGCTGCGGGGGCAATGGCCGCCTGTCGCGTCAGTCTTTTCTTAGCGCTGCAGGTATTGCAGCTTGTCGGTGGCGTCCTTCCATTCCTCGGCCTCGGCCAGCGGGGCCTTGGTCTTGGTGATGGAGGGCCAGTTACGGGCCAGCTCGGCGTTCAGTTCGATGAACTGCTGCTGGTCGCCCGGCACGTCTTCCTCGGCGTAAATCGCGTTCACCGGGCATTCGGCCACGCACACGGCGCAGTCGATGCATTCGTCGGGATCGATGGCCAGGAAGTTCGGGCCTTCGCGGAAACAATCGACCGGACACACATCAACGCAGTCGGTGTAACGGCAACGGATGCAGGATTCGGTGACAACGTGAGTCATTTCGGTTCCAGAAAAACGGATCGGTCTTCGATGGGGATATTGTCCAGGGCCGGATTCTTGCCAGCCGCTCTGCGAGCTGTCCGTTACACGTCGATGGCCGCGCGTGTCAATCGGGATAACTTGGGGCGAGCGAGGGCCGAGGCCTTTCAAAGACCGATATTGTAGCTGAGCCTTCTCGCAAGGATAGCCAGTCTATATAGCCGGGTCAGATAGTTTTCTTATTTCTTTATGTACTTTCGGTGCGAAACCGGCCCCGGCGCGGCCTGCGGGGCCGGTTTGGCGCCAGATTCGGGCGGAACGGGCGCGCAGGCGGCGGGCGCACGGACTACTATGTCCCTGTGCCACACGTGGCTTTTTCGCCAGTTGGCGGTCGACCCAACCCCGGCGTTCCGAATGATTGGAGGCAAACTTGCGCGAGTCATCCCCATGCCAGCCCGCCTGACCGTGACCCTGACCGGCCTCGTTGCCGGCGCCATGCTCCTGGGCGCCGTGGTGCCGGCCGGCGCCCAGGCCGACAGGGTCGCCGACATGAAGGCCGACATGAAGGCCGACAAGATGGCCGACAGCGTCGTGTCGCGCCTGGTGGCATGGCGCGCCCGGACCGACCAGCCGGTGGCGCTGCCCGCGCTGACCGCGTTCGACTGGGACAGCTTCAGCGTCGTCCGCACCCCGGCGGGCATGGCCATGGCCAACTGCAACCGCGACGGCTTCCTGCCGTGCGACAAGGACCTGCAGCCGTCGCCCGACACGCTGGTCCAGGTCCTGCGTTTCGACCGCGCCGGGCAGCCGGTCTACCAGGAGCGCATCATGGTCGCCTCCGCCCAGTTCTCCGATCCGCTGCCGCACGCCGTGCCGCGCACCCGGGCCACGCTGGTGACCTGTGCCGACGATGCCGGCCAGCGGCGCTGGTGCCTGCAGCCGCAATCGCCGGCACACGGCGCCCCGTCCGCGCTGCGCAGCCTCGACGGCGGCTGAGCGGGCAAGACCCTTGCCGCGCCCGGGCTGCCGCGCATGCGGCACGTGACTTTCGGTTAGCATGGTGGCCTGACTCTGCCACGCCCCCGCCCTGGCTTCGCTATGATCATCCGCTCCCTGCTCGACACCGACCTGTACAAGTTCACGATGATGCAGGTGGTCCTGCACCATTTCCCGCAGGCCCAGGTCGAGTACCGCTTCAAGTGCCGCAACGCCGGCGTGGACCTGACGCCCTATGTCGACGAGATCCGCGACGAACTGCGCCAGCTCTGCGAGCTGCGCTTTACCGACGACGAACTCGAATACCTGCGCGGCATGCGCTTCATCAAGAGCGATTTCGTCGATTTCCTCGCGCTGTTCCACCTGAACGAGAAGTACGTGGTCGTCCAGCCGTCGGCCGGCGGCAACGGCGAGATCGACATCACGATCCGCGGGCCGTGGCTGCACACGATTCTGTTCGAGATTCCGCTGCTGGCCATCGTCAACGAGGTCTACTTTCGCCGCACGCAGCCGCAGCCGGACCTGACCGAGGGCCGCCGCCGGCTGGAGGCCAAGCTGGCGCTGCTCAAGGCGTCGCCGTACGCCGACTGCGTGATCGCCGACTACGGCACGCGCCGCCGCTTTTCCGGCGACTGGCAGGAAGAGGTGCTGCTGTCGATGCGCGCCGTGCTGGGCCCGCAGCTTGCCGGCACCAGCAACGTTCACTTTGCCCGGCTGCACAACATGACGCCGCTGGGCACCATGGCCCACGAATACCTGCAGGCGTGCCAGGCCCTGGGGCCGCGCCTGCGCGACTCGCAGGTCTACGCGCTGGAGAACTGGGCGCGCGAGTACCGCGGCGACCTGGGCATCGCGCTGTCCGATACCTATGGCTTCGACGCCTTCCTGCGCGATTTCGACCTGTACTTCTGCAAGCTGTTCGACGGCGTGCGGCACGATTCGGGCGACCCGTTCGAGTGGGGCGAGCGCATGATCGCGCACTACGCCGCCAACCGCGTCGACCCGCGCGGCAAGACGCTGATCTTCAGCGACGCGCTGCACATCCCGAAGGTCATCGAGCTGTACGAACGCTTCCGGGGCCGCTGCAAGCTCGCGTTCGGCGTGGGCACCAACCTGACCAACGACCTGGGCTACACGCCGCTGCAGATCGTGATCAAGATGGTCCGCTGCAACGGGCAGCCGGTGGCCAAACTGTCGGACACGCCCGAGAAGACCATGTGCGACGACCCCGGCTACCTGGCCTACCTGCGTCAGGTGTTCGAAGTGAAGACGGCCTGACCGGCCCGCGACCAACGTATCCGATCCACCGACCGCCATCCGCCCCCGACCATGGAAACCAACGCCGCCCGTGACCGCATCTTCGCCCGCATCCGCGCCGCCCAGGGCAGGGGGCCGGCCGTGACCCAGGGCGAGCGCGACGCCGTGGCCGACTACCTGGCCCGGCACCCGCAGGGCCCGCAGCCGCCGGTGCCCGACGACCGCGCCGAAGCGTTCGCCGTGCAGGCGCGCAGGATGGCGTCGACGGTGGACCGCGTGGCGACGATGGCCGATGTGCCCGGCGCGGTGGCGCGCTATCTCGACGGCCTGCAGCTCGCCCGCCGCGCGGTGGCGTGGACCGCGCTGGGCAGCCTGCCGTGGACCGAACAGGGGCTGGACGTGGCGTGCCGCCCGCCGCTGCGCGACGCCGAGGCCGATCGCGACCATGGCGACCTTGTCGGCATCACGGGCTGCTTCGTGGCCATCGCCGAGACCGGGTCGCTGATGCTGCTGTCCGGGCCGGACACCTACGCGTCGGCCGCGCTGCTGCCTGAAACCCATATCGCCGTGGTGCCGGTAGGCCGCATCGTCGCCAACATGGAGGAAGCGTTCGCCCGGATGCGCGCCGAGCACGGGCAATTGCCGCGCGCCACCAACATCATCAGCGGGCCGTCGCGCACGGGCGACATCGAGCAGACCATCGTGCTGGGCGCGCACGGCCCGTACCGCGTGCACGTGATCCTGGTCGACCAGGACTGACGCATACGGGTTTGCGCCAGTCGCGCTCCGGCTGGTGCACTTTCAGACCTTTCTCCAGGGGCTTTGCTTTACACTGGCCCCTTTCCCGCGTGCCGACGTCCCGAACGCCCTGGGCCCTGCCCGGACGCGCGCGCCTTGCCGCCGGTCCTGCGGCCCATGCCCAGCATGGGCCGCGTTGCGATGAAGGAGAAACCTGCCCGATGCGACGTGTCGTCACGCTGCTACCTCAAATGCTGTTCGCCACGATGCTGCTGTGCCCCGCATGGGCCCACGCGGCCGATCTCGATGGCGCCACGCTGTCGCCGATCTGGGGCGTGCCGTTCGCCGGCGTCCTGCTCTCCATCGCGCTGTTCCCGCTGTTCGCGCCGAAGTTCTGGCACCACCACTACGGCAAGGTGGCGGCGGCCTGGGGGCTGCTGTTCCTGGTGCCGTTCGCGGCCCAGTTCGGCCTGCACGCGGCGGCGGCCAACGTCATCCATGCGCTGCTGGGCGAGTACGTGCCGTTCATCGTCCTGCTGACGTCGCTCTATGTGGTGGCCGGCGGCATCTGCGTGCGCGGCAACCTGCACGGCACGCCCCGGCTCAACACCGGCATCCTGGCGCTGGGCACGGTCCTGGCCAGCCTGATGGGCACCACGGGCGCGGCCATGCTGCTGATCCGCCCGCTGCTGCGCGCCAACGACAACCGGCGCCACGTGGCGCACGTGGTGGTCTTCTTCATCTTCCTGGTGGCCAACGCCGGCGGCTCGCTGACGCCGCTGGGCGACCCGCCGCTGTTCCTGGGCTTCCTGAAGGGCGTGGAGTTCTCGTGGACGCTGCGCAACATCTTTCCGGAGACGCTGTTCATCTGCGTGGCGCTGCTGATCATCTTCTACGTGATCGACCGGCACTACTACCTGAACCGCGAGGAGGAACTGCCGCCGGCGCACGACCCGACGCCCGATTCCACCCGCCTGCGGATCGACGGCAAGATCAACTTCCTGCTGCTGCTGGCCGTGGTGGGGCTGGTGCTGATGAGCGGGCTGTGGAAGCCCGGCATCTCGTTCGACGTGATGGGTACCGACGTGACGCTGCCGGCGCTGGTGCGCGACGTGCTGCTGGTGGGGGTGACGCTGGTGTCGCTGCTGGCCACGCCGCGCACCGCGCGCAGCGGCAACGAGTTCAACTGGGAGCCGATGCTGGAGGTGGCCAAGCTGTTCGCGGGCATCTTCCTGACGATCATCCCGGTCATCGCCATGCTCAAGGCCGGCACCGACGGCGCGTTCGCCGGCGTGATCCGGGCGGTCAGCGACAGCAACGGCCAGCCGATCGACAGCATGTACTTCTGGGCCACCGGCCTGCTGTCGTCGTTCCTGGACAACGCGCCGACCTACCTGGTGTTCTTCAACACGGCCGGCGGCGACGCCGCCACGCTGATGACGCGCGACGCGTCCACGCTGGCCGCGATCTCGGCCGGCGCCGTGTTCATGGGCGCCAACACCTACATCGGCAACGCGCCCAACCTGATGGTCAAGGCGATTGCGGAAAGCCGCGGCGTGCGCATGCCGAGCTTCTTCGGCTACATGGCGTGGTCCTGCGGCGTGCTGGTGCCGCTGTTCCTGGTGATGACCTTCCTTTTCTTCCACGTATGACTGCCATGAAGCCCTCCATCCTTGTCACGCGCGCGATCTTCCCCGACGTGATCGCCAAGCTGGCGCAGTACTTCGACGTCGACGCCAACCAGGAAGACCTGGTGCTGGACGCGGCGGCGCTGCGTGCGCGGCTGGCGGGCAAGGCCGGCGTGCTGGCCAATGCCGCCGACCGGATCGACGGCGACCTCGTGGCCGCGCTGCCGCAGTTGCGGGCGGTCTGCAACATGGCGGTGGGCTACAACAACCTGGACGTGCCGGCGCTGACGGCGGCCGGCGTGGTGGCGACCAATACGCCCGACGTCCTGACCGAGACCACCGCGGACTTTGGCTGGGCGCTGCTGATGGCCACGGCCCGCCGGGTCACCGAATCGGAGCACTACCTGCGCGCCGGCAAGTGGGAGCGCTGGAGCTACGACATGCTCGTCGGCATGGACGTCCACGGCAGCACGCTCGGCATCCTGGGCATGGGGCGGATCGGGCAGGGCCTGGCGCGCCGTGCGGCCGGGTTCGGCATGCAGGTGCTCTATCACAACCGCAGCCAGTTGCCGGCCGACGTCGAGCAGTCGCTGAACGCGCGCTACGTCAGCAAGGACGAACTGCTGGCGCAGTCGGACCACCTGATCCTGGTGCTGCCGTACAGCCCCGCGAGCCACCATGCCATCGGTGCCGCCGAACTGGCGCGGATGAAGCCGACGGCCACGCTGATCAACCTGGCGCGCGGCGGCATCGTCGACGACGCGGCGCTGGCCGCCGCGCTGCGCGAGCGCAAGATCTTCGCGGCCGGCCTCGACGTGTTCGAGGGCGAGCCGAGCGTCCACCCGGACCTGCTGACGGTGCCGAACGTCGTGCTGACCCCGCACATTGCCAGCGCGTCGGAGAAGACGCGCCGCGCCATGGCCAACCTGGCGGCCGACAACCTGATCGCCGCGCTCGATGCCGGGCCGCAGGCCGGCCATCCGCCCACCGTGATCAACCCCGAGGTCATGTCGCGCCGCCGCTGACGGCACCCGGATCGCCAGTTTTCATGACGTTGATACCCTTGCTGACCCTGGTCGCCGCCGTGGCGGCCGTGATACTGCTGGCCGTGCTGCTGGTGCGGCTGTCGCGCCACGCGCCGGGCGACTTGCAGCCGATGCTGGGCGACCTGCGCGACGACGTGCGCGAGGACACCGCGCGCGGGCTGGAGCGGCTGGAGCGCGAGCTGCGCGCGGAACTGGCCGACAACGCGCGCGGCAGCCGCAGCGAGGCCGGCCAGCAGATGCTGCGCTTCCAGCAACAGCTTTCGGCGCAGCTGACCAGCATCGCCACGGTGCAGCAGCAACAGCTTGCGCAGATGTCCGAGGCCAACGAGCGGCGGCTGGCCGACGTGCGCGCCACGCTGGAGCAGAAGCTGCGCGACATCGAGGCCAACAACGCGGCCAAGCTGGAGGAAATGCGCCGGACCGTCGACGAGAAGCTGCACGCCACGCTGGAGCAGCGGCTGGGCGAGTCGTTCAAGCTCGTGTCGGAGCGCCTGGAGCAGGTGCACCGCGGGCTGGGCGAGATGCAGGTGCTGGCGCAGGGCGTGGGCGACCTCAAGCGCGTGCTGACCAACGTCAAGACGCGCGGCACCTGGGGCGAGGTGCAACTGGCGATGCTGCTGGAACAGATCCTGACGCCGGACCAGTACAGCAAGAACGTCGAGACCGTCCAGAGTTCGGGCGCGCGCGTGGAGTTCGCGATCCGGCTGCCGGGGCGCGAGGTCGGCGGCAGCCCGGTCTGGCTGCCCATCGACGCGAAGTTTCCGAAAGACCAGTACGAGCGGCTGGTCGACGCGCAGGAGCGGGGCGACGTCGACGGCGTCCAGCTGGCCAGCCGCGAGCTCGAAGTGGCCGTGCGCCGCGAGGCGCAGACGATTGCCGAGAAGTACCTGGCGCCGCCGGCCACCACCGACTTTGCCATTCTGTTCCTGCCGACCGAAGGGCTCTACGCCGAGGTCCTGCGCCGGCCGGGCCTGACCGACCTGCTGCAGCGCGATTTCCGCGTGACCGTGGCCGGGCCGACGACGCTGACGGCGTTGCTCAACAGCCTGCAGATGGGGTTCCGCACGCTGGCGCTGGAAAAGCGTTCGAGCGAGGTGTGGGAGGTGCTGGGCGCGGTCAAGACCGAGTTTGGCAAGTTCGGCGAGGTCCTGGCCAAGACACGCGACACGCTGGTGCGCGCGGCGCGCAACATCGAACAGGCCGAAGTCCGGACACGCCAGATGGAGCGCAAGCTGCGCACCGTGGAAGCCCTGCCAGGCGAAATGGCGGAACAGCTATTGGGAACGGCGGCGTCGGGAACGCTGGGGATCGGTACGCCGGCCGGCGACGCGGCGGCGCCGGAAGACGATACGGGGCGGGAATAGATCGCGACACAGCCGGCACGGCGCCGGCGGGTCAAGACCGGGCCGGCAGGCCCGGGGCAGGGCGGTCCGGCGCGGTCCGGTCGCTCAGGCGCGGTCTTCGGGGCTCAGTTCGCGGACGTGGACCTCGATGCCGCCAAAGCGCGCGGCCACCCAGTTGTAGGCCAGGCAGCCCAGCCACAGCAGGCCGAAGCCGATCAGCGCGTTGAGGATCAGGGCCGTGAAGACGGCAATGCCGGGCAGGTCGCCGTAACGCACGAAGGCGACGAACAGGCCCATGGCGACGATCGGCACCGAGAAACACAGGTACACGAGCACGAGCGCGCGGGCAGTCTTGACGGGATGGAGGTACGCGATCTCCTGGTGCATGACGACGGACAAGATATTGGGGGGTTCGGATTTTCGTGCTGCAAGTGTAGCGATTGGGGCTTGCGACGCCTAGACCGCCCCCCAAACGGATGAGGCAAATCCCGCTGCATGCGGTGCTTTCGCGCAAAGAGTGCGGCACAAAAACGACACCGTGCGCCGGGGCCGCGATGGCGCCCCGTGCAGGCCCATCGCGCGCCGGTATGAATCCTTCTCATTCATGCCGATGTGCCGGATCGGGGCCGGTCGCGCCGGCACCTGCGGCGGTCAGATCAGGCCGTCGAACAGCACGATCTGCACCGTGTCGCCGGCGGCCACCGGGCCCTGGTCGTGGTCGAGTACGACGAAGCAGTTGGCCTCGCTCATCGACCGCAGCACGCCCGAGCCTTGCTCGCCGGTCAGCCGCACCTGCAGGTCGCCGTCGGGCCCGGCGGCGACGATGCCGCGCTGGAACTCGGTGCGGCCCGGCTTCTTGCGGATCGGCGTGGTCGTCCGCACGCGGATGCGGGGCAGCGGCGCGACATCGGCGCCCATCAGGCGGTGCAGCGCGCCCCGGACGAAGTGGTAGAACGTCACCATCACGGCCACGGGGTTGCCAGGCAGGCCGAACAGCACCGCGTCATGGCCGTTCGACGAGATCCGGCCAAAGGCCATCGGGCGGCCCGGGCGCATGGCGATCTTCCAGAACGTGACCTCGCCGAGCTTGTCCATGATCTGCTTCGTATAGTCGGCATCGCCCACCGAGACGCCGCCCGACGTGATGATGGCGTCGGCGGTCTCGCACGCGCTGCGGAACGCGGCTTCCATGGCGGCCGGATCGTCGCGCACCACGCCCATGTCGATCAGGTCCACATTGAGCCGGCGCAGCATGCCGTGCAGCGTGTAGCGGTTCGAGTCGTAGACGCAGCCAGGGTCCAGCGGCTCGCCGATGGAGCGCAGTTCGTCGCCGGTGGAGAAGAATGCCACGCGCAGCCGGCGGCGCACCTTGACCTCGGCCACGCCCAGCGACGCGAGCATGCCCAGGTCGGCTGGCGTCAGGATGCGCCCGGCTCGCAACGCGGCCTGGCCGCGCGACAGGTCCTCGCCACGCTGGCGGCGGTTGTCGCCAGCCCGCACGGCGTCGGCGGCAAAGCGCACCAGGTTGCCGCCGGCCTGGACCTCGACCAGTTCCTGCGGAATCACGGTATCGCAGCCGGGGGGCAGGGTGGCGCCGGTCATGATCCGCACGGCCTGGCCGGCCTGCGCCTCGCCGTTGAAGGCGGTGCCCGCGTAGGCCGTGCCGATGACTTCCAGCGCGATGTTGCCGCCGGCGCCCGCCAGCGCCTGGCCGGCGAACGCGTAGCCGTCCATGGCCGAGTTGTCGTGCGGCGGGACGTCGATCGGCGAGATCACGTCGTAGGCCAGCACGCGGTCCAGCGCGGCGCGGATGGCCAGTTGCTCCACGCCCTGCACCGGCTCCAGCACGCCGGCGATGATCGCGTTGGCCTGATCCACCGGCAACGCGGTGGGGTCATAGTCGGACTGGCAGGAAATCACGGATTGCAGCGAAGGCATGGCGGGAGGACCGGGGAAGAAGTGTCAGGGCGCCTCGTGCTGGCGCAGCTCGTCGGGCGTGTTGAAGTTGGCGAATGCCATGGCGTCGTCGAACGGCACCTGCGCCAGCCGCTGGCGGGTGACCCAGTGCTCGATCTTGCGGTCGCCCGCATCAAGGTAGGCGCGCAGGCTGGCGGCGGCCGCGGCCGGCATCAGGCAGAACACGGGCTGCAGGCGGCGCTGGCCGTCGGGCTCGGTCGTCACCGGCACGGCCAGCTCGGCCCCTTCGGCGTCGATGGCGCGGGCTAGCCGCTGCACCAGGTCATCGGGCAGGAACGGCGTATCGCAGGGCACCGTGACCAGCCACCCGGTGCGGCAGTGGGCCAGCCCGGCCAGCATGCCGGCCAGCGGACCGGCAAAGTCGGGCATGGTATCGGCGATGACCGGCACGCCAAACGCGGCGTAGCGGTCGGGGTGGCGGTTGGCATTGATCAGCAGCGGGCCGGCCTGCGGCGCCAGGCGGTCCAGCACGTGGCGCACCAGCGGCACGCCCCGGAACGGCTGCAGGCCCTTGTCGGTGCCGCCCATCCGGCTGCCTCGGCCGCCGGCCAGGATCAGGCCCGTGATGTCGTCGCGCGCAATCATCAGCCGCCGATGTACGACATCTCGATCTTGCGTTCGGCCCGCGCCGCGCGAATGGCCGGGTCGCTGCGCTGCTCGGAATAGTTGTCGGTGCGGGCCTGCCAGACCTGCGCGATGGCGTTGCCAATGGCCAGGTCGCTGTGGCCGCCGCGCAGCAGCGCGCGCAGGTCGTAGCCTTCGGTGGCGAACAGGCACAGGTAGAGCCGGCCCTCGGTGGACAGGCGGATGCGGCTGCAATCGCCGCAGAAGGCGTGCGTGACGCTGGAGATCACGCCGATCTCGCCCCCGCCGTCGCGGTAGCGCCAGCGCTGGGCGGTCTCGCCCGAATAGTTGGCCTGGACGGCTTCCAGCGGGAAGGCCTGGTCGATGCGGCGCACCACGTCGGCGGACGGCAGCACCTCGTCCATCTGCCAGTGGTTGCTGGCGCCCACGTCCATGAACTCGATGAACCGGACGATGATGCCGCTGTGCCGGAAATGCCGCGCCATCGGCACGATTTCCTGGTCGTTGGTGCCGCGCTTGACCACCATGTTGACCTTGATCGGCGCCAGGCCCACGGCCTGCGCCACCTCGATGCCGTGCAGCACGTCGCGCACGGCAAAGTCCACGTCGTTCATCTTGCGGAACGTGGTGTCGTCGATCGCGTCCAGGCTGACCGTCACGCGCGTCAGCCCGGCGTCGCGCAGCGACTGCGCCTTGCGGGCCAGCAGCGATGCGTTGGTCGTCAGCGTCAGGTCCAGCGGCTTGCCGGACGCGGTCTCGATGCGCGCCAGCATTTCCACGAGCCGTTCGATGTTCTTGCGCAGCAGCGGCTCGCCGCCGGTCAGCCGGATCTTTTCCACGCCCTGCGCCACGAACAGCCGGGCCACCCGCTCGATTTCCTCGAAGCTGAGCAGTTCGGAGTGCGGCAGGAACGTGTAGTCCTTGTCGAACACTTCCTTCGGCATGCAATAGACGCAGCGGAAGTTGCAGCGGTCGGTGACGGAGATGCGCAGGTCGTGCAGCGGCCGGCCCCGCGTGTCGGCAACGAGCCCGGTCGGCGCCATCAGGCGCGACGGAATGCTCGGCACCATCGAACGGTATCGATGGTCGCGCAGGTCGAAGATCGGGATGACAGTGTCGGTCATGGCAGAGTGGGGCCGCGGCCGTCCGGCGCTTGGGCGCCCCGGGGACCGTTCTGCCTGCCATTCTAGCCGAGGGCGGCGCGTCGCCGCGCGCAACACTGTCATGACAGATGTACACATGGTCGCGGGGCGCGGCAGTACAGTTGGGCGGGCTGTGCCAAGTCAGGCCGGCGGCACAAACGAAAAAAGGGACGGCGCCTGCCGTCCCTTCTGGTGACCCGCCCGGAGGTGGGTTATTGCTGCTGCTGTTGCTGCGCCATCTCGCGCTGGTTGCCACCGGTTTCCACCAGGACCATCGGACCCTGGGGCAGCGGGGGCAGCGGCTTGCGCTCGCGCGGCACGCGCGGGGCCGGCGCGATGCGGGCGGCGGCTTCCTGCGCGGCGGCGTGCTTGGCGCTGTCCGTGCGGACCCACTCCAGGCCAGCCGTTGCCAGCATCGACTCCAGCGCCGGAGCGCTGGTGCCGGCCGGTGCCGGCGCGGCCGGGGCGATCGCGGCCGGAGCCGGCGTTTCCACGGCGGGCACCGGGGCGGGCGCCACTTCGGCCGTCGCGATCACGGGCTCGGGCAGGGCCGGAGCCGTGGCGACGGGCGCCGGTTCGGCGTGAACCTCGTCGGCACCGTGCGTCGGCGCCGGCGTCACCACCGGAGCCGGTTGCGGCTGGGCCACGGCGGCGAACACGGGTTCGGCGGCCGGTGCCGGTGCCGGAGCGGCGGCCTCGGACTGCGCCGGGGCGGCCTGGACGACCGGCTCGGTGGCGACCAGCGCGCTGGCTGCGGCCACTTGCGGGGCCGGCGTCTCGGCCACGGCCGGTTGCACGGCCGGGGCGGCAGGTTCGGCAACCGGTGCGGCCTGCGCCACCGGGGCGGCTGCCGATGCCGATTCGTCTTCCGACTCGGTCACGCCGGCGCTGACTTCGGCCAGGTTGCCTTCGTTGCCTTCCACGCCTGCGCCTTCCTCGCGCTCGCGGCGATAGCGGTTGCGGCCACGACGGTTGCGGCGGCGGCGCTCTTCGCCTTCAGCCGTTTCCGCGCCGGCTTCGGCGCCCGGGGCGCCTGCCGGCAGGTCCAGCGCGGCCATCACGGCCGGTGCGGCCTCGGCGGCTTCCAGTGCCGACTGCGGTGCGACGCCTTCGACGTTCAGCGCTTCCTCGGACTCGCGGGACTCGCTGCGCTCGCGCTGGCGGTCACGTTGACGCTCGCGGCGTTCCTGGTTGCGCTCGCGGCGCGCCTCGGTACGCTCGCCCGCGACGACTGCCGGGGCAGCCGCCTGCTGGCCTTCGCGCGGGGCGCGGGGCTGGCGGTCGCCACGCGGCTCGCGCGGTTCACGGGCTTCGCGCGGCTCGCGGGGTTCGCGGGTTTCACGGGCCTCGCCGCGCTGGGCGTCGGCACGATCGGTGCGTTCCGTACGCTCGCCGCGTTCACCACGCTCGCCGCGCTGGCCACGGCCCTGGCGCTCGCCGCGGGATTCACCACCACGCTCGCCACGGCCCTGGCGGCCTTCGCCACGCTCGCCGCGCTCACCACGTTCGGCGCGCTGGCCACGTTCGCCACGACCCGGACGGCCTTCGCCGCGTGCCTGGCCCTCGGCCGCCGGCTTGGCGGCTTCGGCCACCGGCGCGGGGGCCGGTTTGGCGCCGAACAGGCCCTTCAGCCAGGCGACGAAACCGCCACTTGCCACCGGCTGGGTGGCGGGCGTCGGACGGGCAGCCGGGGCCTCCGGCTTCGGCGCGCGCTCGGGGCGCGGCACCGACACGGGCGCCGGCGCGTCGGGCGTGATGCCCTTGACGGCGGCTTCCTGGCGCGGACGCGCATCTTCCTTCTTGCGGCTGCTGTAGCTGGTGTCGGCTTCCAGTTCCTTCGCGGCGGCCTCGGCCATGCGGTAGCTGGCGGTCGAGTCCTCCAGGCGCGGATCGTCGTGGCGCAGGCGCTCCAGCTTGTAGTGCGGCGTCTCCAGATGCTTGTTCGGGATCAGCAGCACGTTCACCTTGAAGCGCAGCTCGATCAGGTTGATGTCCTGGCGCTTCTCGTTCAGCAGGAAAGCGGCCACTTCCACCGGCACCTGGCAGTGGATGGCGGCCGTGTTTTCCTTCATCGCCTCTTCCTGGATGATGCGCAGCACCTGCAGGGCGGACGATTCGGTATCGCGGATGTGGCCTGTTCCATTGCAGCGCGGGCAGGTGATGTGCGAGCCTTCCGACAGCGAAGGACGCAGGCGCTGGCGCGACAGCTCCATCAGGCCGAAGCGGCTGATCTTGCCCATCTGCACGCGGGCGCGGTCGTGGCGCAGGGCGTCCTTCAGGCGCGTTTCCACGTCCTTCTGGGCCTTGCCGGACTCCATGTCGATGAAGTCGATCACGATCAGGCCGCCCAGGTCGCGCAGGCGAAGCTGGCGGGCGATCTCGTCGGCCGCTTCCAGGTTCGTGCGCAGCGCGGTTTCCTCGATGTCCGCACCCTTGGTGGCGCGGGCCGAGTTCACGTCAACCGACACGAGGGCTTCGGTATGGTCGATCACGATGGCACCGCCGGACGGCAGCATTACCATGCGCGAGTATGCCGATTCGATCTGGTGCTCGATCTGGAAACGCGAGAAGAGCGGCACGTCGTCGCGGTACTTCTTCACGCGGTTCATGTTGTCGGGCATGACCACGCTCATGAAGGCGCGCGCCTGCTCGTAGATCTCGTCCGTGTCGATCAGGATTTCGCCAATGTCCGGCTGGAAATAGTCGCGGATGGCGCGGATGACCAGGCTCGATTCCAGGTAGATCAGCAGCGGGGCCTTGTTGTCGCCGGCGGCGCCGTCGATGGCCTTCCAGAGCTGGAGCAGGTAGTTCAGGTCCCACTGCAGTTCCTCGGCGGCGCGGCCGATGCCGGCCGTGCGCGCGATGATGCTCATGCCTTCCGGCACCTGCAGCTGCGCCATGGTCTCGCGCAGTTCCTGGCGGTCCTCGCCCTCGATGCGGCGCGACACGCCACCACCACGCGGGTTGTTGGGCATCAGCACCAGGTAGCGGCCGGCCAGCGAGATGAACGTGGTCAGGGCGGCGCCCTTGTTGCCGCGTTCTTCCTTCTCGACCTGGACGATCAGTTCCTGGCCTTCGTGCAGCGCGTCCTGGATGCGCGCGTTGCGCACGTCCACGCCGTCCTTGAAGAACGCGCGTGCCACTTCCTTGAACGGCAGGAAGCCGTGGCGCTCTTCGCCGTAGTTGACAAAGCAGGCTTCCAGCGACGGCTCGATGCGGGTGATGACGCCCTTGTAGATGTTGCCCTTGCGCTGCTCGCGCCCGGCAGTTTCGATGTCGATGTCGATCAGTTTCTGACCATCGACGATCGCGACGCGCAACTCCTCCTGTTGCGTCGCGTTGAACAGCATGCGTTTCATCGCAATACCTCACTCCAGTGTCACAGGCACGCTTCTGTCATGAATGGATCATGCCTGCGACGGTCCAGGGAGCACGCGAGGAAAGCTGAGCGAGGGCGGGAGAATTGCCGGAGTTGCCGGGCACGCCAGGGTGGCGCGCGCCGGCTGGGCGCGGGTGAAAGGAGAGGCTGTCGGCGTCCCGGTCATCCGCGATGAAGGCTGCGGCGGGTCCGCTGCTGGGTGGGAGAGGGCAAATGGGCCTTGCTCCTGGTGCAGCGATGTCTGGCGGATGCCGGCGGGTCCGGGGCGATGGCGGCACGTGGGCCGTGCCAGCGGCACGGCGGCGCTACCGATCGCAGCCGGAGCCGGGATGGCCAGGACGCGTCAAAGAGCAAGTCATCCGGACGCAGCAGTTGCATGCCGTTGCCAAGCCGACCTGTCCGCGGGCGGGCGCGCCGCTGCTTCTTCGCGTTCTGCGCTCGGGGCGCCTCGCGCCGGCTCGTCGAACAACGACGGGCGGCGACGGATCGCGGCCGATACTGCAGGTCGGTTGGCAGGGTGTCTCCTGCCGGGCCGGCACCGGTTCCCGGTGCGGGCGGTCTTCTCTCACCGATGCGGATGCCTGTTGCGATGCCGGCATCCGCATTGAATTCTTTTCTACCTGAACACTCAGTTTCCACGTGTCGGCCGGCTGGTTGCCGAAGCCGCCTATGGGCGGCTTCCTGCGCGCCGGCGCGGCGCGTGCGTGCTGCTGTTTGCCACCATTTGCCCATCTGGCGCCTTGCGGGGTACGCAACAGGCGGGAGACAGGCCGGGCTGGCGGCAACCCGAAGTGTAAAATGCGGAATCTCGCGCGGGTACTGGTGGGACTACCCAGAATAATTGCCGGGTGGCCCTGCATGTTCCGTTCCGGTCCGCCGCAATGGGCTGGCTTTCCAGGCCGGGTCCGCGCCAAACATCGCTTACACAGGTCGCACACTCCCGGTCCTTGGCCGGGAATGGCCGGGAAATTATATTGAAAATGAATGAGTTACGCCATCAAATTGAAACGGAGCCGCGCTCCCGCGCGAATGGCCTCCAGGTGGCGTATGTCACGATCGACGAGAGTTCGGAAGGCCAGCGCATCGACAACTTCCTGCTCAAGGTGGCCAAGGGCGTGCCCAAGAGCCACATCTACCGCGTGCTGCGTTCCGGCGAGGTGCGCGTCAACAAGGGCCGGATCGATGCAACTTACCGGCTGAAGCTGGGCGATGTCGTCCGGATTCCGCCGATGCGGGTGGCGGAAAAGGCAGATGGCGAGGCCGCCTACGTGCCGGCCGGCGAGTTTCCGGTGCTGTTCGAGGATACCCACGTGCTCGTCATCGACAAGCCGGCCGGCGTGGCTGTGCATGGCGGATCGGGCGTGGCCTTCGGGGTGATCGAGCAACTGCGGCGCGCCCGTCCGGACGCCAAGTTCCTGGAACTGGTGCACCGGCTGGACCGCGAGACGTCGGGCATCCTGGTCCTGGCGAAGAAGCGCTCGGCGCTGGTCCACCTGCACGAGCAGATCCGCGGCAACGGCATGGACAAGCGCTACTTCGCCTGCGTGGCCGGCGAGTTTCCAAACGCGCGGCAGCACGTGAAGCTGCCGCTATATAAATACAACACGCCGGACGGCGAGCGCCGCGTGCGGGTGCAGGCCGACGGCCTGCCGTCGCATACGGTGTTCAACCGGGTCAAGGCGTTCGAGGAATTCACCCTGCTGGAGGCCGAACTGAAGACCGGCCGCACGCACCAGATCCGCGTCCACCTGCAATCGACGGGCTTCCCGATCGTCGGCGACGACAAGTACGGCGACTTTGCGCTGAACAAGTCACTTTCGCGCAGCGGCGCGCGGCCGGGCATCAAGCGGATGTTCCTCCACGCGCACAAACTGACGTTCACGCATCCCCAGACCGGGGTGCCGGTGACGGTTTCCGCGCCGCTGCCGGGCGAATGTGTCGAATTTTTGCAACAATTGAGTCCGCTCGGGGCCGCTGGCTGAAAGCGGGCGCCACGCGCCGCCACTTCTCACTGAAACACTTCTGCATCGACCAAGGACCGCAATGGCCAGGCAGCGCTTCGACCTGATCGTCTTCGACTGGGATGGGACCCTGATGGATTCCACCCCGACGATCACCAAATGTATACAGATGGCCAGCCGCGACCTCGGCTTGCCCGTGCCCGACGACAGCGCGGCCAGCCACGTGATCGGGCTGGGCCTGAAGGACGCGCTGTCGTATGCCGTGCCGACGCTCGATCCGGCCGACTACCCGCGCCTGGCCGAGCGCTACCGCTTTCACTTCCTGACCCGCGACGCCGAGCTGGTGCTGTTCCCGGGCGTGCGCGAGATGCTGGAGGCGCTGCACGCCGAGCACTACTTTCTGGGCGTCGCCACCGGCAAGACCCGCGTGGGCCTGGAGCGGGCGTTGGCCAGCACCGGCCTTGGCAAGCTGTTCGATGCCACGCGCTGCGCCGACGAGACATTTTCGAAGCCCCACCCGGCCATGCTGCACGAACTGACGCGCGAACTGGGCCAGGACATCGACCGGACGCTGATGATCGGCGACACCACCCACGACCTGCAGATGGCGATCAACGCCGGCGCGCACGGGCTGGGCGTCTGCTACGGCGCCCATCCGGCCGAATCGCTGCGCGCGATGGCGCCGCTGCACTGCGCCACGTCGATCGACGACCTGCAGCAGTGGCTGCTGACGCATGCGTGACGGCAGCCTGGCCCCGCGCCGGGTGTGCGCGGCGGACGAACTGGTCGATGGCGGCGCCGGCGTGCGGTTCACGGTCCGGGTGTCGGCCGGTGCGTCCGGCGCGCCGCCGCGCGAGATTGGCGCGTTCGTGATCCGCTACGACGGCGCCGTCCACGGCTACCTGAACCAGTGCGCCCATGTGCCCATGGAGCTGGACTGGCAGGAGGGCCAGTTTTTCGACAGTGCGGGCCTATACTTGATGTGTGCGACACATGGCGCAACCTATGCGCCGGACACCGGCCTCTGCGTGGGCGGCCCTTGCCGGGGCGCCGCGCTGGCCAAACTCCGCATCGAGGAACGTGACGGCGCTGTCTTCTGGCAGCCCGAAGCGCCATTTTTTGCGCCCGACGCCGGCTGACCGGCGCCCGGGCCCCGTTTGACGCTTGAGTCCATCTGCATGACAGAACAGCAAAAACCGCCATCGCCTTCCGATCAACCGGGCCAGCCCGACCGGGGCACCGAGCCGCCGCCGCGCAACGAGACGCTGGAGACCGCGCCGCGTGCCGACTATCCGCTGGAGGACGAGCTGAAGGCCGGCGACGACGCGGCCCAGCGCGAGGCCGACGAACGCCGCGCGCGCCTGGCTGGCAAGCCGGCCAAGCCGGTGGGCGGGGCGGCCGGCGGCTGGGAACGCGATGTGCTGGAAAAGGTGCTGCTGGCCAGCCTGCGCGAGCAGCGCGCGGCGCGGCGCTGGAAGATCTTCTTCCGGCTGGTGGGGCTGGGCATCCTGGCGCTGATCCTGTTCGCGGTCATCGACTTCAAGGGCGACGGCCTGACCAGCACCAGCGGCCGCCATACCGCCATGGTCACGCTGGAAGGTGAGATCGCCGCCGGCACGCCGGCCAGCGCGGAGTCGATCAACGCATCGCTGCAGGCGGCGTTCGGCGACACGTCGGCGGCCGGGGTGATCCTCAAGATCAACTCGCCGGGCGGCTCGCCGGTGCAGGCCGGCATCATCAACGACGAGATCCACCGGCTGCGCAAGATCTATCCGGACAAGCCGTTCTACGTGGTGGTGGAGGAAATCTGCGCGTCGGGCGGCTATTACGTCGCGGCCGCGGCCGACAAGATCTATGTCGACAAGGCCAGTATCGTCGGCTCGATCGGCGTGCTGATGGACGGGTTTGGCTTCACGGGCCTGATGGACAAGATCGGCGTGCAGCGGCGGCTCTACACGTCGGGCGCCAACAAGGGGATGCTCGACCCGTTCTCGCCCGAGGTGCCGCGCCAGCGCGCGTTTGCCGAATCGATGCTCAAGCAGATCCACCAGCAGTTCATCGACGTGGTCAAGGAAGGCCGCGGTGACCGGCTCAAGAACGATCCGGAGCTGTTCTCGGGCCTGTTCTGGTCGGGCGAGCGTGCGGTGGAGCTGGGGCTGGCCGATGGCCTGGGCAGCGCCGACTATGTGGCGCGCGACGTGTTCAAGGCCGAGGACATCGTCGACTACACGGTCAAGGAAAACGTGGCCGAGCGCGTGGCCAAGCGGTTTGGCGCGGCGGTGGGATCGGCCGCGATGAAGGTCATGCTGAGCGTTGGCGCGCCGGTGGTGCGCTGAGCAGGCCAAGGCTGCCGGGCCGGTCCCGGCGGCCCAGGCTCTTACTCTTACTGGGCCAGCAGCGAGAAGATCGCCGGGCGCTTGTGCAGCGGCAGGCGGTCCGGCCGCCAGTCGGCGATGGGCAGCGTGACGATGGCTTCGGTCGGCAGCGTCAGGTCCACGGCGATCGACAGCAGGGTCGTGCCGGCGCAATGCTGGCGCAGCGCGTCCAGCAAGGCGCCATTCCGGTACGGCGTCTCGATCCACACCTGGGTTTGCTGCGCCTTGCGCGAACGCTGTTCCAGGTCGCGCAGCTTGCGGGCCCGTTCCTCGGCGTCCACCGGCAGGTAGCCGTTGAATGCAAAGCTCTGGCCGTTCAGGCCCGAACCCATCACCGCCAGCAGGATCGAACTGGGCCCGACCAGCGGCCGGACCGCGATGCCGCGCGCGTGGGCCAGCCGCACGAGGTCCGCGCCGGGGTCGGCCACGGCCGGTACGCCGGCCTCGGACAGCAGCCCGCCGTCGCGCCCGGCGGCGATGGGGTCCAGCAGCGCGCCCAGCGCGTCGGCCTTCGTATTGACGTTCAGCTCGCGGATCTCGATCTGCTGGATCGCATGGGCCAGCGGCGCCGTTTCGCCCAGTTTCTTCAGGAAGGCACGGGCGGTCTTGGCGTTCTCGGCGACGAGGTAGTCGAGCCGCGCGGCAATCTGCTGCACGCCGGCCGGAATCACGTCGCTCACCGGGTCGTGTTCGTCGCGCTTGCCGAGCGTGTTGGGAATCAGGAATAGCATGCCGGGCATGGTCAGGCTCCCAGGATCGGGTAGCCGGCCTGGCGCAGCATGGCGGTCAGCGCCACCAGCGGCAAGCCGATCAGCGCGGTCGGATCGTCCGATTCCACGCGCGCCAGCAGGGCGATGCCCAGGCCCTCGGCCTTGGCGCTGCCGGCGCAGTCGTACGGCGTCTCGATGCGCAGGTAGGCGTCGAGTTCGGCATCGGACAGGTTGCGGAACGTGACGCGCGTCTGCACGTCGGCAAGCTGGGCCACGCCGTTGCGGCTGTCGAGCAGGCACAGCGCCGAGTGGAATGTGACGGTGCGTCCACGCATGAGCTGGAGCTGGGCCAGCGCCTTCTCGTGGGTGCCGGGCTTGCCGATCTGCAGGTCGTCGAGCGTGCAGACCTGGTCCGAGCCAATCACCAGCGCGCCCGGGTGGCGCTGGGCGATGGCTTCGGCCTTCAGGCGCGACAGCCGCAGCGCGGTGGCGTCGGGGCGTTCGCCGGGCAGCGGCGTTTCGTCGATGTCGGGCGTCGCCACCTCGAACGGCACCCGCAGGCGCGCCAGCAGGTCGCGGCGGTACGGGGAACTCGACCCGAGGATCAGGGCAGGGCGGGCATCGGAAGACATAGGAACAGGGTGGTCGCTAGGGCGGTGGCGAAAGATGGCCGGCATACGGGGCGCCAGCGGGCGCGGGTTCGTATACTTTGACCAATCCGGAAAAAACAACGTATAATCGCGCGTTTAGCTGCACAGGCACATCGTTGCCGCTCATGTGTGGCAAACAAGGCATTTCTGCGATTCAGTATGAGTCAGCCGACCCAGCCAGCGGCGTCCGCCGTGGCCTTCGACCTGCGTGAAACCGATCTCTTCGTCTTCTGCCGCAAAGGTGGCAGCGTGGCGGGAGAGGTGCCGGTGCGCGATTTGCCGCGCATCTTAGCCGAGACGGCTGCCGATGCGCCAGCGACCGCGCGGGACGAGGCATTTGCCTACACCCTCGCCGGGTTTGCGCGGGAGGAGGCGGCCGAGCCCGGCGCGCCGGCGTCGCAGCGGCTGTTCGTCGAGGTGACGGTCAACGGCCGTGTCTGGCTGGATTGCCAGCGATGCCTGGGCGTGTACGCCGAGCCGATCGCCACGAAGATGTGCTTCGAGGTGGTGGCCAGCGAGGCGGCCGCCGACGAGGCGCCGATGGACGACGACGAACTCGACGTGATCGTGGGGTCGAAGAAGTTCTCGGCGCTGGAACTGATAGAGGATGAAGTGCTGTTGGCGTTGCCGACGGCACCCAAGCATGTGGTCTGCCCCACGGTACACGAGTCGCTCGTGACCGGGGCGGACGGCGAGGTGGAGCCCGAGGCTGCACCCGAGGAAGAAAAGCGGCCATCGCCCTTCGCGGCGCTGGCCGGCCTGAAGACCAGGCACTGACGCCGCGCGAGGCGCGGCCGGTGGCGGTCATCCAGGTAGCAGGTCAAGCATCCGGCCGGGCCCCGGCTACGCCTTGCGCAGGATGCGTGTGTTAATATCGCAAAATTCTCGAAGGAGTCATCATGGCTGTTCAACAGAACAAGAAGTCGCCGTCCAAGCGCGGCATGCATCGTTCGCACGACCATCTGTCGGTCGCCCCCCTGGCCGTCGAGCCGACCACGGGCGAAACCCACCTGCGCCACCACGTGAGCCCGAACGGCTACTACCGTGGTCGCAAGGTCATCAAGACCAAGAACGACTGACCAGGTCGTCTGGCGTGACCCTGTGTCTCGCTCGCGCACGTTGTCAGGTGTAAAACAGGAAAGCGGCAAGCTCGTTGCCGCTTTTTTGTTGGGCGCTCGGCGCCCGCACGGCAGCGTATTCGCGCGTCCGGCTGGTTGCGTCCCCGCGAACCGAGGCGGCGGGTGCCGGCGCGCTTTCCGTATCAGGAAACAATGACGATCAAGCTCGCTATCGACTGCATGGGCGGTGATCACGGAGTCTCCGTGACAGTGCCGGCGGCGATCAGTTTTCTTTCGCGTCACGACGACGCCGAGATGGTCCTCGTCGGCCTGCCCGACGCCATCGCCGCGCAGCTCAAGAAGCTGCACGCGACCGATCATCCGCGCGTGACCGTGGTGGCCGCGACCGAGGTCATCACCATGGATGACCCGGTGGAAGTGGCGCTGCGCAAGAAGAAGGATTCTTCGATGCGCGTGGCCGTGACGCAGGTCAAGGAAGGCAAGGCCGGGGCCTGTATTTCCGCCGGCAACACGGGTGCGCTGATGGCGGTGTCGCGCTACGTGCTCAAGACGCTCGAAGGCATCGAGCGGCCGGCCATCGCCACCACGATTCCGAACGAGCAGGGCTGGGGCACCACGGTGCTGGACCTGGGCGCCAATGCCGACTGCGAGCCGGAACACCTGCTGCAGTTCGCGCGCATGGCCGAGGCCATGGTGGCCGTGGTGGACCACAAGGACCACCCGACGGTGGGCCTGCTCAACATCGGCGAGGAAGTGATCAAGGGCAACGAGGTGGTCAAGGCCGCCGGCGAGCTGCTGCGCGCTTCCGAGCTCAACTTCTACGGCAACGTGGAAGGCAACGACATCTTCAAGGGCACGACGGACATCGTCGTCTGCGACGGCTTTGTCGGCAACGTGGCGCTCAAGAGCACCGAGGGCCTGGCCAAGATGATCGGCAGCATGATCAAGGAAGAATTCACGCGGTCGTGGTTCACCAAGCTGCTGGCGGCCGTGGCCATGCCGGTGCTGTCGCGCCTGGCGCGGCGGCTGGACCCGGCCCGCTACAACGGTGCCTCGCTGCTGGGCCTGCGCGGGCTGGTGATCAAGAGCCACGGATCCGCCGATGCCCATTCCTTTGAGTGGGCGATCAAACGCGGGTATGATGCGGCCAGAAATGGCGTCATCGAACGCATTGCCAAGGCCTTCGCCAACAAGTCCGGTGCCGCTGGCGCCGCGACGGCGGGCCCGGAGACAGACACACCGGACCCTCATTCCGATACCCGTGCCGCCTGAGGCCGCGCGCCCCCGGGCGGCTGGCCGGAGGGTTCGCCCGACGGCCTGGCCAGGGCGGACCGGCGAGCACCACGATCCGACACACTCATGACCAAGTACGCAAAAATCATCGGCACGGGGAGCTACCTGCCCCCGCGGCGCGTCACGAATCACGACCTGGCCGCGCAGCTTGCCGAGAAGGGCATCGAGACCAGCGACGAGTGGATCGTCTCGCGCAGCGGCATTTCGGCGCGCCACTGGGCGGAACCCGACGTCACGGCCAGCGACCTCGCGGTCAAGGCCGCCGAGCAGGCGATTGCCGCCGCCGGGATCGAGCGGCAGGACATCGACCTGATCATCGTGGCCACGTCCACGCCCGATTTCGTGTTCCCGAGCACCGCCTGCCTGGTGCAGCAGAAGCTCGGCATCACGAACCACTGCGCAGCGTTCGACCTGCAGGCGGTGTGCTCGGGCTTCGTGTACGCGATGTCGACGGCCGACAAGTTCATCCGCAGCGGATCGCACAAGAACGTGCTGGTGATCGGCACCGAAGTGTTTTCCCGCATCCTCGACTTCAACGACCGCACCACCTGCGTGCTGTTCGGCGACGGCGCCGGCGCCGTGGTGCTGACGGCCTCGGACGAGCCGGGCATCCTGTCGTCGGCCATGCATGCCGATGGCAACCACGTGGATATCCTGTGCGTGCCGGGCAACGTGTCCGGCGGTGCCATCACCGGCAACGCCTTCCTGCACATGGACGGCCAGGCGGTGTTCAAGCTGGCCGTCACGGTGCTGGACAAGGTGGCCCGCGAGGCCATCGCCGCGGCCGAGATGCAGGCTGACCAGATCGACTGGCTGATTCCGCACCAGGCCAACATCCGCATCATGCAGGGTACGGCCAAGAAGCTGGGCCTGCCCGGCGAGCGCATGGTGGCGACGGTCCACGAGCATGGCAACACCTCGGCCGCGTCGATCCCGCTGGCGCTGGACGTGGCCGTGCGCGACGGCCGCATCCAGCCGGGCCAGACCGTGCTGATGGAAGGCGTGGGCGGCGGCTTCACCTGGGGCGCGGTGCTGCTGCGCATGTAATATGCGGCCGGTGCGCGCCGCCAGCCGGCGCCGCACCGCTCGACACGATGAATAGCTAGGACTGGATTGCCGATGAAATTCGCATTCGTTTTCCCCGGACAGGGTTCGCAATCGGTTGGCATGCTCAACGCGTTCGCCGACCACCCGGTGGTGCGCGCCACGCTCGACGAAGCTTCGGCGGCGCTGGGCCAGGACATCGGCAAGCTGATTGCCGAAGGCCCGGCGGAAGAACTGAACCTGACGACCAACACCCAGCCCGTGATGCTGACCGCGGCCGTGGCCGTGTACCGCGCCTGGCTGGATGCCGGCGGTCCGGCGCCGGCGCTGGTGGCCGGCCACAGCCTCGGCGAGTATTCGGCCCTGGTGGCCGCGGGCGTGATCCCGTTTGCCGACGCGGTGCCGCTGGTGCGCTTCCGCGCCCAGGCCATGCAGGAAGCGGTGCCGGTGGGCGAGGGCGGCATGGCCGCGATCCTCGGCCTGTCCGACGATGATGTGCGCGCGGCCTGCGCCGAGGCGGCCGCGGCCGGTGTGGGCGTGGTGGAAGCCGTCAACTTCAATGCCCCGGCCCAGGTGGTAATCGCCGGCAACAAGGCCGCCGTGGAAAAGGCGTGCGAGATCGCCAAGGGCAAGGGCGCCAAGCGCGCGCTGCCGCTGCCGGTGTCGGCCCCGTTCCACTCGTCGCTGCTGAAGCCGGCATCGGACCGCCTGCGCGAGCGCATGGCCGGCCTGGCGTTCTCGGCGCCGTCGATCCCGCTGGTCAACAACGTCGACGTGGCCATCGTCAACGACCCGGACCAGATCAAGGACGCGCTGGTCCGCCAGGCCGCCGCGCCGGTGCGCTGGGTCGAGTGCGTGCAGAAGATGGCCGCCGAGGGCGTGACCCATGTCATCGAGTGCGGCCCGGGCAAGGTACTGGCCGGCATGACCAAGCGCATCGACAGCAACCTGGTGGGTGGTGCAATCTTCGATCCGGCATCGCTGCAGGAAACGCTGGCGCTGCTGAAATAAGACCAAGGAACGAACGCAACATGAGCAAGACGCTGGAAAATCAGGTCGCGCTGGTGACGGGCGCCTCGCGCGGCATCGGCCGGGCGATCGCGCTGGAACTGGCTCGCCAGGGTGCCATGGTGATCGGCACCGCCACGAGCGAGGCCGGCGCCGCGGGCATCGGCGAATACCTATCGGCCGAAGGGCTGAAAGGGCATGGCGTGGTGCTGAACGTGAACGACGCCGCGCGCTGCGACGCCGTGATCGACGAGATCGTGAAGACGCATGGCGGCCTGGCCGTGCTGGTGAACAACGCCGGCATCACGCAGGACCAACTGGCCATGCGCATGAAGGACGACGACTGGACGGCCGTGATCGACACGAACCTGACGGCCGTGTTCCGGCTGTCGCGCGCCGTGCTGCGCCCGATGATGAAGGCCCGCGGCGGGCGCATCATCAACATCACGTCGGTGGTGGGGTCGGTCGGCAATGCGGGCCAGATGAACTACTCGGCGGCCAAGGCCGGCGTGGAGGGCATGACGCGCGCGCTGGCGGCCGAGATCGGCAGCCGTAACGTGACCGTGAACTGCGTGGCGCCGGGCTTCATCGACACGGACATGACCAAGGTCCTGTCGGAAGAGCAGCAGGCCAGCCTGAAATCGCGCATTCCGCTGGGCCGCCTGGGCCAGCCCGAGGACATCGCCAACGCGGTGGCTTTCCTGGCTGGTCCGCAGGCCGCGTACATCACGGGCACCACGCTGCACGTGAATGGTGGCATGTACATGAACTGAGGATTCTGGCCGGCTTCGGTTTCGAGGGAGAAGCCGCAAGAAGCCGGTTGAAGTGGCTGTTTTTGAAACCAATCGGGCGCGATTCTTGCAAAGATTGGCAGGCGGATTTTTTGTGGTCCAAACCTGCTAAAATGCGCCCACTTTTTGTCGAACTTCCCTGGAGGGTTACATGGACAATATCGAACAACGCGTCAAGAAAATCGTGGCTGAACAGCTTGGCGTGGCCGAGGCAGACATCAAGAACGAATCGTCGTTCGTGAATGACCTCGGTGCGGACTCGCTGGACACGGTTGAACTCGTGATGGCGTTGGAAGATGAATTCGGCATGGAAATTCCGGATGAGGAAGCCGAGAAGATCACGACCGTGCAACAAGCCATCGACTACGCCACCGCGCACGTCAAGGCTTAAGCCGTCGTCATCATATTCCGAGCCACAGAAGGCGCATGGACGGGGCCGTCACGGTCCTGTCATGCCGTTTTCTGTGGCTTTCGTCTGTTCGAAGAAGCTGTATCGGAAAGGTATCTGGCCAACTGCCCTATGACATATGTCGGCAGCCCGCGCCGGGTCCTGAAGCATTCCGGTTCCACTTCACGCACTCGTAGGAAAGAATAGTGAGCCGTCGTCGCGTCGTCGTCACTGGGCTCGGCCTTGTGTCTCCGGTCGGAAACACGGTTGCCGAAGGCTGGGCCAATCTGGTTGCCGGCAAGTCCGGCATCGCCACCGTCACCAAATTCGATCACTCCGCCCTGGCAGTTCATTTTGCCGGCGAGGTGAAGGGCTTCAACGCCGAGGAATACATCCCGGCCAAGGAAGCCCGCAATATGGATACCTTCATCCATTTCGGCATTGCGGCTGGTTCGCAGGCGCTGAAGGACAGCGGTCTGGAAGTGACCGACGCCAACGCCGACCGCGTGGGCGTGCTGGTGGGCTCGGGCATCGGCGGCCTGCCGATGATCGAGGACACGCAGATGACGCTGGCCAACCGCGGCCCGCGCCGGATCTCGCCGTTCTTCGTGCCGGGGTCGATCATCAACATGATCTCGGGCCACCTGTCGATCATCCACGGCCTGAAGGGTCCGAACCTGGCGGCCGTGACGGCCTGCACGACCGGCCTGCACAGCATCGGCCTGGCCGCCCGCCTGATCCAGGCCGGCGACGCCGACGTGATGCTGGCCGGCGGCGCCGAGTCGACGGTCTCGCCGCTGGGTATCGGCGGCTTTGCCGCGGCGCGCGCGCTGTCCACCCGCAACGAGGACCCGGCTACCGCGTCGCGTCCGTGGGACAAGGACCGCGACGGCTTCGTGCTGGGCGAGGGCGCCGGCGTGATGGTGCTGGAAGAGTACGAATCGGCCAAGGCCCGGGGCGCCCGGATCTACGCCGAGCTGGTCGGATTCGGCATGAGCGGCGACGCGTTCCACATGACCGCCCCCAATACGGACGGCCCGCGCCGTTGCATGGTGGCGGCCCTGAAGGACGCCGGGGTGAATCCGGACGAGGTGAACTACCTGAACGCGCATGGCACGTCGACGCCGCTGGGCGACAAGAACGAGTCCGACGCGATCAAGCTGGCGCTGGGCGACGCCGCCTACAAGGTGGCCGTCAACTCGACCAAGTCGATGACCGGCCACCTGCTGGGTGGCGCGGGCGGCCTGGAATCGGTCTTCACGGTGCTGGCGCTGCACAACCAGGTGTCGCCGCCGACGATCAACATCTTCAACCAGGATCCCGAGTGCGACCTGGACTACGTGGCCAACACCGCGCGTGACATGAAGATCGACGTGGCCGTGAAGAACAACTTCGGCTTCGGCGGTACCAACGGCACGCTCGTTTTCCGCCGTATCTGAACGCGCGGCAGCCGTCGCGCGGGACCGGGCCCTTCGACCGGAGGGCCCCGGTCTCCATTCCGCATGTTCCCGGTTCGTTCCCTGCCGCGGTTGCACGCCGGTGCAACCGCGCAACCCGGCAAGTGAACCAATTTGCGTCTCCGCGGTCACAGAATGCGCTTTGCGACACCCAGCGGCGCCCCGATCGTAGGTAAAATACAACGCTTGTCGTGACGACGAAACCAAGAGATACACTGCAGCAGGTGAACCATTCGTGAGCGAACGCGAAGCCGATCAGCTTCTAGTTGAACGCGTCCAGCAGGGCGACAAGAAGGCCTTTGAACTGCTGGTGGTCAAGTACCACCGGAAGATCATCCGCCTGATCTCGCGCCTTGTCCGGGACCCCGCAGAAGTGGAGGATGTGGCGCAGGATGCCTTTATCAAGGCCTACCGTGCCCTGCCCCAGTTCCGGGGGGAATCCGCCTTCTACACGTGGCTGTACCGGATCGCTGTCAACACCGCCAAGAACTACCTGGCGACCCAGGGGCGCCGTCCCGAAGCCTCCAGCGATATCGATGCCGAAGAGGCTGAAACTTTTGCGGACGGTGAGCAACTAAGGGATATCAATACGCCGGAGTCCATGCTGCACACGCGCCAGGTTGCCGATACGGTAAACCGCGCGATGGAAGCATTGCCCGAGGAATTACGTACCGCCATCACGCTGCGCGAGATCGAAGGCCTCAGCTACGAGGAAATCGCGGAGGCGATGGGGTGTCCGATCGGCACGGTGCGCTCGCGGATTTTCCGGGCGCGCGAGGCGATTGCGGAAAAATTGCGGCCCCTGCTGGGAACGGCAGAGGGCAAGCGGTGGTAAGTAAGAATGTCGTGCAGCCAGCGTTGCAGCCTATTCCTGCATCGATAAACGACAAGCGGTAGTGACGGGATTTATCGGTGTTTCATGGAATTTCTTGGGGTTGGAAATGGGTCAGGCTCATAAGCAGTCGGTTCATGTAATGGAAGCAGCGGAGCAGGTCTCCATCCTGATGGATGGTGAGCTGACGGCGCACGAAGTCGACGCGGCGCTCGATATCGCGAAAGACGATAGCGGGATGGCCGACTGGTCGATGTATCAACTGATCGGTGACACGCTGCGCTCGGAAGAGCTGTCGCACGCGGGGTCCACCGGCGATTTTCTTTCCCGGTTTTCTGCCCGGCTCGAGGCCGAACCGCACGTGCTGGTGCCGGCGGTAGCCGCCGCGCGCCGCCACCGCCTGCTGGTGCGCCCGTCGTGGGTGCGCCGCGTGGTGCCCGGTACGGCAATCGCCGCCGCCGTGGCCGCGGTGAGCTGGGTGGTTGTGCCGCAGATGCGCGGCACGGGTGACGTGGGCGCGCCGGACGCCATCGTGGCGCGCGCCGACCAGCAGCCTGGCAGCGCGATGAAGGCCGGTGCGCCGGTCGCGGCCGCGCCGGGCGGCATCGTCACCGTCTCCGCCGACAGCGCGCAGATGATCCGCGATCCGCGGCTCGACGAATACCTGCGTGCGCACCGCACGTCGGTGGCGACCGACGCCTTTGTGCCGACCATGCGCACGGTGGCCAACGGTGCCAACTTCTCCCAGGATAATTCGCAGGAATAATGCCGGACATGCATAAAGGACGGTCGCCCGTAAATGTAGCGGGCGTACATGGAAGGAAGGGCCTGCGCAGGTCCTTTTTTCTGGCCTTGTGTCTGACTGCTGCCGCGGCCACCGCGCAGCCGTCGGACAGCACGCTGAACCGACGCGATGCCACCGCGTGGCTCAACAAGATCCATCGCGCCGCCCAGCGCGAGAACTACGTCGGCACGCTGATCTACCAGCGCGGCAGCGTCATGCATGCCTCGCGTATCCAGCATTACAGCGACCTCGCGCACAACGAGTACGAACGCCTGGAGACCCTGGACGGCAAGCCGCGCGAGGTGCTGCGCCAGAACGACGTCGTGCATAGCCTGATTCCCGAGGCGAAGCTCGTCGTGGTGGAGAAGCAGGAGGCGAAGGACCGCTTCCCGGCGCTGCTGGCCACGAACAAGAGCGACGTGCTCGATCTGTACGACATGCGCAAGCTGCCGGCGGAGCGCGTTGCCGGTGTCGAGTGCGAGGTATTCGCGCTGGAGCCGCATGATTCGGCCCGGTATGCCGTGCGCCTCTGGGCGGACCGCAACTCCGGCCTGCTGATGCGCGCCCAGACCATCGGCGAAGGCGGCAAGGTGCTGGAGCAGGTGGCGTTCTCGCAGGTCGACATCGGCGTGCCGTCGGACAAGCAACGCATCCTGAACGCCATCAAGGCTGCGGCGTCGTGGAACCACTACGAGGTCAGCTACCAGTCGGCCAATATCGCCGACGAGGGCTGGACCATCAACACCCCGATCAAGGGGTTCCAGAAGATTCGCGAAGTCCGCCGCCCGCTGGGCGAATTGCGGACCCCGCCGCAGGGCAGCAAGCCCGCCGGCGTGTTCGAGGTGCTGCAGGTGGTGTACAGCGATGGGCTGACCGGCCTGTCGGTGTTCATCGAGCCGGTCTCGGAACAACGTGCCCGCCGCGAAGGCGTGGCCTCGCTCGGGGCGACCCAGGTGGTGGTGCGACGGGTGTCCGACTACTGGATCACCGTGGTCGGTGAAGTGCCGGCCGCCACCGTCAAGCAGTTCGCAGCCGGCGTGGAGTACCGCCCGCCCAAGGCGTTACACTGAGCCAGTTCCTGGTGTGTCGGCGGGGCAGCGAATCCCGCGCCGCACCACCAGGCCGTGCGCTTCGCAGGCGCCCCCGGCCAAGCCTGCCGCGAAGCAACCGTTTCTCGCTGATTCTCCCGGGAGTTCGTCGATGATTTCCAGATCCCCAGCCCTGGCGCGGGCCATGGTCATGGTGGCCATGCTTGTGCTTGGTCCGGCCGTATCCGAACTGGGCCACGCCCAGGCCGCGGCCTCGAATTACAACCTGCCCGATTTCACCGATCTGGTCGAAAAGGCGAGTCCCGCCGTGGTCAATATCCGCACCACGGAGCGCGTGCGCTCGCGCGGCAATTCTCCCGAGGACGACGAGATGGCGGAGTTCTTCCGCCGCTTCTTCGGCGTCCCGATGCCCGGCACGCCCACGCCGCCGCGCCGCGGCCAGCCGCAGACGCCGCCCCAGGGCGAAGAGCAGAGCCGGGGCGTGGGGTCGGGGTTCATCATCAGCGCCGATGGCTACGTGATGACCAACGCCCACGTCGTGGCGGACGCCGAGACCATCTACGTCACGCTGCCCGACAAGCGCGAATTCAAGGCCAAGCTGATCGGTTCCGACAAGCGTACGGACGTGGCGCTGCTCAAGATCGAGGCGAGCAACCTGCCGCGCCTGGCGCTTGGCGATTCGGACAAGATCCGGCCGGGCGAGTGGGTGCTGGCCATCGGCTCGCCGTTCGGACTCGACAACAGCGTGACCGCCGGCATCGTGTCGGCCAAGGGCCGCGATACGGGCGACTACCTGCCGTTCATCCAGACCGACGTGGCCGTGAACCCCGGCAACTCGGGCGGGCCGCTGATCAACTTGCGCGGCGAGGTCATCGGGATCAACTCGCAGATCTACAGCCGCAGCGGTGGCTACATGGGCATTTCGTTCGCGATTCCGATCGACGAGGCGATGCGCGTGACCGAGCAGCTCAAGACGAGCGGCCGGGTGACGCGCGGCCGGATCGCCGTGGCGATCAGCGATGTGTCGAAGGAAGCCGCCGACTCGCTGGGCCTGGGCCGGGCGCGGGGCGCGCTGGTCGGCAGCGTCGAACCGGGCGGTCCGGCGGAAAAGGCTGGTATCGAGGCCGGCGACATCATCCTGAAGTTCAACGGCCGCGACATCGAGAAGGCGTCCGACCTGCCGCGCATGGTCGGCGATACCAAGCCGGGCACCCGCGTGCCGCTGCAGGTGTGGCGCAAGGGCCAGACGCGCGACGTGCAGATCACCGTGGCCGAGCTGGAGCCGGATGGCGCCAAGTCCGCCGCCCGCAAGGGGGATCGCCGTGGCAACAGCGGCGGCGAGGAGCAGCAGGCCGCCAAGCCGAACGCGCTGGGGCTGGTGGTCAGCGACATTGCCGAGACCAAGCTGCGCGAGCTGAAGATCAAGTCTGGCGTGGAGGTCGAGACGGCCGACGGCCCGGCGGCCCGCGCCGGCATCCGGCCCGGCGACGTGATCCTGCGCGTCGGCGACACCGATATCACGGGCGCGCGCCAGTTCAACGAGTTGGTCAAGGGGCTCGATCGCAACCGGATGGCCGCCGTGTTCGTGCGACGCGGCGACGCCACCCAGGTGCTGACGCTGCGTCCGAGCCAGAGCCGTTAAGGCGCTGGGGCACGGAAATGGCCCGTTTCGGGCCGTTCGTCGGCCAGGAAATCGCGCCGGAGGGCATCTCCGGCGCGTTTTTTCTTGGCGCGTGCGCGAGGCGCCATGCCGGACGGCGGCCGGCGCGCCACGCGCCACCCATTTCCCGCGACGGAAGTCCTTGAAACTACTGTAAAATCGCGGATTGGCGCAAAATCCTGCGCCCCTCCTTTCTTGCCGCGCCCGCGCCATCTGACTTGCCGGGCCGCGCTGGCGCTTTCCAGATCATTAGATGGACCATATTCGTAATTTTTCGATCATTGCCCACATCGACCACGGTAAATCGACCCTGGCCGATCGGATCATTCAGCGCTGTGGCGGGCTGTCGGATCGGGAAATGGAAGCGCAGGTGCTCGACTCGATGGACATCGAGAAAGAGCGCGGCATCACGATCAAGGCCCAGACCGCCGCGTTGAGCTACAAGGCGCGCGACGGCCAGGTCTACAACCTCAACCTCATCGACACGCCGGGCCACGTCGACTTCAGCTATGAAGTCAGCCGCTCGCTGTCGGCGTGCGAAGGCGCGCTGCTGGTCGTCGATGCGTCGCAGGGCGTGGAAGCGCAGACCGTGGCCAACTGCTACACCGCCATCGAGCTGGGCGTGGAAGTGGTGCCGGTGCTGAACAAGATCGACCTGCCGCAGGCCGATCCGGACAACGCCAAGCAGGAAATCGAGGACGTCATCGGCATCGACGCGAGCGACGCCACGCCGTGCTCGGCCAAGACCGGCCAGGGCGTGGAAGACGTGATCGAGGCGCTGATCGCCAAGGTGCCGCCGCCCAAGGGCAACGCGGACGCGCCGCTGCAGGCGCTGATCATCGACTCGTGGTTCGACAACTACGTCGGCGTGGTGATGCTGGTGCGCGTGGTCAACGGCACGCTGCGTCCCAAGGACAAGATCCTGCTGATGGCCACCGGGGCGCAGCACCTGACCGAGCAAGTGGGCGTATTTTCGCCAAAATCGATCCAGCGCGACGCGCTGACGGCCGGGCAGGTGGGCTTCGTCATCGCCGGCATCAAGGAACTGAAGGCGGCCAAGGTCGGCGACACGATCACCACGATCCAGCGCCGCGCGGAAGCACCGCTGCCCGGCTTCAAGGAAGTCAAGCCGCAGGTGTTTGCCGGCCTGTATCCGGTGGAAGCCAACCAGTACGAAGCGCTCCGCGAATCGCTGGAAAAGCTGCGCCTGAACGACGCGTCGCTGCAGTTCGAGCCGGAAGTCTCGCAGGCGCTGGGCTTCGGCTTCCGCTGCGGCTTCCTGGGCCTGCTGCACATGGAAATCGTGCAGGAACGGCTGGAGCGCGAATTCGACATGGACCTGATCACGACCGCGCCGACCGTGGTCTACCAGGTCCAGTTGCGCGACGGCACGATGGTGACGGTGGAAAACCCGGCCAAAATGCCCGATCCGAGCCGGATCGAGGCGATTCTGGAACCGATCGTGACCGTCAACCTGTATATGCCGCAGGATTATGTCGGCTCGGTGATCACGCTGTGCACGCAGAAACGCGGCTCGCAGATCAACATGAGCTACCACGGCAAGCAGGTGCAACTGACGTACGAAATTCCCATGGCGGAAATCGTCATGGATTTCTTCGACCGGCTGAAATCGGTGTCGCGCGGTTATGCGTCGATGGATTACGAATTCAAGGAATATCGTCCGTCCGACGTGGTCAAGGTCGACATCCTGATCAACAGCGACAAGGTCGACGCGCTGTCCGTCATCGTGCACCGCTCGAACTCGCAATACCGCGGGCGCGAGGTGGCGGCCAAGATGCGGGAAATCATTCCGCGCCAGATGTACGACGTGGCCATCCAGGCCGCCATCGGGTCGAACATCATCGCGCGCGAGAACGTCAAGGCGCTGCGCAAGAACGTGCTGGCCAAATGCTATGGCGGCGATATTTCGCGGAAAAAGAAACTGCTGGAAAAGCAGAAAGCCGGCAAGAAGCGGATGAAGCAGGTGGGCACGGTGGAAATCCCGCAGGAAGCCTTCCTGGCCATCCTGCAGGTGGACGACAAATAAGCGTCGCCAACCGGCCGGAACCTCCGAGCGATACCAACAAAATAGACATCACTCCAAGCCGTCATGAATTTTGCACTGATCCTTTTCGTGCTGGTCGTCATTACGGGCATTGCCTGGGTTGCTGACAAGCTGGTCTTCGAACGCCAGCGCCGCAGCGTGACACAACTGGCGCTGGCCGAGTTCGACTCGCAGCGCCAGTACATGCAGGCTGGGCAGGGCACCGCCGATCTGGATCGCTCGCGCGCCAGGCTGGCCGAGGAAAAAATGCGCCAGCCGTGGTGGCTGGAATATTCGGCGAGCTTCTTCCCGGTCATCCTGGCCGTATTCGTGCTGCGCTCGTTCGTGGTCGAGCCGTTCAAGATTCCTTCCGGGTCGATGATCCCGACGCTGCTGATCGGCGATTTCATCCTGGTGAACAAGTATGAATACGGCATCCGGCTGCCGGTGGTGAACAAGAAGGTCGTCGATATCGGCGAGCCGCAGCGTGGCGACGTGATGGTGTTCCGTTACCCGAAGGACGAATCGCTCGACTACATCAAGCGCGTGATTGGCGTGCCGGGCGACGTGGTGCGCTACGAGAACAAGAAGCTGACGATCAATGGCAAGCCGGCCGAATACAGCCAGTTGCCGGAATACCTGGACGAGGAACGGCTGGCCTACTCGAAGCATTTCACCGAAAAGCTGCCGGGCGGCCCCGAACATGGCATCCTGAACGACGCGGACCGGCCGGCATTCGTGGCGGGCGCCGATCCGGATTTTCCGTTCCGCGATAACTGCACTTACAATCAGCAGGGCCTGACGTGCAAGGTGCCGGAAGGTCACTATTTCGTCATGGGAGATAACCGTGACAACAGCCTCGATTCCCGTTACTGGGGGTTCGTGCCGGACAAGAATATCGTCGGCAAGGCCTTCATGATCTGGATGAATCTGGGCAATTTCGGGCGCGTGGGGTCGTTCAAATAAGCAGTTGGCGGCTCCAGGCGGCGCAAAACACTCACTAAAGAGGGCAGCGCGATGGGTCAGCAGTTTGGGGTTAATCGGGGGAAAGTCCGTGCTTTGGTGATCGATAGATCACGTGGATTTTCGTTGGGGTCGATGCTGGTCGTCGTCATTCTGATTGCGGCGGTCGCATTGCCGGCACTGAAATCGTTACCCAGTGCCATGGAATATTTCTCGGTCAAGCGCGCGATCAATTACGCCCGTGACCGGGCCATGAACCGCAAGGACGTGGCCGCCAATTTCGACAGGCAGGCCCAGATCGACAACATCACCTCGATCCGGGGTGAGGATCTGGACGTGAACGAGGACGAAACCGGCCGAATCCGGTCCATCGGCTTCGAATACCGGACCGAAGTGAAGGTCTACGGACCGTTGAGCTTTTTGATTACCTATTCGGGAACGCAGTAAAGACATGACCCTCGACGCCTTGCAGCAACGTCTCGGCTACCGATTCAGCAAGCCCGAATTGCTGCAGCAGGCGCTCACGCATCGCAGTCATAATGCGCAGCACAACGAACGGCTGGAATTCCTGGGCGATTCGGTGCTCAACTGCGCGGTGGCGGACATGCTCTACGGCATGTTCGGCAAGCTGGACGAGGGCGACCTGTCGCGCGTGCGCGCCAACCTGGTCAAGCAGCAGGCGCTGTACGAGATTGCGCAGATGCTGCAACTGTCCGACGCGCTGCGCCTGGGCGAGGGCGAACTGAAGAGCGGCGGTTTCCGCCGCCCCTCGATCCTTGCCGATGCGCTGGAGGCCATCGTCGGCGCGGTCTTTCTCGATAGCGGATTCGACGCCGCCCGGGCGCTGATCCGCAAGCTGTATATCCCCATTCTGGAGCAGGTCGATCCGCGCACGCTGGGCAAGGATGCCAAGACGCTGCTCCAGGAGTACCTGCAGGGCCACAAGATTGCCCTGCCGCAGTACAACGTCATAGCCACGCACGGCGCGGCGCACAGCCAGCAATTTGAAGTCGAGTGCATCGTGCCTAAACTGGAGGTGCGCGTGTTCGGCACCGGCGCGTCGCGCCGGGCGGCCGAGCAGGCGGCGGCCAAGCTGGCGCTGGACGAAGTCCAGAAGCTGGTGCCGCAGTTGCTCAAGCGCAGCCGTGCCGAACGCACGGGCAAGACGCGCAAGCAGCCGGTGCCGCCGGATCCCCAGTTGTCTCTCAGGTTGAAGGAATGACCGATTCTCTCCCTCCGCAGCAGGATGCTGCGGACCCGTCCGGTGCCCCGGCTTTCCGCTGCGGCACCGTGGCCATCGTTGGCCGCCCCAATGTCGGCAAATCCACGCTGATGAACGCGCTGGTCGGCCAGAAGGTCAGCATCACGTCACGCAAGGCGCAGACCACGCGCCACCGCATCGTCGGGATCCAGACCACGGACGACGCCCAGTACGTGTTCGCGGACACGCCGGGCTTCCAGACGCGGCACGCCAGCGCGCTGAACCGGTCGCTGAACCGCGCCGTCACGTCGACGCTGTCTTCGGTGGATGTGGTGCTGTTCGTCGTGGAAGCCGGCTATTTCGGCCCCGATGACGAAAAGGTGCTGACGCTGCTGCCGAAGAACGTGCCCGTGCTGCTGGTCTGCAACAAGCTCGACCGCATCGGCGAAGGCCGCTATGAAGTGATGATGCCGTTCCTGGAGCAGATGGGGCAGCGCTTTCCGTTCACGGAAGTGGTGCCGATGTCGGCCAAGACACGCGACCACATCCAGCGGCTGCTGGCCATCATCCGCCCGTTCCTGCCCGAAGGCGAGCCGATGTACGACGTCGACGCCATGACGGACCGCAGCGAGCGCTTTCTGGCGTCGGAAATCATCCGCGAGAAGGTGTTCCGCTGGACCGGTGACGAACTGCCGTACACGAGCACCGTCGTCATCGACAAGTTCGAGACCGAAGGCCGGCTGCGTCGGGTGTTCGCCACGATCCTGGTCGAGCGCGACGCCCACAAGGCCATGATCATCGGCAACAAGGGCAGCAAGCTCAAGCAGATCTCCACCGAGGCGCGCCTGGACATGGAAAAGCTGTTCGACGGCAAGGTCTACCTGGAGATGTGGATCAAGGTCAAGAGCGGCTGGGCCGACAACGAAGCCGGACTGCGCGCCTACGGCTACGAGTGAGCAAGATGCCCGACGTGCGCCGCGCCGCCGCGCCGCGTGCGCGCAGTGCCGATCCGATTGCCGAGGAAGCGGCCGAGGTGCTGGAGTCGGGCGGCATTCCCGCGCTGAACCCGGCCGTGGCCGCCGGCCGCGAGATGATGGACCGCGCCATGCGGATCGTGCCGGCGCGCTCCGAACTGCGCGTCAGCAACGAGGCCGGCTTTGTGCTGCATGCCTACCCGTACCGCGAAACGAGCCTGATCCTGGACGTGTTCACGCGCGACCACGGGCGCATGGCGATGGTCGCCAAAGGCGCCAAGCGCCCGCATTCGGCGCTGCGCCCGGTGCTCCAGCATTTCCACCCGATCGCGCTGTCCTGGACGGGGCGGGGCGAGGTCAAGACGCTGACCAAGGCCGAGTACGTCGGCGGCATGCTGCCGCTGGCCGGCGATGCGCTGCTCTCGGGCTTCTATCTCAACGAACTGCTATTGCGTTTCTGCCCGCGCGAAGACGCGCATCCGGCGTTGTTCAAGCACTACATGATCACGTTGACGCGGCTGGCGCATGGCGAATCGGCCAGCCTGGTGCTGCGCAGCTTCGAGCGGGTGCTGCTGCAGGAAACCGGCTTTGCGGTGGCGTTCGACCAGTGCACCAAGACCGGCGAGCGCGTGCAGGCGGGGCTGGACTACGTCTACCAGCCCGAGCGCGGCGTGCGGCGCGCGCAGGCGAGCGATCCGTCGAGCTGGCCGGTGGTATTGGGCCAGACGCTGCTGGACATGGCGCAGGACGACTACGGCCGCGCACAAACGGTTACGCAAAGCCGCGCGCTGATGCGGTTCCTGCTGCATTATTATCTGCAGGGCGAGCCGCTGAAGACGCGCCAGATCCTGATCGACCTGCAGTACCTTTGATTTCCCTTATCCCGAGCAAGCCGGCATGATTTTCCACGCGCATCCCGGGGTCATCGACCTCGGCATCAATATCGATCACGTTGCCACGCTGCGCAATGCGCGCGGCACGGTCTATCCCGATCCGATCCAGGCCGCGTTGCAGGCCGAGGAAGCCGGCGCGGACCTGATCACGCTGCACCTGCGCGAGGATCGCCGCCACATCCGCGACGCCGACGTGCGCGCGCTGCGGCCCCGGCTGGCCACGCGCATGAACCTGGAATGCGCGATCACCGCCGAGATGCTCGACATCGCCTGCGAGATCAAGCCGCAGGACGTTTGCCTGGTGCCTGAGAAGCGCGAGGAAGTGACCACCGAAGGCGGGCTCGACGTGGCCGGTCACTTCGAGCAGGTCAGCGCCGCGTGCCGCCAGCTGGCCGATGCCGGCATCCGCGTCTCGCTGTTCATCGACGCCGATGCCGACCAAATTGCCGCCGCGGCCGCCTGCAAGGCGCCCGTGATCGAGATCCATACCGGCGCCTACGCCGACGCCCACACGGCCGAGGCGCAGGAAGCCGAATTCCAGCGCGTGGCGCAGGGCGTCGCGGCGGGCCAGAAGCACGGGCTTGTCGTCAACGCCGGCCACGGCCTGCACTACACGAACGTGCAGCGCATTGCGGCGCTGCCCGGCATCCAGGAACTGAACATCGGCCACGCGGTGGTGGCCCACGCGGTCTTCGTCGGCTGGCAGAACGCCGTGCGCGAGATGAAGGCGATCATGGTCGCCGCCCGGCTGGGCACCCGCTATCCGGTGCCGGGGCAGGCCGCGTGATCTACGGCGTCGGCACCGACATCATCCAGATCGACCGCGTCCAGGGCGTGATGGACCGCACGCGCGGCCGCTTTGCCGAAAAGGTGCTCGGCCCGCGTGAACTGAAGGTCTATCACGCGCGCAAGGCCCGCTCGGAAAAGCGCGGCCTGGCGTTCCTGGCCACGCGCTTCGCCGCCAAGGAGGCGTTCTCCAAGGCCATTGGCCTGGGCATGCGCTGGCCGATGACGTGGCGGGCCATGGAGTTGCTGAACCTGCCGTCGGGCGAGCCCACGCCGCAATGCACGGGCGAGCTGGCCGACTGGGTGAGGGAACGCGGCCTGACCATCCGGGTCAGTGTCAGCGATGAACATGACTACGCGGTCGCCTTCGCGATCGCCGAGCGGACCGGCCAGCCCGGCCCGCTGCCTGAAACAGCCTCGAACTGAACGAACATGAACAAGAAATTGACCGGCAAGCACCCCGGCCCGGTGGTGCTCGACGTGGTAGGCAAGCAGCTCAACGCGGAAGATGAACGGCGCATCGCCCATCCGCTGACCGGCGGGGTGATCCTGTTCGCGCGCAACTTCGAATCGCGCGCCCAACTGGTGGCCCTGACCCGCGCGATCCGCAACGTCCGCGAAGACGTGCTGATCTGCATCGACCACGAAGGCGGCCGCGTGCAGCGCGCCAAAACCGACGGCTTCACGCACCTGCCGGCCATGGCCAGGCTGGGCCAGCTCTGGGACCGCGACGTGCTGCTGGCCACCAAGGCGGCCATCGCCTGCGGCTACGTGCTGGCCGCCGAACTGCGTGCCTGCGACATCGACCTGAGCTTCACGCCGGTGCTGGACCTGGATTTCGGGCGCAGCGGCGTGATTGGCGACCGGGCGTTCCATGCCGATCCGCGCGTGGTGACGATGCTGGCCAACCACCTGACGCACGGCCTGCTGCTGGCTGGCATGGCCAACTGCGGCAAGCACTTTCCGGGGCACGGCTACGTCGAGGCCGACTCGCACGTGGCGGTGCCGGTCGACGAGCGGACGCTCGACGAGATCCTGGCCCACGATGCCCGGCCGTACGACTGGATGGGCCAGGCGCTGGCATCGGTCATGCCGGCGCACGTGATCTACCCGAAGGTGGATCCGAACCCGGCCGGCTTCTCGCGGTTCTGGCTGCAGGACGTGCTGCGCACCCAGCTCGGCTTCGAGGGCGTGATCTTCAGCGACGACCTGAGCATGGAAGGCGCCAGCGTGGCCGGCAGCGTCACGCAGGGCGCCCGCGCCGCGCTGGATGCCGGCTGCGACATGGTCCTGATCTGCAACAACCCGGACAAGGCCGACCAGTTGCTGACCGAACTGGAGGCGTCGATGACCAAGACGTCGCAGCGGCGCATCCGCAAGCTGTTCGGCCGCCGCAAGCCCCTGGACTGGAACAAGCTCGTGCAGGAAGGCGAGTACCGCGCGGCGCTGCGCTTGCTGAAGGACCTGGACCTGATCGCCTGATCGCCTGACCAGCCGATCGGTTGGCGCCCCCGGGGCGCCGGAACGCAAAAAGGGCAGCCGAAGCTGCCCTTTTTCATCGCGTGGCGCCAGACTGCTTAGTTGGCGCGGCTGCGGTATTCGCCGGTACGCGTGTCGATTTCGATCTTGTCGCCGATGTTGCAGAACAGCGGCACTTGCAGTTCGAAGCCGGTGTTGATCTTGGCGCCCTTGAGCACCTTGCCCGACGACGTGTCGCCCTTGACGGCCGGTTCCGTGTAGATGATCTCGCGGACCAGCGTGGTCGGCATTTCCACCGAGATCGCCTTGTCGTTGTAGAACACCACTTCCACGGCCATGCCGTCTTCGAGGTAGTTCAGCGCGTCACCCATGCTGTCCTTCTCGACTTCGTACTGGTTGTATTCGGTGTCCATGAACACGTACATCGGGTCGGCGAAGTACGAGTAGGTGCATTCGCGGCGATCCAGCACCACCACTTCGAACTTGTCGTCGGCCTTGAAGACGGACTCGCCCGGGGCATCCGTCAGCAGGTTCTTGTACTTCATCTTCACCACGGCGGCGTTGCGGCCCGACTTGTTGTATTCGGCCTTCTGCACCACCATCGGGTCGGAACCGATCATGAACACGTTGCCGACGCGGAGTTCCTGTGCGATTTTCATCTGAACTGTCTTCCTGAAAAAAATGGTCCGGGGATCGATGGATGCCCCGGCAACCGGTATGGCGATGGCGCGCAGCCGGCAGCTTGTCTGGCCTGAAAACCTGGCCCGCCATTAGCTCTGAAATCAACCGGCTATTTTACCCGATTTTCACTGAAGTCCACGAGATTCGCCGCCAGGTCGCCCAAGTGCTGCAATTGCCGCTGCCAGCGCTCCACGCCGGCCGCCAGGGCCGGCAACTGCGCCTCGAAGCCGGGCCAGTCGGGGCGCGTGCCATACCCGTTCCATGCGTGCGAAAGCGCGGTGAGCGTCGCGGATGCCTCCGGCGCCACCCCGGCGCGGGCAAAGCGCGTCAGCCAGGCGTCGAGCTTGACGTGGTGCGCGTGGTCGTCCTGCGGGTAGATGTGCCAGACCATCGGCCGGCCGGCCCAGTGGGCGCGCACGCATGAGTCCTCGCCGCGCACGAAATTGACGTCGCAGGCCCAGAGCAGTTCGTCGTAATGCTCCTGCCGCACGAACGGGATGCCGTGGATGGTCAGGCTGCCGCGGTGGTGCGTGGTGCACGGCGTCAGCGGGGCGCCCAGCCATTCGGCCACCTGCGTGGCGGCCAGCCCCTGCGGGACGAAGCATTCGATCGGGGTCGGGCCGTCGCGCCATTGGTCCAGCAGCGCCGGCGCGGCCGGGTTGGCATAGGCGAAGAAGCTGATCTTGAGCGTGCCCGGCGTGGGCCGGACGCCCAGGCGGTGCCAGAGCGTGGCCTGCGCGGCCGGGCTGGTGCGGAACGCATCGCGCGACGCGCCGATCATCGATTCGCGCAGCAGGCCGCCCGTGCCACGCGCAAAGCCCGGGAAGAAGAAGTACTTGGTCAGCGGCAGCCGGGGGTGCGGCGACGCCATCGCATGGTGCTCGCTGACCCAGTCCTCGGCGCTCAGGTATTCCAGGTTGAGCCAGACGGGTTTGCGCGGCGCGGCCGCCATGGCAGCCAGGAACGGCTCGGGCAGGTGGCACGCAAAGGCTTCGATCACGGCATCGTGCGGCGCGGGTGCCGCGAACGGGGCGTCGGGCCGGGCGTCCCAGCGATGCACGTCGACGCCGGCCAGGCGCTGCTGCACGGCCGTTGGGTCGATCTCGGGCGCCAGCTTGGCGAAACTGCCAAGATCGTCGACCCAGAGCCGCACCGCGTGGCCGTGCTCCTGCGCCAGCTGGCGCGCGAGCCGCCAGCAGACGCCGATGTCGCCGAAGTTGTCGATGACGGTGCAGAAGATGTCCCAGGAACGAATTGGCATGGCGAAAATTGGCCTACGGCTCGGATGGCGGCCGCCCGCGCCAGAAAAGTCTCGCGGACGAATTGCTCTAAACTTGCGATTCTAGGCCAGCGCCCCGTGCCGGCGCACCGATATCCGTCCAATCGTCCCCCCGATGCCCGAGCAGGAACCCGTCTCCCCCGTCGATCCCGCGTTGCCCGCACCCGAAGCGCCGCCCGCGCCGGCCCCCGAGCCGCCGGACGTGCCCGACTTCGATCCGCGCCCGATCCTGGCCCGCATGCCGGGGCTGCCCGGCGTCTACCGCTATTTCGATGCCGACGGCAACGTGCTCTACGTGGGCAAGGCGCGGGACCTGAAGAAGCGGGTGTCGAGCTATTTCACCAAGACGCAGCTGTCGCCGCGCATCGCGATGATGGTGGGCAAGATCGCGCGGATCGAGACCACGGTCGTACGGACCGAAGCCGAGGCCCTGCTGCTTGAGAACAATCTGATCAAGGCGCTGGCGCCGCGCTACAACATCCTGTTCCGCGACGACAAGTCGTACCCGTTCCTGAAGCTGACCGGCCACAAGTTCCCGCGCATGGCCTACTACCGGGGTGCGACCGATCGCAAGCACCAGTATTTCGGCCCGTTTCCGAGCGCCCACGCGGTGCGCGAAAGCATGCAGATCCTGCAGAAGGTGTTCCAACTGCGGACCTGCGAGGACACCGTGTTCAACAACCGCACGCGGCCGTGCCTGCTGCATCAGATCCACCGCTGCACGGCGCCATGCGTGGACGCGATTTCGGCGGACGACTACGCGCGCGACGTCGGCAACGCCGCCCGCTTTTTGCAGGGACGCGAGACCGAGGTACTGGAAGGGCTGCAGCAGAAGATGGAAGCCCACGCGGTGCAGTTACAGTTCGAGCAGGCGGCCGCCGTGCGCGACCAGATCTCGGCGCTGTCCACGGTGCTCAAGCGGCAGGCCGTGGAAGAAGTGGGCCAGGCGCGCGACATCGACGTGCTGGCCGTGGCGGTGCAGGGCGGCCGCGCGTGCGTGAACCTGGCGATGGTGCGCGGCGGCCGGCATCTGGGCGACAAGGCGTACTTCCCGGCCCATGCCGACGAGACGGCGATGATCGTCGAGGAAAGCGACGATACGGCGGAGGCCGCCGCCGAGCCCGTGGTCGACGCCGCCGGGGAGCCGCTTGCCGGATCGATGGCCGAGCCGGCTGCGGATCCGGTTGCCAATCCTTCGTCCGACGCAGCCCTGGCCGAAACCGGCCCGCTGTCCGTCGACCGGATCGCCATGCGCGTGCTGTCGGCCTTCATGATCCAGCACTACCTGGACCAGGCGCCGCCGCCGATCATCGTCGTCAGCCACCTGCCCGCCGATGGCGCCGTGGTGGAGGCGCTGTCGATGCAGGCCGGCCGCAAGGTGTCGCTGGTGCGCCAGCCGCAGGGCCAGCGCCGCGTGTGGCTGGAAATGGCCACGCAGGGCGCCGGCCTGGCCCTGGCGCGGCGGTTGTCCGAGCAGGGCAGCCAGGAGGCGCGCACCCGCGCGCTGGCCGAGACCATCGGCCTGGACATGGAAGACCTGGCGATGCTGCGCGTCGAGTGCTTCGACATCAGCCATACGGCGGGCGAGGCGACCCAGGCGTCGTGCGTGGTGTTCCACCATCACGCGATGCAGAACAGCGAGTACCGCCGTTTCAATATCACCGACATCACGCCCGGCGACGACTACGCGGCCATGCGCCAGGTGCTGACGCGCCGCTACCAGAAGCTGGTGGAGCAGATCCAGGAGGACGGCGGCGACCCGAACGCCGAGGGCGCCGACGGCGTGCCGCGCATGCCGCGCGTGGTGCTGATCGACGGCGGCAAGGGGCAGGTGGAGGTGGCGCGGCAGGTGTTCGAGGAACTGGGGCTCGACATCGGCCTGCTGGTTGGCGTAGCCAAGGGCGAGGGCCGCAAGGTGGGCCTGGAGACGCTGATCTTTGCCGATGGCCGGCCGTCGCTGGAGCTGGGGCAGGGCAGCGCGGCGCTGATGCTGGTGGCGCAGATCCGCGACGAGGCGCACCGCTTTGCGATCACGGGCATGCGCGCCAAGCGGGCCAAGGCGCGCACGACGTCGCGGCTGGAGGAAATCGAGGGCGTGGGCGCGCGCCGCCGGCAGAAGCTGCTGACACGCTTTGGCGGCCTGCGCGGTGTGATGGCGGCGAGCATCGACGAACTGGCCAGCGTCGAGGGCATCTCGCGCACACTGGCCGAGGAAATCTACCGCCAGCTCCACTGAGACGGGCGGCGCTGGCGGCCGACCCGCCGCCGGACGCCTTCCCACCCGAAATCTTCGGCTTCAGGCCGAAATCGGCGACAATCGCGCAATCTGCCCAGGCAACCACAACGAAGACGCCGCCGTCCGGCGCAAGACCGCTCCGCCCATGCCACTGAATATTCCCATCCTGCTGACCTGGCTTCGCGTGGCCATGATCCCGCTTGTCGTCGGGGTCTACTACCTGCCCGAGGCGTGGTTGCCGACGCATACCAAGAACGTCACCGCGGCGTCGTTCTTCATCATCGCCGCGGTGACGGACTGGCTCGATGGCTTTCTGGCGCGGCGCTGGAACCAGACCTCCGCCTTCGGCGCGTTCCTGGACCCGGTGGCCGACAAGCTCATGGTGACGGCCGCGCTGCTGTCGCTGCTGGCCCTGGGGCGCGTGGCGGACCTGATCGCGCTGGTCATCATCGGCCGGGAGATCACGATCTCGGCGCTGCGCGAATGGATGGCGCAGATCGGCGCGTCCCGGAGCGTGGCGGTCAACTTCCTGGGCAAGCTCAAGACCACGGTGCAGATGATCGCAATCCCGCTGCTGCTGTTCAACGATGCGCTGTTCGGGCTGGATGCGTCGGTGCTGGGCACCGTGATGATCTACGTGGCGGCCGTGCTCACGCTGTGGTCGATGTTCTATTACATGAAGCTCGCCTGGCCGCAGATCCGCGAACGCAGCGACGCGCTGAGCGGAGCCCGCACGCAAAAGTGAAAATCGCTGCAAAAAGTTGTTGACGAGCCGGTTCGTCCTTTGCAATAATCTCGTTCTCGCTGCTGACGACGCAATCGAAAGCAGCAAGATAAGCGGTACTTAGCGCGAATTGCCAGCACGAAGCTGCGTAGTTAAAAGAAGTTGCGCGATAGTCTGCTTTTCGGTATGATGCAGGGCCCTGCGGGAGTAGCTCAGTTGGTAGAGCGCAACCTTGCCAAGGTTGAGGTCGCGAGTTCGAGACTCGTCTCCCGCTCCAGGTTAATGGCATCCGGTGACACGGCGATGTAGGTCGGGTCGGCGGATAGGCAGCGCAAGCTGCCGCAGCAGTAAAAGTTGTACGCGGGAGTAGCTCAGTTGGTAGAGCGCAACCTTGCCAAGGTTGAGGTCGCGAGTTCGAGACTCGTCTCCCGCTCCAATCCCAAAGGGAAGCGTCGCTTCCCTTTTTCATTAGCAGATTGGCAGGAAAATCCGGATTGGATGCCTGCTGCGGTGTCGGCAACCCCGACGACGCATGCGGCGAATCCGGATACAATCCAGCATCGTCACCTGGCGGGGTGGCAGAGTGGTTATGCAGCGGCCTGCAAAGCCGTGTACGCCGGTTCGATTCCGACCTCCGCCTCCAGTTGCAAGCAAACGGCGCCCGATGGGCGCCGTTTTGTTTTCCCGCACGCCGTTTCCTCTCGTCGTTCTACGAATTTGACGCCTGCTTTTCGGACTGTTCTCATCCGGGCCCGTGTGGGTCGCGTGTTACATTAACGCCATGCCGTACGCATCCGGGACGGCGCCTGGCGTGGCCATCGGCCACCTCGCGCAGTCGGATTCCGGTGCATTCCCTTGCCGTGGCGCATGACCGACCGTCGTGCGCCGATGGACTGCGGCGCCGCTTCCCGAATCACCCGAACCCACGCGCGACCTGCGCCTGCCAGGCCGTTGCCGGCCGCCGGCGGCGTGCAGCGCTGTGGAGCGACGGTGATGCCATCGTTCACCCATTCGCCAGAAAGGAACCCCAGACGCATGCAGCACGCCACCCCGCTCATCAGCACCATCGTCGGCGGCATTGTGCTGGCGTTCATCCTGGGAGCCATCGCCAACCGGTTTCGGCTGCCGCCGCTGATCGGCTACCTGTGCGCGGGCATCGCCGTGGGGCCGCATACGCCCGGCTATACGGCCGACCAGACGCTGGCGCCGGAACTGGCCGAACTGGGGGTGATCCTGCTGATGTTCGGCGTGGGCTTGCATTTCTCGGTCAAGGACCTGATGGCCGTGAAGAAGATCGCCATTCCGGGCGCCATCGTCCAGATCGGCATCGCCACGGTGCTCGGCATGCTGGTGGCGTGGGGCTTCGACTGGCACTGGGGGCAGGGGCTGGTCTACGGCCTGGCCCTGTCGGTAGCCAGTACCGTGGTGCTGCTGCGCGCGCTGCAGGAACGCGACCTGCTGGAGTCGCCGCAGGGCCGCATCGCCGTGGGTTGGCTGATCGTGGAAGACCTGGCGATGGTGCTGACGCTCGTGCTGCTGCCGGCGATGGCCGGCCTGCTGGGCGGCGCCGACGGCCAGGGCGCATCGGCGCCGACCACCAGCGAGGTGCTGATCGAGATCGTCGCCACGCTGGGCAAGGTCGTGGCGTTCGTCGCCGTGATGATGGTGATCGGCCGGCGGTTCATCCCGTGGATGCTCGAACGCATCGTCTGGACCGGCAGCCGCGAGCTGTTCCGGCTGGGCGTGCTGGCCACGGCGCTGGGCGTGGCGTTTGGCGCGTATTCGCTGTTCGGGGTCTCGTTCGCGCTCGGTGCGTTCTTCGCGGGCATGGTGCTGGCGGAATCGGAATTCAGCCATCGCGCCGCCGAGGAATCGCTGCCGCTGCGCGACGCGTTCGCGGTGCTGTTCTTCGTCTCGGTCGGGATGCTGTTCGATCCGATGGTGCTGGTCAACGACCCGTGGGGCGTGCTGGCGACGCTGCTGATCATCGTGGTCGGCAAATCGGTGGCGGCGCTCGGCATCGTCCGCATGTTCGGCCACAGCCCCCGCGTGGGACTGACGATTGCCGCGAGCCTGGCGCAGATCGGCGAGTTCTCGTTCATCCTGGCCAGCCTCGGCGTGTACCTGAACATCCTGCCCGAGCGCGGGCAGGCGCTGATCCTGGCCGGCGCGCTGCTGTCGATCCTGCTCAACCCCGTGCTGTTTCACCTGCTTGACCGCTACTGCGCGCGGCACGATGGCAAGGCGCAGCGCGACGCTCAGCCGGCCTGAACCGGGGCGGCGCCGCGCAGGTATTCGGTGAATGCGAGCAGGCCCTGGGTGGGAAACTTGTCCTGATGGACGACGAGTTGCAGCGGGCGGATCACGCGCGGCAGGCCGGTGCGCAGCGCCACCAGCAGGCCCCGCTCGATCTCGTCGCGCACCACGTGTAGCGACAGGCAACTCACCCCGAAGCCGCTCATCACGGCGCGCTTGATCGCCTCGGCATTGCCCAGCTCCAGCGCGAAGCGCAGGGCGCCGAGCGCCGGCACCAGCCGGGCCTCGATGATCTCGCGCGTGCCCGAACCCGGCTCCCGGACGATCCAGTCGGCATCGCGCAGCATGGTGTGCAGCGCGTCCGCCTGATCGGCCACGGCAGCCAGCGGATGGGACGGGCCGACGATGACCACCATCTCGTCGTCGCACCAGTGGACGCTTCGCAGGTCGCGCTCATGGCTGGTGCCCTCGATCAGCCCGATATCGACCTCGAATTTCATCAGGCTGTGCAGCACGTCCTGCGTATTGCCGATGCGCAGGTCCAGCGTGCACGGGCCGCTCTGGGCGTTGCGGAAGCCCGCCAGCAGCGCCGGCAGGATGTAGCTGCCGATCGTATTGCTGGCCGCGATCCGCAGTTGCACGCCACCTTCCGACGCAAACCGCTCCAGTTCATGCGCCTGGTCCAGCAGCGACAGCGCGCGCGGGAAGAACTGGCGGCCGGCCTCGTTGATGGCGAGGCGGCGGGCGACGCGGTCGAACAGGGCACCGTTCAGGGCACGTTCCAGTTCGGCCAGCGACGCGCTGACCGCGGACTGGGACATCGCCAGCGCTTCCGCGGCGGCCGTGGTGCTGCCGTGCTGGGCAACGGCGACGAATACCTGTAGCTGACGCAGGGTCAGGCGGAGCGGGCGTTGTTCCATGGGTCTATCGCTAAAACAGATAAGGCATAACGATATTACCCGTTTTACGGGTCATGTCCGGATGCGTACGCTGCAAGGCATCGAACAATAACGCTGTCCTGCCATGTCCACGGCTCCTGCCCCGCACTCGATTCCCGTCGTCATCGCCCCTTCCACGCTTGTGTTGTGGCGTAAGCGGCTCCTGACCCTGCTGCCCCTGGGCGCGATTGCCTGGCTGGCGCAGGCGCTGGCCGATCATCCGGCCATCTCGCAGTACGGCCTGTCGGCGCTGACGCTGGCGATGGGGGCGGGCATGGTTGCCGCCAACACGATGCCCCGGCACTGGCTGACGCCGCTGGCGCCCGGCATGCAGGTGGCGCGCCATCATCTACTGCGGCTTGGCGTGGCGTTGTACGGGCTGCGCCTGACGTTCGGCGCGATTGCCGCGCTGGGCGTAGGGGGTGTCGTGGTGCCGCTGCTGATGCTGGTGGCCACGCTGCTGTTCGGCATGTGGGTCGGGTCGTCGTTCTTCGGCCTGAGCCGGCGCGAAGCGATCCTCGTCAGCGCGGGCAGCGCGGTGTGCGGCGCGGCGGCGGCCATCGCCGTGTCGTCGGTCGTGCGGACCGATGATCGCCAGACGGCCGTGGCGGTGGCGACGGTCGTGCTGTTCGGCACCGTCGGCATGCTGCTGTACCCGTGGATCTACGAACTGGCGACGCAGCACTGGCACCTGCAGATCAGCCAGCGCGCGTTCGGCATCTTCACCGGCGCCACGCTGCACGAGGTGGCCCAGGTCATCGCGTCCGGCAAGATGGTTGGCGATGGCGCGGCCGATGCCGCCGTGGTGGCCAAGATGGTGCGCGTGCTGGCGCTCGGGCCGCTGCTGCTGGTGATGGCGCTGTGGCCGCGCACGAGCTGGTCGCAAGAGTCGGGTGGCACGCGCAACCTCAAGGCGCTGCTGCGCTCGGTACCGTGGTTCGCGGTGGGCTTTGTCGCGGTGATGGCGCTCAATTCGGCGGCGCTGGTGCCGGGGAGCTGGAAGCCGACGCTGATCGCCTTCGACAACTGGCTGCTGGCCTGCGCGATGCTCGCCATCGGCCTGCACACCCGCATCGGCGACCTGCTGCGCGCCGGCCGCAAGCCGCTGGCGCTGGCCGGGCTGCTGTTCGTGTTCCTGATGGGAGTGGGGGCGGCGCTGTGCGCGGTGCTCGTCTGACGCGTTGCCCGCGTTGTTGCTAGGGGAGAGCGTTGGTGCGGCCGACGGGACTCGAACCCGTAAGCCCGTAAGAGCGGCAGATTTTAAGTCTGCTGAGTCTACCAATTTCTCCACGGCCGCACGGCAAGCCCGGTATTGTGGTGGCTTAGGCGGCAGGAAGCAAGCCGGATACATCGCCCAGGGTATGTGATCCCGCTGTTACCGGCGGTAACAATGTCGCGCCCTCCGTTTCACCTCGGAATTCATGACCTCGTACAATTACGAGTAACAGGAATCCTCCTAACTCAAAGAGGCACGATCATGAAACGTTGGTTGTTCGCAGCATTCGGTGTGGCCGCCGCGCTGGCGTCTGGCGCCGCCATGGCGCGTGTGAACGTCGACGTGGCGATCGGTGTTCCGGGCGTCGTGGTGGGGGGGCCCGCCTACTATCCGCCGGCACCCGCTTACTACGCACCGCCCCCGCCGGTGGTCGTGGCGCCGGCCCCGGTCTACTACGGCCCGCCGCCGGTGGTGGTTCGCCCGGCTCCGGTCTATTACGGCGCGCCCCGCTACTACGGTGGTGGCCCCCGCTACTACTACGGTCCGGGCTGGCGCGGCCGCGGTGGCTACTACGGTCCTCCGGGACACGGTCATGGTTATGGCCACGGCCACGGTCATCGCCACTGAGCCTGCTCTCGCAGATCATCGAAAAGCCCCGGCAACGGGGCTTTTTCTTTGGCAGGCGTTAGGGCAGTCGGGCGCCCATCTGACTCGCCGTGGGCAGCGTATGTGCGATTAGGTTCCCGCTTAGCACGGAGGCTCAAAGTTTTTGATGCGTCCGCTCAAGCCATCTGGATTTTCCCCTAGGGGTTTCCCCCTAAACTCCCTGATGTGACGTCGCTCCCACAGCCACCGCATGCAACGACGGCTGATGGCGCGGCGCCCGTCGTCCAATCGAACAAGGGGATTTTCATGGCCATCCAACAACGTCTGGCAATTGCCGCCGCCATTGGCGCGCTTGCCGCACTCTCGACCTCCGCCTTTGCCGCGCCGGTCAAATATGACATCTACAGCGGCGGCCAGCGCGCCGTCGACAGCCGCGACGTCTACACGGACGGTGCCCGCGTCACCGGATCGCGCGACGTGTATTCGGATGGCGCGCGCGTGACCGACCGCCGCGACGCCTTCTCGGACGGCGCCTGATCCCACGCGCGTCGCCGCCATCGGCATACCAAGGCCCGCGCGCATGCGGGCCTTGTCGTTCGTGGCGCCGGTGCAGGCCGCGCCCTGAGCGTCAAGCCATCGCAAGGTGAAGCAGTTTCAACTCCGGCGGGCCGGCATCGGGCGATATACTGCAGCCTCAACCCTGAACGATGGAGAGAGGTATGCAGCAAAAGACCGTACTGACGGCTGACGACGTGAAGAAGGTGCTGGTCGCCGCCGAGGCAGAGGCCAAGGCCAACAACTGGGCTGTCACGATTGTCGTCGTCGACGACGGTGGTCATCCGCTCGGCATGCTGCGCCTGGATGGCGTGGCCACGATCTCGGCCTATATCGCCACGGAGAAGGCGCGTACCGCGTCGCTGGGCCGCCGCGAGTCCAAGATCTACGAGGACATGATCAACAACGGCCGCTACTCGTTCATGACGGCCCCGCTGCTGCAAGGCATGCTCGAAGGTGGCGTGCCCATCGTCGTGAACAACCAGGTGGTGGGTGCCGTGGGCGTTTCGGGCGTCAAGTCGACCGAAGACGCGCAGATTGCCCGCGCCGGTATCGCCGCCCTGGGTATCTGATGACGCCGCGGCCCCGTGCCGCGAGCGGGCAGTAAAAAGCCCCGCAGGCGCAACGCCTGCGGGGCGGTATAAAAAGATGGCATGGCTGGCATCGGCCAGTCAGGCAAGGGGTCTGGAATGCTTGCCTGACTGGGGTATCCGATCGTCTGGCTACTGCCCAACACCCGTTGTCGACGGGTGGTCCCCACAAAAGTCTGTACAGGTCCGGCGCGTGGCCCGGACGGCGATTACTTGGTCAGGATCAGCTTGCCGTAGCGCGTCACGCGCAGCGTGTAGACCTCGCCGTTATGCAGGATCGGCAGCGTCGTGGCGCCTTGCATGATGGCTTCCAGCGGCACGGCTTGCGGATCGACCGGATTGTTCGGCGTCTGGCGCATCAGCGCTTCCAGGCGCGCGGGCAGGGCGGCGACCGCCGACTTGACCGATTCCAGCGCCGACGACGCCGTGGACGATGCTGTCGGCATCGCGGCCGCCGACTCGCGGCGCGCCTGCGGGGCAACCTCCACGCGGCGCAGGGACAGGCGGCGGCGCGTGACTTCACGCGGTTGCGACATCGGCAGGCTCAGGGTGCTCATGGTCTTCTCCGTTCGAAGTGTGCCGTCAGGACGGGACACGGGATAGCGGGTCGGGGTTCGCCGTGGCGAACCAGCAGTGAAAGAATCTTAAATGAGAACCGTTATCATTACAAGCGACTTCGCGCGAAGTTACATCTGTGACGCGGCTGTGGCATGACGCGCGTGAATCGGACAACTGCGCTACCCGCGAATCCAACAAAAAAGGCACCCGAGGGTGCCTTTTCCGATTGTGGAGCCTGCCAGCTCAGCGCTTGGGCTCGGTAATGAAGCCGATCTTGCCCAGGCCGCCATGCTGCGCCGCGGCCATGACTTCGGCCACGCGCTCGTAGCGGACGTCACGATCGGCGCGCAGGTGCAGCTCGGGCTGCGGCTGCTGCTGTGCCGCCGCCGCGATGCGCTGCTCCAGCTGGGCCGGATCCACTTCTTCCTGGTTCCAGAACACCTTGCCCTGCGCATCGACGGAAACGTTGATGTTCTGCGGCTTGGTGTCGTTGGGCTGGTTCGTTGCACGCGGCAGGTCGATCTTGACCGCGTGGTTGATGACGGGAATCGTGATGATGAAGATGATCAGCAGCACCAGCATGACGTCGACCAGCGGCGTCATGTTGATTTCGCTCATCACCTCGTCATCGTCTCCGTCCAGGGTGCCGAATGCCATGATGCTTTCCTTTGGGCGCTACGAATCCGCGCTCAGTTCTTGACGGCCAGGCGCATCGACGCATCGTCGGTGGCGCGGGCCGCGGAGGTCGGACGCACGCGGGCGCCGGTGACGAAGTAGGCGTGCAGGTCGTGCGCAAAGCGGTTCAGCTTGCTGATCACGCCCTTGTTGCCGCGGCTCAGGGCGTTGTAGCCCAGCACGGCGGGGATGGCGACGGCCAGGCCGAAGGCGGTCATGATCAGCGCCTCGCCCACCGGGCCGGCCACCTTGTCGATCGTCGGCACGCCCGAGGCGCCAATGCCGATCAGCGCGTGGTAGATGCCCCACACGGTGCCGAACAGGCCCACGAACGGCGCGGTGGAACCCACCGACGCCAGGATCGCCAGGCCCGACTGCATGCGCGCCACGGCCTCGTCGATCGAGCTCTTGAGCGAGCGGGTCAGCCAGTCAGAGATGTCCAGCGCGTCATGCAGCTGCGGCTGGCTGGCGCGGTGGTGCTGGGCGGCTTCCTTGCCGGTCACGGCCAGCGTGCGGAACGGGTTGGCTTCGCTGGCGCCCAGTGTGTCCAGCGCGTGATCGAAGTCGTCCGAGTGCCAGAAGCGCTTCTCGGCGCCGTGCGCCATCTTCTTGAGGCGGACCAGATCCCACGCCTTGGTGAGAATCACGATCCACGACAGCAGCGACATGATCAGCAGAATGATGGCGGTCGCGCGCATGACGAAATCGCCTTGCGACCAGAGGTGGGAGAGTCCGAGGTCCTGCATGGTGGTTCCTGAAAGGGTCAGTGTTTAGGGTATCGGAAAAATCCGGGGAATCAGTTCAACTCGAATTTGATCGGCTGCTGCGCGGTGGCGGCCACGGCGCGGCCGTTCTCGACGTACGGCTTGCAGCGGATGGCCTTGGCGGCGGTCAGCGCGGCGTCGTCAAGGCGGTCCGAGCCGCTGGACTTCGACACGACGGCCTTGATGACCTGGCCCTTGTCGTCGAAATTCAGGCGGATGATCGCGGTGCCGGTCTCGCCCATGCGCTGCGACTGCCGGGGATAGACGGGCGCCGGCTGCGAGCAGGCCATCTCGCCGATGCCCACGGCGCGCGGTGCCGAGTTCATCGCCACGGGCGGCGGGGCGGGCGGTTCCGGAGCCGGCGGGGCAGGCGGTGCGGGCGGCGCCTCGATGGCCGTCGGGGTCGGCGGCAGCGTGGCCACCGGGGCCGGCGTGGGCTGCGGCTTCGGCGGCGTCGGGCGCGGCGTCACGACCTTGACCTGCTTGGGCGGCGTGGGCTGCGGCTTGGGTGGTTCCGGAGCAGGCGGCTCGGGCTTGGGCTGCTCCATGGGAATGATGCGGGCCATGATCTCGGGAGCGATGACGGCCTCTGTCAGCTTGCGGGCCAGCCCGCTCTGGATCAGGTACAGCAGTCCGGCATGGAACAGCAGGACGGCGATGGTGATCTTGAAAAATCGTTGATCGAACATGAGAGGAACAACAGGTGCTCGCCTTGCGGCGCAATCACTTGCGGTAGAAGAGGATCAGCGAGATGCCACATCCGACCAGCAGGCTCAATAGCAATTCCATGATGATAACGCTCCAGAGAAACACAGCCGTTGGGTAACCGGTTACAGGGGGAGCGCCACTCTTGGGCAGCGTATCAGCGCGATAGTATAAACGATAATGATTCTTATTTGTTGCACATTGTGCAATGCGTGACGGTATTCTGCGCCCGCTTCATTGCGCGTCGCGCAGCAATTCGGGGGCCGATGTCGGGCCCGCGCTACGTGTCCGATGCCGCGCCGCGGCGTGCCGCCGATGCCCCACTTCCGGAAAACCGCGCTACGATTAACAGGAATCCCCAGTTAGCGGCAGACACGGCACAGGCCAGGCGCTTCCCCGCGGTCCGGACGCGCCCCATGGCCCTGTGCGAAGGGAACCAGCCATGGATTTCACCCGTTTTGCTGAAGACGACCGCACGATGGACGACCGCAGCACGCTGCTGCGTGCGTCGCCCGGGGCGGTGGGCACCTCGGCGCTCGACTGGATGTGCGCGCAGTTCGCGCTGCGCGTGGTGTGCGCGCTCGGGCCGCGCTTCAACCTGCGCAGCAACATCAACGATGTGCTCACCGTCAGCGCGCAGGAGATGGTGTGGCCGTACGGCGTGGTGCTGCGCGTGCAGCGCTTCCTGTCCGCACGGTGCGCCGACATGCCGGCGTGGAAGGGCGCGTCCCGCCTGTCGCCCGAGGATTTCCTGGAGCGCCACGGCCAATGGAACAGTGCCTTCGACGAAAGCGCGCTGTTTTACTACCTCGACGAGTACGTGAAGCACCACGCGAAGGACATGTTCGCGGTGTTCGCCGCGTCGTCGGCCGCCATCGCGGCGCGGCTCGATGGCGAGCGCGTGCTGCTGGTGCGCAACATCGACATGCTGAGCCACGTGCTGAACCTGCCCGAGCACGAGCGCAAGCTGCTGCTCTATGCGGCGCTGGCCAAGTACAAGCGCGACCTGCGCGCGGTGATGGTCGACTGCAAGGTTGCGCACAGCCAGGAGGCGTTCCAGATCCTGTCCGGGCTGACCGGGGCATCGCCGGCCGACATTGCCGCGTCGCTGCGGCCAGGCTCGCGGCTGGAAACGCTGAACCTGATCGAGCAGCCGCTGCCCGAGAACAGCGTCACAGACCTGGGCGACCTGATGCGCCTGTCCGACCGCCTGCTGCACGTGCTGCTGGGCAACTACGCGAGCGAAGCCGAGATGATGGCCGTCTTCACCCGGCCGGCCGCGCCGCCCACGCTGGGCACCAGCGACTATCCCCATGTGGAAACCGACGCGCGCTACCTGACCGCGCTGCTTGGCAACGCCACGCGGCAGAACGCGTCGGGCGTGAACGTGCTGATCTACGGCCCGCCGGGCACCGGCAAGACCGAATTCGCGCGGCTGGTGGCGCGCGAGGCCGGCTGCGAGCTGTACGAGGTGGACTGCTTCGACCGCGATGGCAACAGCCTGTCCGGCAAGGACCGATACCGTTCGTTGCAGGTGTCGCAGGCATTCCTGCGTGGGCGTCCGCGCACGGCGCTGCTGTTCGACGAGGTGGAGGACGTCTTTCCGGGCAGCGCGCGCGAGCTGATGAGCCTGTTCGGCCAGGAAGACACGCGCGCGTCGGTCAATGGCAAGGCGTGGGTCAACCAGACGCTGGAGCAGAACCCGGTGCCGGTGATCTGGATCTCGAACTCGATCCGGCAGATCGACCCGGCCTACCTGCGGCGCTTCCAGTTCCACCTGGAACTGAAGATCCCGCCGCCGCAGGTGCGCGAGAACATCATCCGCAAGCACCTTGGCAGCCTGGCGGTCAGCGATGCATTCATCGCCACGCTGGCGGCGCGCAAGACGCTGACGCCGGCGCAGGTCCAGTCGGCGGCGCGCTTTGTGGAACTGGCGCGGCCCGACGTCGACGAGCCCGTGGAGGCGCTGATCGTGCGCCAGCTGGAGCATGCCGACCGGGCGATGGGGCTGCGGCCCGAGGCCGAGGCGCGGCCGGTGGTCACGCGCTACCGGCTGGACAACCTGCACCTGGAGACGCGCTACGCGGTGGAAAAGATCGTGCAGGCGCTGGGCGCCCGGCAGCGCGGCACGCTGTGTTTCTACGGGCCGCCCGGCACGGGCAAGACGGCGCTGGCCGAGCATATCGCCGCCGCGCTGGACCTGCCGCTGATGATCCGCCGCGCGTCGGACCTGATGAGCAAGTACGTCGGCGAGACCGAGCAGCAGATTGCGACGATGTTCGCGCGCGCGGAGGAAGACGGCGCCGTGCTGCTGCTCGACGAGGCCGACAGCTTCATGCAGAGCCGCCAGCAGGCCGTGCGCAACTACGAGGTATCGGAAGTCAACGAGATGCTGCAGGGCATGGAGCGCTTCAACGGCATCTTCATCTGCACGACGAACCTGTTCGACCGGCTCGACGAAGCCGCACTACGTCGTTTTTCCTTCAAGATCCGCTTCCTGGCGCTCAAGCCGTCGCAGCGCGTGGCGATGTTTGTCGACGAGGCGCTCGGTGGCGACGCCGGGCGGATGACCGACGCGATCCGCCGCGACCTGGACGCCATGGACTGCCTCACGCCTGGCGATTTTGCGACAGTCAAGCGCCAGTCCGTCGTGCTGGGCGAGGCGCTGACGCCAGACGAATTCCTGGCTCAGCTCCGCCAGGAGCATGCGGTGAAGCCAGAGGTGCGGCAGCACCGCACGGTCGGCTTCACGCAGTAGCCGTTTCCTTAGATTTGCGGGGGGGGTGACGCCGGTCAGGCGCCGATGGCTGGCGCCGGTTCGATCGCGACGGTTTCCGCGCGCGCATCCACCTGCAGCAGCGCGGCGGCCATGTCGTGCAGGTGCCGCGCGTCCTTGGTCGACAGATAGCGGATCTCGGGCGCCCCGTCGGGGCTGGCCGCCAGGCCGAACTCGTCGAGCTTGCGCGACAGCTGGCGGGCAATGGCCAGCCCGGTGTCGATCAGCGCCAGGCGGTCGCCGACCATGTCGCGGATCGTCCCGGACAGAAACGGGTAGTGGGTGCAGCCCAGCACGAGCGTGTCGGCGCCCGCGTCGAGCATCGGTGTCAGGTAGGCGTCGAGCTTCTCGCGGATGGCCGGGCCCGAGACGTCGCCCTGTTCGATCAGCGCCACCAGGCCATGGCCGGCCGTGCAGAGGTAGCGGCTTTCGGGCGCCAGCGTGGCCAGCAGCCGGTTGAACTTGGCGCTCTTGAGCGTGTTGGCCGTGGCCAGGACGCCCACCACCTTGCTGCGGCTCGACGCCGCCGCCGGCTTGAGGCCCGGTTCCACGCCGATGATCGGCACCGGCAGCCGCTCGCGCAGCGTCTGCACCGCATGCATCGTGGCCGTGTTGCAGGCGATCACCAGCGCCTTGCAGCCCTGCGCCACCAGCCATTCGCAGACCTGGAGCGTGCGGGCCTCGACAAACGCTTCGGGTTTGTCGCCGTACGGCGCGTAGCGGGAATCGGCCAGATAGACCAGCGGCTCGTGTGGCAGCATGGCGCGCACTTCGCGCAGCACGGACAGGCCGCCAAGGCCGGAGTCGAAGACGCCGATGGGGGAGGGATTCACAGGCAGGCGTGCCAAGAGGAAGGAAGCCCCTCCCGCCGGGCGGAAGGGGCCAGTACTGCAAACTACGTCAGGCTCAGGCGGCGGCGACCGGAATCTTGCCGATCTTGGCCTGCCATTCCGCCGGGCCGGTTTTGTGGACCGAGGTACCCGAGCTGTCCACGGCCACCGTCACAGGCATGTCCTTGACGTCGAACTCGTAGATCGCTTCCATGCCCAGGTCTTCGAAGGCCAGCACCTTGGCGCCACGGATGGCCTTGGAGACCAGGTAGGCGGCGCCGCCCACGGCCATCAGGTAGGCCGACTTGTGCTTCTGGATCGATTCGATCGCCACCGGGCCGCGCTCGGCCTTGCCGATCATCGCGATCAGGCCGGTCTGCGACAGCATGGTCTCGGTGAACTTGTCCATGCGGGTCGCCGTGGTGGGGCCGGCCGGGCCGACCACCTCGTCGCGCACCGGATCGACCGGGCCGACGTAGTAGATCACGCGGTTCGTGAAGTCGATCGGCAGCTGCTCGCCCTTGGCCAGCATGTCGGCGATGCGCTTGTGCGCGGCGTCGCGGCCGGTCAGCATCTTGCCGTTCAGCAGCAGCGTCTGGCCCGGCTTCCACGAAGCCACTTCCTCGGGCGTCAGCGTGTTCAGGTCCACGCGCTTCGACGTCTCGGTGTTCGGCGCCCATTCCACCTTCGGCCAGGCGTTCAGATCCGGCGCTTCCAGCCTGGCCGGGCCGCTGCCGTCCAGCGTGAAGTGGACGTGGCGCGTGGCGGCGCAGTTCGGGATCATCGCCACGGGCTTGGACGCGGCGTGCGTCGGCGCGGCCATGATCTTGACGTCCAGCACGGTGGCCAGGCCGCCCAGGCCCTGGGCGCCGATGCCGAGCGCGTTGACCTTCTCGAACAGCTCGACGCGCATTTCCTCGATCCAGTCGCGCGGGCCGCGCGCGATGATGTCCTGGATGTCGATGTGTTCCATCAGCGATTCCTTGGCCATCACCATCGCCTTCTCGGCGGTGCCGCCAATGCCGATGCCGAGCATGCCCGGCGGGCACCAGCCAGCGCCCATCGTCGGCACGGTCTTGAGCACCCAGTCGACGATCGAGTCCGACGGGTTCAGCATCACGAACTTCGACTTGTTCTCGGAGCCGCCGCCCTTGGCCGCCACCTGGATGTCCACGGTGTTGCCCGGCACCACCTCGTAGTGGATCACGGCCGGCGTGTTGTCCTTGGTGTTCTTGCGGGCGCCTTCGGGCGGGTTGACGATCGACGCGCGCAGCACGTTGTCCGGATGCGTGTAGCCGCGGCGCACGCCCTCGTTGATCATGTCCGACAGGCCCATCGTGGCGCCGTCCCAGCGCACGTCCATGCCCACCTTGACGAAGATCGTGACGATGCCGGTGTCCTGGCACAGCGGGCGCTTGCCTTCGGCGCACATGCGGCTGTTCGTCAGGATCTGGGCAATCGCATCCTTGGCGGCCGGACTCTGCTCCAGCTCATAGGCACGGCCCAGGCTGGTGATGTAGTCCATCGGGTGGTAATAGCTGATGTACTGCAGCGAGTCGGCGACGCTCTGGATGAGGTCTTCTTGCTTGATGACTGTCATTTTGTGGGGGAGGGCAGCGGTGAAACACAGCCCGGGATGATACACCGTGGCGGGGGCGGCCGTACGCGGTGCATACAGCCGTCGACAGCTTTGGTCGGGTATTCGGAAGGGGTGCCGGGTGTGGCGTGAGCATCACCCGGCGCAGGCGGCAAGGTCAGTGTGCCTGCTGCGTCGCACCATCGGTGCCGGGCGCGCCATGTCCGGGGGCCGGATGGGGATGGGTCACCATCCGGTCCACCCAGGCCATGGCCAGCGCCGATGCCAGGAATGCCACGTGGATGATGACCTGCCACATGATCGTGTGCGAGCTGCGCTGCTCGGCGTCGATGAAGGTCTTGAGCAGGTGGATCGACGAGATGCCGATCAGCGCCATCGACAGCTTGACCTTGAGCACGCCGGCATTGACGTGGTCCAGCCACTCGGGCTCGTCTGGGTGGTTGTCGATGCCCAGCCGCGAGACAAAGGTCTCGTAGCCGCCGACGATCACCATGATGAGCAGGTTCGAGATCATCACCACGTCGATCAGCCCCAGCACCACCAGCATGATCTTGGTCTCGTCGTAGGTGGTGACGTGCGACAGCAGGTGCCAGACCTCGACCAGGAAGTGGTAGACGTAGACGCCCTGCGCGACGATCAGGCCGAGGTACAGCGGCAACTGCAGCCAGCGCGAGGCAAAGATGATGCGGGGGATCGGACGTAGCGGAGTGTATTGGGCCATGGGCGGTGCCAGAAACGGATGTAAATGTCGCCAGACAATTGAAACGGGGCTCGATTGTACCGTGCGTACGTTCAGGTATTTGCGTCCGCCGCATGTGGCTGTGCTAACTTAGTAGAGCCGACTGCACTTGTGCCCCCAGTCTCCCGCGCCCCCACCGAAGCCGTTGCATTGCAGCATGCGCGCCGTCGATACGCGGCCGTGACGCCGGACCCCCGGCTGCGCGGCCCCGTCCGACCGTCAGGTCCTCGTAAGGCGCCGGGCGTACCTTGCACGCAAAGCAGTCAAAGCCAAACAGGAGACAACCCATGTCCGCCATCGAGTCGGTGATGCAGGAGCATCGCGTTTTCAATCCCCCCGAGGCGTTCGCGAAGAACGCCGCGATCCCGAGCATGGAGGCTTACAACGCCCTGTGCGCCGAGGCCGAGAAAGACTACGAGGGGTTCTGGGCGCGCCACGCCCGCGAGCTGCTGCACTGGCACAAGCCGTTCACGAAGGTGCTCGACGAGAGCAACGCGCCGTTCTACAAGTGGTTCGAGGACGGCCAGCTCAATGCCTCGTACAACTGTCTCGAACGCAACATCGAGAAGGGGATTGGCGACAAGACCGCCATCGTCTTCGAAGCCGACGACGGCACGGTCTCGCGCGTGAGCTACAAGGACCTGCTGGCCAGGGTCAGCCGCTTTGCCAACGGACTGAAGGCGCTGGGGATCAGGAAGGGCGACCGCGTGGTCATCTACATGCCGATGTCGGTCGAGGGCGTGGTGGCGATGCAGGCCTGCGCCCGGATCGGCGCCACCCACTCGGTGGTGTTCGGCGGGTTCTCGGCCAAGTCGCTGCAGGAGCGGCTGGTGGACGTGGGCGCCGTGGCGCTGATCACGGCCGACGAACAGATGCGCGGCGGCAAGGCGCTGCCGCTCAAGGCCATTGCCGACGAGGCGCTGGCGCTGGGCGGCTGCGAGGCCGTCAAGCACGTGGTGGTCTATCGCCGCACCGGCGGCAAGGTCGGCTGGACCGAAGGCCGCGACCGCTACATGGAGGACGTCTCGGCCGGCCAGCCCGACCAGTGCGACGCCGAACCGGTGGACGCCGAGCATCCGCTGTTCGTGCTCTACACGTCCGGCTCCACGGGCAAGCCCAAGGGCGTGCAGCACAGCACCGGCGGCTACCTGCTGTGGGCGCTGATGACCATGCGCTGGACCTTCGACCTGAAGCCCGAGGACATGTTCTGGTGCACGGCCGACATCGGCTGGGTCACCGGCCACACCTACATCGCCTACGGCCCGCTGGCCGCCGGCGCCACGCAGGTGGTGTTCGAGGGCGTGCCCACCTACCCGAACGCGGGCCGCTTCTGGGAGATGATCCAGCGCCACAAGGTCAGCATCTTCTACACGGCGCCCACCGCCATCCGCTCGCTGATCAAGGCCGCCGAGGCCGACGAGAAGATCCACCCGAAGCAGTACGACCTGTCGAGCCTGCGCCTGCTGGGCACCGTGGGCGAGCCGATCAACCCCGAGGCGTGGATGTGGTACTACCGGAACATCGGCAACGAGCGCTGCCCGATCGTCGACACGTTCTGGCAGACCGAAACCGGCGGCCACGTGATCACGCCGCTGCCGGGCGCCACGCCGCTGGTGCCGGGGTCGTGCACGCTGCCGCTGCCGGGCATCATGGCGGCCATCGTCGATGAAACCGGCCAGGACGTGCCCAATGGCAGCGGCGGCATCCTGGTCATCAAGCGCCCGTGGCCGTCGATGATCCGCACCATCTGGGGCGACCCGGAGCGCTTCAAGAAGAGCTACTTCCCCGACGAACTGGGCGGCCGGCTGTACCTGGCCGGCGACGGCTCGATCCGCGACAAGGACACGGGCTACTTCACGATCATGGGCCGCATCGACGACGTGCTGAACGTGTCGGGCCATCGCATGGGCACGATGGAGATCGAGTCGGCGCTGGTGTCGAACCCGATCGTGGCCGAGGCCGCCGTGGTGGGCCGCCCCGACGACACCACCGGCGAGGCGATCTGCGCGTTCGTGGTGCTCAAGCGCTCGCGCCCGACCGGCGACGAGGCCGCCAGGATTGCCACCGAGCTGCGCAACTGGGTGGGCAAGGAGATCGGCCCGATCGCCAAGCCCAAGGACATCCGCTTTGGCGACAACCTGCCCAAGACGCGCTCGGGCAAGATCATGCGCCGCCTGCTGCGGTCGCTGGCCAAGGGCGAGGAAATCACGCAGGACACCTCGACGCTGGAGAACCCGGCCATCCTGGACCAGTTGAAGCAGGGCCTGTAATCGCCATTTCATGCCCGCTACCGGCTGGCGTGACCCCCGTTGTGCCCGCCCCGGCGCCCGCCGGCGCGGGCACAATGCATTGATCGACCCCCTCTGCCCCTGTCCCTGATGCCAGACACCCAGTCGCGCTTCCGCCGCAGGCTGATGCTGTACTACGGCCTGTTCACGCTCGGCCTGTTCGGCTTCGTCGGCATGATGGGGCTGCTCGAACATTCCAACGCCGACGCGCTGTGGCTTGGCTACGTCTTCCTGTTCGTCACGATCGCGATCTACGCCTGCATCGGGCTGATCTGCCGCACGTCGGACCTCAACGAATACTACGTGGCCGGCCGCCGCGTGCCGGCCATGTTCAACGGCATGGCCATCGCGGCGGACTGGATGAGCGCGGCGTCGTTCATCGGCCTGGCCGGCATCATCTTTGCCTCGGGCTACGAGGGGCTGGCCTACGTGATGGGATGGACCGGCGGCTACTGCCTGGTGGCCTTCCTGCTGGCGCCGTACCTGCGCAAGTACGGCGGCTACACGATTCCAGATTTCCTGGCCGCCCGCTACGGCAACGGCAAGCCGGGCGGCAACCTGCCCGTGCGGGCCATCGCCGTGCTGGCCGCGTCGCTGTGTTCGTTCGTCTACCTGGTGGCGCAGATCCAGGGCGTGGGGCTGATCGTCACGCGCTTCATCGGCGTGGAGTTTGCGGTCGGCGTGTTCTTCGGGCTGGCCGGCATCCTGGTCTGCTCGTTCCTGGGCGGCATGCGCGCGGTCACGTGGACCCAGGTGGCGCAGTACATCATGCTGATCGTCGCCTTCCTGCTGGCGGTGTCGCTGATTGCCTGGAAGCATCATCAGCAGGTGGTGCCGCAGGTGGGTTATGGCGGCCTGCTGCAGCGGATCGACGCCGAGGAGAAGCGGCTGGACCGCGACCCGGCCGAGCAGCAGGTGCGGGCGCTGTTCCGGCAGCAGGCCATCGACCTGCAGGACCGCATCGCGCGGCTGCCGGCGTCGTTCAACGAGGAACGGCAGGTGCTGGATGCCCGGCTGATCGAACTGCGCGCCCGCAACGCGCCGCTGCGCGAGATTAAGGCCGTGGAGCGCGAGCGGCAGGCCTTTCCGGCGGACGCCGCCGACGCGCTGCAGCAGTGGAGCCAGCAACGGGTCGAGGCCCTGGCGCGCAGCCAGCCGGCCACGCCGTCGACCGAACCGTACCCGGCCGCGTCCGAGCAGGAACGCAAGACCCGCCGGCTCAATTTCGTGCTGCTGGTGTTCTGCCTGATGGTCGGCACGGCGAGCCTGCCGCACATCCTGACGCGGCTGTACACGACGCCGTCGGTCAAGGAGACCCGCAACTCGGTGGCGTGGGCCGTGTTCTGCATCGCGCTGCTCTACGTGTCGGCGCCCACGCTGGCGGCGCTGGTCAAGGTCGAGTTCTTCCAGCACCTGGTGGGCACGCCGTACGCGGAACTGCCGCAGTGGGTGGTGCAGTGGCGCAAGGTCGATCCGCCGGTGTTCGGCATCCGCGACGTCAACGGCGACGGCATCGTCCAGTGGGCCGAGATCCTGATCCAGCCCGACATGATCGTGCTCGCCGCGCCCGAGATTGCCGGGTTGCCGTACGTGATATCGGGGCTGGTGGCCGCCGGCGCGCTGGCCGCCGCGCTGTCCACGGCGGACGGGCTGCTGCTGACGATTGCCAACGCGCTGTCGCACGACGTCTACTACCACATGATCGACCGGCAGGCGTCGCACCAGCGGCGCGTGACGACGGCCAAGGTGGTGCTGCTGGGCGTGGCGCTGTTTGCGTCGTACGTCACGTCGCTGCGGCCGGGCAACATCCTGTTCCTGGTGGGCGCGGCGTTCTCGCTGGCCGCGTCCAGCTTCTTCCCGGTGCTGGTGCTGGCCATCTTCTGGCGCCGCACCACGGCGGCGGGCGCCGTCGCGGGCATGGCAACAGGGCTGGCGGTGGCGGTCTATTACATCTTTGTTAACTACCCGTTCTTCACCCGCATGACCGGCATCTTCGGCGACCGATGGTTCGGCGTGGACCCGATTGCATCGGGCGCCTTCGGCGTGCCGGCCGGGTTTGCGGCGGCCATCCTGGTCAGCCTGGTCACGCCGCGCAACGCGCCGGTCATCGACCGGCTGGTCAACTACCTGCGCAAGGGGTAGGGCGCCGCGCGCATCCATACGGACGTTTGGCGCAGGTGACGGTTACGACTGGTTGCAATGAAGTGGCCGTTTCTCATTTGCACTGACGCGGCCATGAAAAAAGGCCGGTCATCGAGACCGGCCTTGCACCCTTGCGACGGCAATCAGCAGTTGCCCTTCTTCGCCTGTCCCGGCGGGCAGTAGTTGTTGCCCGGGCCGCCTTGCGGGCGGGCGCCCGGGCCGGGACCGTAGTCGGGATAGTAGGCGCAGCCGCCAAGCAGCGTGGCGCCGAGGGTGAGGATGGCAATCAGCGATTTCATGGTGCGACAGGGGCCGCAGCCCCTTCTCCTGGTGGTTTAGAAGCCGAAATTGACGCCGGTCTGGCTGCCGCCGAACACGTTCACGCTCGTGGTCTGCGTGGCGCCCGCCGCGCTGGTGGCCTGGACCGAGTACAGGCCGGCGGCCGAACCCACCGCGCTCAGCGCGATCGGCAGCGTCGGGGTGTACGTGCCGACCAGCGGCGCCGCGGCCGGCAGCGCCAGCGAATAAGCGCCCGTGTCGAGGTTGGCGTTGGTCGAGGCGATCTCGTACGACACCGAGCTGATCGACTGCAGCGCCCGGACCGTCGCCTGCGCCGATGCCGTGGCCGTGCCCGACACCGTGTTGGTGGTCGACGTCGGCAGCGTGATCGGCGCGGCGGCCGTCGACACCGTGGTGGTCGCGCTGGCCGTGACCGGCACGGCGCGGATGATACCGGTGGCGCGGCCGGTCGGCAGCCTGTTGTCGACCACGACGACGTCATAGGTGCCATTGGTGCTGGTCTGCACCAGCGGCGTCAGCACGAACTGCCCGTTGGCATCGGCCACCGTGCCGCGGATGATCTGGCCGTTCTGCTCGGCATAGACCGTCGCGCCGGCCTGGGCCGGGGGCACGTAGCCCGAGATCGTGCCGCTGACCGTCAGCGGCGTGGCCGTGATCACCGGCTTCAGGCCGTAGGTGCCATTGCCGCGCTGGACGATGGACTTGCAGGCGTTGAAGTCGAGGATCAGGTCGACCAGCGTGTTGGCCGGCACCGTGAACGGCTGGATGATCTTGTACCCGCTTTGCGCGGCGCTCGGGGTATCGAGCGGCAGTTCGGTGGTGGTGCCGGACACCACCACCGAGTTCGCCAGCGTATTGCCCTGGTTGGCATTCAGCACGAGCCGCACCTGCTGGTACTGGCCGGCCGGCAGCGGGGCGCGGCCGATGTCGAACAGCACGCCGTTGGTCAGCGACAGCAGGTCCACCTTCTGCGGCGACGGCAGCGTGATGTCGGTCCAGCCCGCATCGTTCTCCCCGGCCGTGCTGCTGGCGTTCACGCGCACCTTGTTGACCGTGACATAGACGTGGTCGAAGCCGCAGGACGGCGCGTCCGTCATCGCCACATGCAGCGTGCCGCTGGCCGGCGCGGGGTCGCCACCGCCGTCTCCGCCGCCGCATGCAACAACCAGCAACGGCACCGGCAACGCGACGAATATTTTCCTCAGATTAAGTGCGGTTCTTGTTTTCATGGCTTCTCTCTCCTTCGGGTGTGTGAGGCTGCCCGAAGGATAGGCCCGGCTGTTTCACTTCTCATCGGTGCCATTGCAACCATTAGTAACAGGAATGAAACAGAACTGCCGGGGTCAGGCTGTAGGTAGCGGAGTTGTTCAGTGCCAGCACCAGCGGCGCGCCCTGCGGCGACAGTTGCACGAACCGATGCTGCTGCGGGACGATCAGCCCCCATCCGCACAGCCCCCAGACGATCAGCGCGGCGGCGGCGCCGGCGGGATGCAGGGCCGTCCACGGCAAACTGTTGGCTTGCTTCTCTCCGGAAACGACAATGCCCGCTGGCGCGGGCATTGAATTCTGGCGGAGAGAGGGGGATTCGCCTACACAAGCGCAGGCCGCGGATTCGCTTGCAAGCGAATCCCTTCGCATCCCCCCCGCAAGCCAAACTGTTGGCTTGCTTCTCTCCGGAAACGACAATGCCCGCGGGCGCGGGCATTGAATTCTGGCGGAGAGAGGGGGATTCGAACCCCCGATAGGCTGTTAACCTATACACGCTTTCCAGGCGTGCGACTTAAACCACTCATCCATCTCTCCGGGAAGTCCGCGATTATAGCAGAGCAGCGGCGCCTGTCCAGCGGGGGATCTGCAGCACGGCGCTGCAGGCGCAACATGAGGTGCTGGGCTGGACGACGAGGCGCGGTGGTGCGCCGTCCGAGAGGGCGCTGAGCATTCCGTCCGTCACCGGGGGCTTGCGCCCGGACGCCTTCATCACTGTGGAGGCGCTGGAGGGGAAGCCTGGATCGCCGCGCATCGAAACCCATATTCCGACGTCGCATGCGCTGTTCGAGTGTTATTGACCTAAGTGTCGGCAGAGAATCCACATACTATCGGCAGTGCTATGCGAAGGATGGCTTAAACGGCACCAGCTTTCTCTAACTTCAGTGACAGTGGCCCGGTCCCCTTTCGTCAGGTATTTCTGTGTTTGCTTGCCGGACATGGGGTAGTGGAATAGAAAGCTCTTCCGTTTTAGCCTGGCGGGAATGTTGACTTTATGGATCATGAGAGGCGCAAAGGGGGAATCCAACGCGCGCAACACATCGTTTCGTGAAAGGTACGGAAATTTGTAGCGTCCTTCCCCAGGCTTGCTAATGTAGCTATACCCTGCACCGAACCAGTTCGAAGCCCGCTCATCGCGCAATAGCGCTGCGTCGGTCGGCTCGAAAACGTCCACAGAATAAAAATTGCCCGACGAATTCGGCTCCGCAAGGGAGCTTCTGACTTCGAGGGCATGAATGACAAATATTCGCTTGTGCGAGTCCACGGCCGCGACAAAAGCGTCGACGATTCTCCCAGGACTACTGTCGTACATCATTCCCGAGCCTTGAGATTTCGTGAAAGCGTGCGCTCCGTGGGGCAAGTAGTACAAAGTGATCCGGCTCATTCCGTCCGACGAGTCAGGCTCTACAGGCTCTATAGCAAAGCAAACCGTCCCCCGATCGGTAATCAACGATCGAAAGGCCTGCGGGTGCGGAATGCTCTCGCACTCCTTTGCCGAAGCGGCCCAACTGCCGCCAAACGCAAGCAAGAAGATCAGGCACGTCCAGAGTCTAGTCATCTATACATTTCGGGGAGAAGTGTGCTGTCTGGTCGATCGGCAAGGATCCAATTCGTCGGACGAGCCAGAAGTTGCGCGCCGGACGTTACGCCGTTTCTGAAGCGATGAGAACGCCGAATCATTGACGAAGCGACCTGCGTCAAATCTCCACTAGATTGCCAATGACACACACGGCTGGTTGATTCCAGCAGGCGGCGATCGGCGAAGGGGACGCGGCAGAACGGGGCAGCCTGCCGGCTCGAAGGACAAACAGAGGACAAAAAAATGCCCGCTGCGCGGGGTGCGAGCGGGCCGGGATAAATGTCATGGGGTCAATCATGACTGGGGTTGATTGTCTGCTAATGTATCTTCCCTGTCTTCCCTACGGTGGAGGGGCTTGGATGGTGCATGGCGACCCCTGATTGACCTGATCCCGGATTGGTCGCGCTACGGTGGGCGCTCACGTTCCCGCGCGTCGTGGTGTTCGGCGGCGTGGCGGGCTTCGGCGATGGCGGCGGCGGTGTTGCGGCCGGACTCGAAGGCGTCGAGCACTGCCGAGGTGGTTGCCGAGTTGAAGCTGGCGATGCCGATGACCGTGGCGCAGGCCGCCACCCAGATGTTCCATCGCAGCAGCCGCGACTCCTTGCGCATCTCGCCCATTTCTTCTCGGATGCGGTCGACGTCCGCGCTGGTCTGTGCCTTGAAATCGTCCATCCGCTGGTTCAAGTCCCCCAGCCGCCGGTCGAACATGACGCGGAAGCTCTCCAGCAGCGCCGCGTGTCGCTTGTCCATTTCCGCCAGCAGCCGTTCGTTGGACCTGACGTTTTCCTGGTGCCGTTCGTCGCTGCGGGCGAACAGGCGTTGCATCCGTTCGTCGAAGCGGTGCAGGTTGGCGTCGAATTCTCCCTGCGTCACGGCGGACCGGCGCAATCGTCTTGAACCTGACCGGGGGGATGGCTGTCTGCGCATGGAGAGGCCTTCTGGATGAGCGATGGATGGCTTCCAGTGTCAGGGTGATTGGCGGGCAAGGCTATGAGACGGTTCGCAAAATGCGGCGTCGAGGGCTACCATGCAAGGGCAACCCGTACCATCCACCCACCCCCAACTCACTACGGAGATCCGCATGTCGAAGGAAAATGGAGGATTCACGGCGTCCACGTTGATCGCGTTTGCCGTGGCAGGCATGGCGTTCACGGCGTCGCTGGTGCTGGCCTACTACGTCACGCATCCGGACAAGGTCCGGCAGATCGGCCAGTAGCGGCGGGCGCCGGCGCGCCGGCCGTGGCCCGGGCCCTATGCCGACAAGGCGCGGGTTACGCGGTTGCGGCCGGTGCGCTTGGCTTCGTACAGCGCCTCGTCGGCGCGGCCGTAGGCGTGTTCGAACGTGCGGCCCTGGGCCGACCAGCTCACGCCAAAGCTCGCCGTCACCGAGCGGTTCACGGGCGGCGGGAAGCGGTAGTCCTCGATGGCTTGGCGCATGCGCTCGGCCAGGTCCATCGCCGCGTCGATCGAAAAGCCCGGCAGCAGCGCGGCAAACTCTTCCCCTCCCACGCGGCCGATGGCCCCTTCGGCCTGGATCGTGTCCTTCAGGCAGGCCGTGACGCCGCAGATCACGGCGTCTCCGGCCGGATGGCCGAAATCGTCGTTGAGCCGCTTGAAATAGTCGATGTCCAGCACGATCAGCGCCAGGCTGCCGCGCGCCAGCGCCGCCGTGGCGCGGTCGATCACGGCGCCGCGGTTCAGCGCGCCGGTCAGCGTGTCGTGCGTGGCGCGGTACTCCAGTTCCTGGGCCAGTTCCTGCAGCCGGTGGTTCAGCCGGTTCATCTCCAGCTCTTCGCGGTCGCTGCGGCGGATCAGCCGGCGCGTCTCGCGCATGAGCCGCTCGTAGTAGCTGATCAGCTGGCCGAGCGTATGCCGATAGGCTTCCTCGCCCGCGTCGACGTCGCAGAACACGGCCTTGGCATGCGCCAGGGCGCTGTTCTCGGAATCGAACAGGTCAGGCTCCGACATGGCTGCGGCGGGGGGCATGTCGCGGGGTGCGTTCAACTGCTGGTCGTGACCTGGTCGATGAAGTCGATGGCGGGAAAGTCGTCGTGCAGTTCCTGGCCGAATTCCAGGATCGTGTCGTCGTCCTCGTCGTGGAACCAGTGCAGCGTCACGTGGTTGCCGCGTTCGGCCGCCTCGTTGAGCGCGTCGAACATGCTGAACAGCATCTTGGTGCTGGAGCTGTTGAAGTAGGTCAGTGCGACGTTGACGGTGATGTCCATGTCGTCGCAGTCGGCCAGGTACGCGCGCAGGCGGGCCAGGGCCTCGCCGTAGAACACGGCGGCGTTCTCGGGGTAGGACTCGCCCTTGAGCGAGAGCGTGTGCCGCGCGAAATCGAAGCTCACTTCGGGCGAGCTTGGCGTGGCGGCGATGAACAGGTTTTCCATGGCGGTTCGGTGCGATCGGGCAGGGTCAGATGGTGGCGACGAGCTGGAACATCGTCGAGACCGGGTCCGTGTCGATCGGCTGAAAGTTGTACTCCAGGGGCGCGCTGGCATCGCGCGCCATCGTCAGGAAGCCAAGTCCGGCCCCCTTGCTGCCTTCCGGGGCGTCCGAGCGCAGCGTCTCCTTGTACGCGCGCTTGATCTCTTCCAGCGTCATCGTCCGCACCTTCTCCAGCGTGCCGCGCAGCTGTTCCACGCGGGCCGACGACACCGGGTTCGAGCACATCAGCCGGTAGTGCTCGTCCACCATGCTGATGCAGACCGACCCGTGCCGCAGCTGGCCGTCGGGCTGCGACGGCGACGTGAGCGAGTCGGAGGAATAGTGCACGATGTTCTGCGCCATCTCCACGAACGACGAGAACAGCTTGCGCCGCGTGGTGCCGTCCACGCCGCTGACGGTAAGCTGCAGCCGCACCGCATCGGACATGGCGGCGATGATGTTCTGCGAAAAATAGCCGACGTAGTAGAAAATCACGTTGCGTTCCCGAGCCATTTCGAAGAACGGCTCATATTCCTTGTCAATCGATTGTGCGGCGGTCATGGTCAAGCGGATAGGTGTGCAATGGCAGGGTCATTGCGCACGGAAACAGAAGAAGGTCAGGTCGTCGCGGCGGCGCTGCGCGCCTTGCCAGGCGCGATGGGCCGCCAGTACCGCGTCGCCGATCTCGGCGGCCGAGCCGTCGCGCCGCGCGCAGATCGCCTCGCGCATGCGGCGCTTGCCGAACGCGATTTCCTTCGGCCCGCCGATCTGGTCGATCAGCCCGTCGGTGGTCACGAACACCAGCGTGCCGGGCTGCGTGGGCACCGTGGCGTTCTGCCACGTGTAGTCCATGCCGGTGTCGACGTAGCCCACGCCCATGCGTGCGCCGTTGACCATCGCGCCGTCGGCGTCGCCGGGCTGCAGCACGAACAGCGACGACTTGGCGCCCGCGAAGGTCAGCGCGCGCGTGGCGTTGTCGAACCAGAAGAACGCGGCGTCAAGCCCGTCGTCGGACGCGGTGGCGCCGGGCAGCCGGCGCGCCTCCTGGTCGGCCTCGCGGTCGGTCTGGCCCAGCATCTGCTTGATGCCGCGGTTCACGGCCATCAGCAGCGCGCCGGCGTCGCGCGGGCCCTGCTGCTCCAGCGCCTGGGTCAGCAGCGACGATGCAATCAGCGTCATGAACGCGCCCGGCACGCCGTGGCCCGTGCAGTCGGCCAGCGCGGCGAACCAGCCGTCGGCGAACGCGGCAAAGTGGTAGAAGTCGCCGCCCACCACGTCGCGCGGCTCCCAGACCAGCGCGGCGTCGGGCAGCGTGGCGGCCAGCGTGTCGCGCGACGTGCGCAGCATCGCCCGCTGGATCGTGCTGGCGTAGTCGATGCTCTGCATGATCTGGCGGTTGCGCTCGGCCTGCATGTCGGCCACCACGCGCATCAGCTGCAGCCCCTGGCCCAGGCCGATGTACTGCCCGCCGCGCGCCACGATGAAGCCGTCGGCCAGCGCCTTCTCGCCATATTCCACGGTCCGGAACGTCAGTGCGTCGATGCCCATCTCGGCGTCCACCACCAGCGGCTCCTTGTCCATGAACGCGATGCAGCTCTTGCGGTTGTACAGCTCGCGGTGGTACGGCTTGCTCATCTGCGACAGGAAGATCGACCGGTTGATCAGGCCGATGGGCCGGCCCTGCTCGGTCACGGGCAGGCAGGCCAGGTCCCGGTGCAGCGCAAACACTTCCAGCACGTCCTGGTTGGTGTGGTCGGTCGTGACCGATGGCGTCGCCACGGCCAGATCCTCTGCGCAGGGCTGCCGGAACCGCGGACGGGCAGCGGGAGAATCCACCAGAATGCCGGACATGACGAAAGGAGCACGAATTGGAAAATGGCCCCGAGTCTAGGCTGTCTATATGTCGAATCCGTGACCAAAGTCCTTGTAAATCAAGGCTTAAGGCCCTACTCGCGTGGGGTGGCGGCATTAGGGTCGAGCCCCATCGCGCGGGCCAGCAGCGGCCAGCGCCGGGCCGCCTCGGCTGTTTCCACCTCGCCCTGCTGGTCGAAGTAGTGGCGGCCGTCAAAGCCGTCCACCTTCTGGCTCAGCGCGTCGATGTCGTTGTAGGCGATGGCCGCCTTGCGTGACGTGACCGGCTTGCTCATGGCCGGCCGCCTATTTCTGTTCGACCCACACGCCGTCGGGCGTATGGACCACGTAGCCGTCGGTGCGCTTCATCGTGATCGTCCCCTCGTTCTCGCCCACCATCTGCGTCTGCGGCAGGTCTTCGGCATAGTGCACCAGCGCCGGCGCGCCCTGGCGGAACGGGCTGTCGGCGATCAGGTTGAACACCAGCTGCGACAGGCCCAGGAAGCTCATCGGCGCGTCGATGACCACCGGCTGGGGCGCCTCGGCGGCGGGCAGGCCCACCAGCTTGACCCCCACCGGCACGTGGATGATGTTCGGCGTCGGAATCTCGCGCAGGCCCGAGATCTGGTTCTTGTCGCCACGCAGCGCCGCGCCGTGCTCGGGCACGAACACCACCACGGCCTTGCGGCCGGACTTGGCGATGGTGTCCACGATCCGGTCCACGTCGTCCAGCAGCGCCTTGAGCCGCAGCGGGTACGACTCCAGGCTCGTCAGCCGCTTGCCCGGCAGCCGGTTGCCGTCGTGCAGCGTCACCGTGTTGTAGTACAGCGCCACGGGCCGGGCGTCCTGCGCCAGCCGCTTGCGGTACCAGTTGTCGAACGTGGCGAAGTCGCCCAGCACCGGGGAATCGTCGAATGCGCGCATGGCCACCGGCACGCCGTCGGTGGAAGCCGGCTGGATGCCGGGCACGCCGATTTCCTTGTCCACGAAGCCGCGGAAGTTGTCGAAGCGGCCGTCGTGGTTCATCAGCACCTGCGGCGTGAAGCCGGCCTGGGCCAGGTCCGCGAAGACGTGGCATTCGGCCGGCGCCGGGTCGTACAGGTTCTTGTGCGGCTCCTGCCCGCAGGCGCCGCGCAGCACGCGGATCGCGGCCGGGCCGCTGTAGCTGGCCGCCGAACTGAAGTTCTTGAACAGGTAGTCGAAGCGCGACAGCAGCGGGTGGTTCAGGCTCTTGGCGGCGTCCAGGTCGTCCCACGACAGCGAGCAGATGTGCAGGAAGATCACGTCGAACTGGGCGTCGGGGGTTGCCGTCAGCGGCGCCACGGTGGCACTGCGCTGCGCCTCCTGCTGGCGGAACGCGGTCAGGATGGCGTCGTAGTTGCCGGTTGCGTTGATGTCGGCGCGCGGGCTGTCGGCGGCGCGCGCCACGGCCGTGGTCCGGCCCGGCAGCGCCACGCCCGGGCCGTACCAGAACGGCATCGCGATCAGCGCCACCAGCACGAACGTGGTGGTCCGCACCCAGCGGTTGACCAGCAGGAACACCACCAGCACCAGCAGCACCGCCACCACGAGCTGGATCGACACCAGCCGCTGCAGCAGCTCCAGCAGGTAAGCCGGCGTGAACGCGCGGATGTTCGAGAACTGCGAGATCACGCGCTCGAACGGCGGCAGCGTCGATTCCCGCCAGGCCAGCGCCGCGCCCACGCCAATTGCCAGCACCTGCCGGATCACCCGCAGCGGGCGCGACTCCATCGGCACCACCAGCAGCAGCGCGAACACCAGGTTCAGCAGCCAGATCGGCTTCATCTGCCCGGTGTGGAACAGGTAGAGCTTGGCCAGGAAATAGAGGTTCCAGAGTCCCATGTCGTCTCGTCCGGCTGGCGGTCAGGGCGCGCGCGAGCGGCGCCGCGCGAGCACCACGTCCACCGCGTCCACCAGGGCGTCGTAGAGCCGCAGCAGCCCCTGGTAGCCCATCTCCATGACTTCCTTGAGGCTGCGCAGCGGCGCGTCCACGCGCTCGTCGTCGAGCCAGTCGATCCACGCGTCGGCGCGCCCGAACGTGCACTGGATCAACTGCGTCTCGCGTTCCATCGTCAGGTCTTCCATGCGCACCCCCAGGTGCCGGTTCACGTTGCGCGTGACCACGGCCGGGAAGTGGTAGGTACGCGGCCCGCGCGACAGGCACACGCCCACCCGCGCGCCTTCCTGCAGCGGCACGTCGATGGGCAGCACCACGCCGAGCCCGCCCATCGAGTAGTTCTCGGTCTTGCAGGCCACCGTGCGGCCGTCCGGCAGCAGCAGCGTGGCCGGCACGCGCATCGGAATGCGGTGCGACACGCGCACCTGCCGCGCCTCGCGCGCCACGCCCACCGCCGCGCCCAGCATCATCAGGTTGAACAGCGCCCACGCCATGTTCATCAGCACGGTGGCCGGCTCCTCGGTGCCCCAGAACAGCAGCCGGGCAATGCCGGCCCCGAGCCCGATCACGTTCAGCCCCAGCAGCACCAGGTACGGCTTGGAGATGGTCCAGTCCAGGTAGTCCTCGGCAATCTGCCCGCCCTTGGCCGTCACGTTGAACTTGCCCGCGCGCGGGTTGATGAACGCCACCGTGGTCGGCAGCACGATGTACCACGCCAGCACGGACTCGTAGACCTCGGCCCAGAACGAATGGCGGAACCGCCCCTGCAGCCGCGAGTTGGTGATGTTGGCGATCAGCAGGTACGGCACCACGTACGCGGTAATCAGCAGCGCCGACGTGTTGATCACGTGCAGCCCGAAGTACAGGTACGCGATCGGCATCGTCAGGAAGATCAGCCGCGGGATGCCGTAGAAGAAATGCAGCATCGCGTTGCTGTAGCACAGCCGCTGGAAGAATTTGAGCCCCCGGCCCAGCATCGGGTTGTCCAGCCGGAAGATCTGCGCCATGCCGCGCGCCCAGCGGATGCGCTGGCCGATATGGCCAGACAGGCTCTCGGTGGCCAGCCCGGCCGCCTGCACCGTGCGCAGGTAGGCGCTGTTGTAGCCCCGGCGGTGCAGTTTCAGCGCGGTGTGGGCGTCCTCTGTGACGGTCTCCACGGCGATGCCGCCAATCTCCAGCAGCGGGCCGCGCTTGATTACCGCGCACGACCCGCAGAAGAACGTGGCGTTCCAGAAGTCGTTGCCGTCCTGGATCAGCCCGTAGAACAGGCTGCCCTCATTGGGCACGCGGCGGAACGTGTCGAAGTTGCGCTCGAACGGGTCGGGCGAGAAGAAGTGGTGCGGCGTCTGCACCAGCGCGCAGTCCGGATCGGCCAGGAACTCGCCCATCGTCATCTGCAGGAACGAGCGCGTGGGGATGTGGTCGCAGTCGAAGATGGCGATGAACTCGCCGTCGGTCTTGGGCAGCGCGGCGTTGATGTTGCCGGCCTTGGCGTGGCGGTTGTCGGTGCGGGTCAGGTAGCCCACGCCGGCGGACTCGGCAAACGCCTGGATGTGCGGCCGGCGGCCATCGTCCAGGATGTAGACGCGCAGCTTGTCGGCCGGCCAGTCCATGCTGCGCGCGGCGAACACGGTGGGCTGGATCACGTTCAGCGACTCGTTGTACGTCGGGATGAAGACGTCGACGGTTGGCCAGCGCTCGGGGTCGGCCGGCAGCGGCTTGGGCCGCCGGTGCAGCGGCCACGCGGTCTGCAGGTAGCCCAGCGCCAGCACCAGCCACGTGTAGACCTCGGCCGCGTAGAGCACGTAGCCCACGGCCGCCTCGATGGCGCTGGCGAACTGCAGCGTCTGCGTTGACCGCCACCAGATGTAGCGGCCGGCCATCAGCGTCGAGATGGCGATCATCGTGATCGTCGCCAGCCGGCCCGGCACGCGGCGCACCACGCTCAGCACGATCCACACCACGGCGAACAGCAGCAACTGGCCCGCCAGCGGCAGCGGCGTGGTGCTGACGGCCAGCGCGGCGATGGCGGCCAGCACCAGCGACACCGGCAGCACGAACGGAATGCGGCCCACGCGCGCGGACACGGCCTCGGTGACGTAGGCCACGCGGTTCCAGTCCGGCCGGGGCAGCCGTTGCAGGACCTTGTGGCGCAGCCGGGAAGACGCGTGCCAGACCGGCTCCAGCACGCGGTCGAGCCAGCGGCGCAGCCAGCGCTTGCGCGCGGGTTCCGCGCCGCCGCGCTGCTTGCGTGGGTCGGCGGCCAGCCGCACGCGCGGACGGGGCGGGCGGATGATCAGCCGCCACAGCCATGCGGCCGGCGTCCGCCGCTTGCCCAGGCCCAGCCGTGCCACCGCACGGCGGTAGATCAGCGCGGCCCATTCGGCCGGGATGTCGGGCTTGCCGGGCCGGGGCGGGCGGAAGAACAGCCGCAGCAGCCAGTCCCACGCACGCGGCACGGCGCCGCCGCTGGCGCCCACGCCCAGCTCGCGCGCCACGCGGTCGCTGGCCCACGCCATCCACAGCCGCAGCCGTCCGGTGCCGTGGTTCATGGTGTGCCTCCGCCCTGGGCGCGCGTCTCGATCCATGCCGACAGCCACGACGCCAGCCCGTTCAGGTCGTGCGCGGCCTGCGAGTGCGGCGTGCTGCGGCTGAAGCACTCGCTGCGCGCCAGTGCCTCGGGCACGCTGCTGTCCTCGTGCACGTGATACGGCAGCATGGCCGTCCCCAGCATCGCCTGGAGCATCGCCACGATGTCGACGTGCAGCGGCCGCGCCGGATGCAGCCGCGTGGCCACGTAGCGCACGGTCTTGCCGCGCGTGGCCAGATCGTCGGCCAGCCGCTTCAGCGTCAGGCACGTCTCGGGCTGCGCCGGCACCAGCACCAGCACCAGGTCGGCCGCGTCGATGGCCTGGCTGGCGTAACCGGACGGCCACGGCGCCGTGTCGATCAGCACCGCGCCGGTGGCCGGCAGGTCCACCTGGCCGATCCGCCGCGCCAGCCAGTTCGCCGGCAGCCGCTCGATGGCGCCCGATTCCGCGCTGTCACCCCATGGCACGAACAGTACGCCGTCGTCGCTGCGCAGGCCCGCGCCGGCCCAGGCCGTGGCCGAGCCATCGTGCAGCGACCCGCCCAGCCCGTCGGCCGGAATGTCGCGCAGGCCGAAGTGAAAGCCGAGCACGTTGCGCGGATCGCATTCCACGGCCAGCACGTCGTGCTTGCGCCAGGCCAGCAGCGACGCCAGTTCGGCGGTCAGCGTGCTGCGGCCCGCGCCGCCCGTGGTCGATACCAGGGCGATGGTGGCGGCTGGCGTGCCCGTGCTCATCGCCGGCCCCCCGTGCCGCCCTGGCGCTTGCCGCGTATCACCAGCGCGTCAAGCTGCGGCGGCAGCCGCACGGCCCGGCGCGGGCGCGGCGCGCTCCAGCGCGGCAGCCAGCGCAGCAGGTCGAAGCGCCACGCCAGCCAGGCCAGCGGCGCGGCCAGGATCAGGCCCCAGATGAAATAGCCGAGAAAGATCGCCATGGTCAGTCCTGACGTTTGAGGGGCACCGGATGCGGCGCCGGCAGGGTGCGCGGCGCGGCGCCGGGGCCGGGGCGGCGGGGCGGCACCAGCGGCAGCGACACGGCGGCCGGCTCGGGTTCGGGTTCGGATTCGGGCGCCACTTCAGGCATGGGCGGCATGGGCGGCAGGTCGGCGGCAGCGGCGTCGGCGGTGGCCGGAGAGGTTGGACCCGCCGGGTGCGCCGGCAGCCAGTTGCCGTAGTCGGGCGGCGGATACGCGGCGATCTCCGCTTCCAGCCGCGCCAGTTCGGCCGTGATCGATTCGTTGTCGCCGCTGCGCAGGTCGCCCTGGAACAGGTCGGCCATGGGCCGCTGGAACACGCGCTGGCAGACCGCATCCACGTCGTCCAGCCGGCAGGCGAAGAAGAACGCATAGAGGCTGTCGCTGCCGGCGGTGCACAGGTCCCCCGCGCGGCTCATGCGGCAGGCGCGCAGCGCGTCGACGTGGGCCACCTCGGGCAGCAGCGGCAGTTGCAGCAGCACGTGCGGCAGGCGGATCATGCGGCTGCGCTCCACCGCGTCGCGCACCAGCGCCACGAACGTGGGCGCCGCCACGTAGCCGCTGGCCGTGGTGGTCAGCACCGCCGACAGCGCGTTGTGGTAGTCGGCCAGGATCGGCCGCGAGAACACCTGGCCCTGCAGCCCGTCGATCATCGCCTGCATCCGCGCGAATGGCGTGCGCTGCGCGATCACGGCGTTGGCGCCCAGGTTCAGCATCAGCAGCTCATAGTGCTGGCGCATGGCCTCGCGGTCCTCGCGGATCACGATCTTCAGCGCGCGGCCCGCGCTGCGGCGCAGCCGGTGCACCTGCCCAGCCAGCATCTCCAGGTCGCGCGTGCCGGCGTAGTGCAGGATCACGGTGGCCGCCACCGCCTTGCTGGCCGTGGCCACGGCGGCCTCGTTGCTGTCCACCACGCGCCACGCTTCGGGGATGAAGCGCTCGCGCAGCACCGCGTCGCGGCTGGCAATCACGCGCTGCTCGTCGGGCGCCAGCATGCCGGCCTGCTCGATCGTGTCGCTGTACGTGTCGGCCGCCACCATCAGCCGGTGCTCGCCCGGCGCAAAGCGCAGCCGCACGATCTCGCCGGCCACCACGGCCTGGTTGTCGCGCCAGAACGCCACCTCCCACGTGTACTGGCCCTGTTGCTGCGATAGCTGCACGGCGCCCGCAAAGCGGCCGTGAAAGCCGTGCAGGTCCGGCCCCGGCTGGCCGTCGGCTGCCTCGGGCGGCGCCATCGCCAGCAGCAGCGCGCAGCGCTCGTCGGCGCACCAATCGCCGAGCCGCACGCCCTCGGCCGCCAGCGCCGCGGCGTCGTGCCAGCTGAAGAATGCTTCCGCGCCTTCCAGCAGGAACGTGGTGCCGCGCGCGCCGCACTGGTCGACCAGCGCGTCGAGCGCTTCCATCAATGTGTCGATGCCGGCGCGCCCCGGCTGCGGCCGCAGCGCGCACAGGTTGGCGCGCGCGTGGAGCGCGCGATTGACCTCGATGTCGAGCCCGTGCTCGCGCAGCGCGGCGGCAATGCCTTCGGCCTCGCGCGTCGACAGCACGCAGGCCGGGCCGCGCAGCGCGCTGGCGGCGGTCTGCCAGAACAGCGCGTCCCGGGCCGGCGACGGCGGCGCGTAGACCACGTGCGCGCGGCCCGGCGCCAGCGTGGCCAGCGCCGGGGCCAGGCCCTCGATCGCCAGCGTGGCGCGGGCCTGCAGCCGGGCCAGCAGCGGGGCGGGGCGGGGGGCGGAGGCGTGGGCGGCGTCGTTCATCGAAGGTCCTGTGGGGGCCGCTCAATAGGCCGAGTATGGCCGCACGGGCGTCGGCGGGAACGGCACCGGCAACTCGCGCTTGTCGAACAGGTAGCGCAGCCAGGCCATGGCGCGATTCGGCGCGTAGTCGCGCGAGCGGTCGATCGAGAACCCGGCGCCCACCACCCAGTGCGGCGCCAGCGTGTATTCGACGGTCGCGCCCAGCGTATAGCTGAAGCCGCCGCCCGACCCGCCGCCATAGGTGGCGTTGCCGCTGGCCGCCTGCAGGTCCGGCCGCGTGGGAAAGAACGGCGCGGCGTCCTCGTAGGTCCACGACCAGCCGGCCGATCCCAGCAGCCGCCACGACCACCTGGCATGGCGGCCGGTCCAGTCCAGCGGAATGCCGACCGACAGGTAGCGCTGCGGGCTGTAGTAGCCGCCGTGCCCGAAGGTGTAGAAGCGCTGGTTTTCCGAGTAGTGCCACCAGTTGAACACCAGCCCGCTGGTCACGCGGTGATCGCGCTGGGCGTAGACGGGCACGTCGAAGCCGGTGCGCAGCGTGACCTCGCGGTTGGTCTTGACGTTGTCGCCCGTGTAGACCCCGGCGCCCACGTCGGCAAACAGGCCCAGCCGGCCCACGTCCCGCGCGTAGCGCAGGTGCACGCCGTTGCGGACGATGCCGCCCCAGTGCTCGCCGGTCACCGGGTCGCGCGCGCCGGCGTACGAGATCAGCGAACTGGTTTGCGCCCGGCGCGACACGTCCACGGTCACCGACTGCACGCCCAGGTCCGCCCGGTAGCGCAGCCCGCCCACCACCGTGGTTTCCAGGAAGCCCAGCGGCGTGGTGCCGATATCGGCGCGCCAGCTGTTGTAGGCCCCGTCGTACTCGTAGCCGGCCGCCAGCGCCACGCCCTTGTCGGTCTGGCCGATGTTGCCCAGCCCGGCATTGCCCAGCGCCGGGATCTTGCCGAACTCCAGGTTGCGCAGCGGCGCGGTGCCGCGCAGCGTGCCGGCATCGAGCAGCACCGTGTCGGCATGGAAGAACATGTGCCCCGTGTAGCCGTGCGGCACGCGCACGTACAGCGGGATCTCGGTGGCGTGCAGCCGCGAGATGCCGTCGTCGCCGGACTTGTTCGACTGCATGACCGCCGTCGCCACCTCGCCCTGCCGCCGCGCATCCAGCCCGGCCAGCGCGCGCTGGGCCGGCGTGCCGTCGGCGCCCGGCAGCACGCTTTCGCGCTGTTCCAGCGGCAGCGCCGCGCGGTACAGGCCGGCGGCCTCGTCGAAATCGCCGCGCGACTGCGCGATGCGGCCGCGCTGCACCGTGATGTCGGCGCGGCCCGGAAAGCGTGCGTCCAGCGCGTCCACCACCTCGGCGGCCTCGTCCTCGCGCCGCAGCGCGGTGAAGCGGCGCGCCACCGACAGCCGCGTGTCGATATCGTCCTCGGGCGCCTCGGCCAGCACCGTGCGGACGATGTCCAGCGCCTGCGCGGTCTGGCCCATCCGCTCGTACTGGCGCGCCAGCGTCAGTTGCGCGCCGGCGTCGTGCGGCTGCGTGGCCAGCACCCGGCGGGCCGCGTCGGCCGCGCCGCGGTAGTCACCGCCTGCCTCGCGCAGGTCGGCCAGTTCCAGCAGCCAGCGCCGGTCGGCCTGCTGCGCGGCCGGCACCGCGTCCAGCACCTGCTGCGCGCGCCGCAGGTCGCCGGCGGCGATCTGGCGGTCGGTCTCGCGCAGCGCCAGCCGCAGCGACTGGTCGGCCAGGTCGGCCTGTTCCTCGGCGGTGGCGCCGGGCAGCGCGCCGGTATCGGCGATCCACTGGCGCAGCGCATCGTCGCGGTCGGCGGCGGCCAGCAGTTCGCCGTAGCGCAGCCGGATGTCGACGTGCGGCGCGTCGGGGTGCGCGGCCAGCCAGTCGCTGACCAGCCGCAGGCCCTTGTCGGTCTCGCCCAGCGCAATCCATTCGCGGCCGATCGACGCCAGCATGTGCGGATCGTCGGCGGCCTCCGCGGCGGCCTGGTCGAGCAGGCGGCGGGCGTCCGCGTCGCGGCCCTCGGCCACGCGCTGGCGTGCCTCGCGCAGTTGCTGCTGCGCGGCCAGGTTGCGGGCCAGCCCGCGCATGCTGTCCGAGCGCTCGGCCTGCGGCACGCCGGCCAGCATCGCGGCGGCGCCGTCGATGTCGTCCACGCTGTTCAGGTACAGCGCGCTGGCGTAGCGCATGTCGTTGCCCGGCGCCGCGCGCATGCCGTCGTCCATCACGCTGCGGCCCAGCGCGGGCAGGCTCAGGTCACGATAGATGCGGGCCAGCGTGAAGCGCGTCCACGGGTCGTCGGGCCGCAGGCGGATGGCGTCTTCCAGATCGCGGATAGCCGGGCTGCGCTGTTGCCGGGCCAGCGACTGGTCGGCGCGTACCGACAGCAGGTCGGCCCGCATCGCGCGCAACTCGGCGGCGGACCCCTGCATGCGTGCGGCCTGGCTGGCGATCAGCGGCTCCACCTCGGCCTCGCGGCCTTCCTTCTGCAGGATGCCGACCAGCGTGCGCAGCGTGCCGACGTCGGGCCTGGGGCGGGCCAGCATCTGGCGCAGTAGCGTTTCGGCCTCGCGGTTCTTGTCCTGCGCCACCAGTGCGTCGGCCAGGATGCCCTGCGCGTCGGCGTTGGCCGGCTGCTGCGCCAGCGCCTGCCGGGCCAGCCGCTCGGCCTCGGCCGGCTTGCCCTGGCGATTGGCCTCGCGCGCCTTGGCCACGGTGCCCCAGAACGTGGCCGTGCCGATCAGGCTGCGCCACTTGTCGCTCGGGTCAAGTTGATTGGAGCGCGTGAACAGCTCGCGCGCCTCGTCGTGGCGGCCCTCGCGCAGCCGCACGAGCCCCAGCCCGCCCACCACCTCGGCATCGTCGCGCCGCTTGCGGTACGCCTGCTGCAGCGCGATGTCGGCGTCCTTGAGCTGCCCGCGCTCCAGTTGCGCCAGCCCGCGCTGCCGCGCCTGCCAGGCCGGATCGGCCTCGCGCTGCTTCTGCGCGGCCACGCGCTTGCCCAGTTCGGCCAGCGTGTCCTGCGCGCCCTTGTCGTCGGGCACGGCCTTCACGTAGCGCTCGAACCAGACGTAGTAGGCCGGGTCGTCGTTGACGCGGTACAGCGTGCGCCGCCAGATGTCGAGCGCGGTGGCCCGGTCGCCCTCGGGCTGCTGCGTGACTTCGTAGAGCAGCGCAAAGCCTTCCTGCCGGGTGCCGGCGCGGTCGGTCAGCAGGTCGCCCAGCGTCAGCTTGAGCTGCATGTCCGACGGGTTCGCGCGAATCCGCTGGCGCAGTTCGGCGATGGCCCGCGTGCGGCCGTCCGGCGTGCCCGAGAGAATGCGGTAGTAGTCGCGCGTCAGGCTGCCGGCCGGCGCGCCGCGCGGAAACAGCTTCTGCAGCCGCTGCACCGCTTCTTCGTCCTGGCCGCTGCGCGACAGCAGGCGGATGTTGGCCATCTCGCGCTTGTCGCGCGTGGCGATGCGGTAGGCATCGTCCAGCTCCCGCGTGGCGGCGCTGCCGGGCGCCACGGCCTGCAGCTTCCTGAGCAGCTTGTCGGCCTCGGCCGGGCGGTTCGAGCGGATCTCGATCAGCCCGAGCAGCTTCAGCGCCTCGGGCTCGTTCGGGTTGATCAGCAGCGCCTTGTCCAGGATGCCGCGTGCCATGTCGGCGCGGTTGCGCGCCTCCCACATCCGCGCGGCGGCCAGCAACTGCGCCATCTGGGGCGACGGCGCGGCGCGCGAGGCGGGGGCGGGATCTGCGGCAAGGGCAGGCATGGCGGAAGTGGCCAGCAACACGGCCAGCGTGGGGGCTAGCGCGCTGCGGGGCATGTGGATGTCCAGGCCGGCACCAGCGTGCCGTCCGCCTCGAAGCGGAAGTGTCCGTCCAGATGGCCCAGCCCGAACAGCGCCAGCACCTGGCTGTAGTAGCCCAGCGGCGCCTGCGCGGCCATCGTGCGGGTGCGCTGGGCCTGCCCGCGCGCCGCATCGGCCAGCCCCAGCGCCGCCAGATACGGGGCCACGGCGGCCGAGAACCCCGCGTTGCCGGCGTTCGCACCGAACGTGCCGGCCTGCGTGTCCACGCGCTCGGGCGGATGGCCGTGCGCCACCACGTAGTCGGCCATTGGGCGGAACCGCTGCAGCACCGTGGTGCGCAGCGGGTCGCGCGGGGCGGTCATGCCGGCCCACAGGTAGACGCGGATGGCGTTGTACGACCCGCCGGCCTGCGTCTGCGCGTCGGGCTGGAAGCCGCGGCCCTTCTGGTACACCGCCCAGTCGGGCGAAAAGCCTTTGGGCGCCGTATCGACGATCAGCCGCGCCGAAGTGTCGACGAGCGTCTTCCAGCCGGCATCCTCGGCGCCCAGCACGGCGGCCAGCCGCCGCATCACGGGCAGCGGGACGTAGCTCGGGTTCAGGCGCCACGTGTCCGGCGTGGGATGGAAGCCGGCCGGCCCCGGCAGCAGCGTGCGGCCCAGCCCAGGCAGCACGGCCGATTCCTCGCGCAGCGCGCGGCGCGCCAGCACGGTGCCCAGCGCCGTGTAGCGCCGCACCTGCCAGAGCCGGCCCGCTTCCAGCAGCGCGTAGGCGATCCACAGGTCGGCGTCGGACGCCGGGTTGCTGTCGATCACGCCCCAGGTGCCGGCCTGCTCGCCCTCGGTGCGCTTGCCCCAGATCCACGCGGGCAGGTGGGCGGTCAGGTCGCCCCGGGCCAGGTTGTTCTCGGTCCACGCCAGCAGCCGCTCGAACGTGGCGCGGTCGTTGGCGGCCAGCGCGAAGAACAGCCCGTACGACTGGCCTTCGGATACCGTCACCTGCTGGTCGCTGCTGTCGTCGATGACGCGGCCGTCCCGGCTGATCGTGGCGCGGCGGAAGGCGTCCCAGTCGGGCCAGGGGCAAGACGCGGCGGGGGCGGCCAGCGCGGGCAGGGTGGCGCCGGCCAGCATGCACGCCACGGCGCAGCGGATCGACACGCGCTTCAGCCAGGCCCGTGCCCGCCGCATGTCACCCTCCGTTGCGCCGCGCGGCCAGCCGGCCCAGCGCCCAGAACAGCGTCAGCGCCACCAGCAGCCCGGCCAGGATGCCGCCCAGCGCCAGCAGCGCCGGGTGCGCCGACATCGTCATCCACAGCCGCGCATACCAGGGCAGGTTGCCGACGTAGTAGGTCTCGCCCAGCCGCAGGCCCTCCAGGTCGCGCTGGCGGATCACGGTCAGGTCGCCGCGGATCTGCGCCACCTTGCCGGGGTCTTCCAGCACGTCCAGCACGTCGCGCACGCGGTCGTCGCTGGACGCGGTCAGCGCCACCACGCTGCGCCGCTCGGCAAACGGGGATTCGAAGCCGATCAGCGCGGCCAGCGGGCCGTCGGCGGACAGGATCGCGCGGCCGGCCGGCGAGATGTTCTCGCTGTCGGTGCCGCCAATCCAGTTCGACCACGCATGCGCGCGCTGGTCGCGCAGCGCGATCTCGGTCTTGCCGCGCTCCACCAGCAGCGGCAGCGACTTGCCCCACCGCTGCAGCACCTGCGCGGCGCTGCCGGTGCCGATGATGACGAGGTCGCGGTGCTTGACCGATTCGATGGCGCGGGACGGCGCCACGGTCACGCGCAGCGACGGCAGCCCCGTCCACTTGCCCATGTGGCCCAGCACGGTCAGCAGCGCCTCCTGGTCGATCGTGGTCGGCGCGTCGGGGATCACGATCGCCGTGTCGGCCAGGTCGGCCATGCGCGTGAACGGGTAGCCGCTGTTGGCAAAGAACGCCAGGTTGGGCAGCGCCGCGTAGTGCAGGAAGCCGCTGAAGTCGATCGACGAGTCGGGGTCCACGGCGGCGCGCGCCACGTTGGCCGCCGTCGACGCGCAGAGCCCGGTCTTCTGCGAATCGATGTGGAAGCGGAACTGCATCTGGTTGTTGCTGCCCACGCGGAACGCCGGGATCAGGATCTCGTTGCTGACGCTGGCGCTGCCGCCCGACAGCAGCGGCACGCTGACCAGGTTCTCGTCGTTCTGCACCGTCAGCGGCTTGAGCCGGTACGAGCGCACGAGCTGGTCGTTCACGTCGATGCTGAGCACCGAGTCGTTGTACGTGGACGGCGCCGTGTAGCGGTACTTCATGTTCATCGGCACCGCGCGGTCGTTCCAGCCGAACAGGTCGGCCGGCACCTTCAGGTTCACGCGGATGGCGTCGGGGCTGGCGCCCGAGACCTGCAACTGCTGCGGATCGGTGACCAGTTCCTTGAACATCACCGGGCGGTCCACCGGCGCCCAGGCGGGCGCGTCGTAGGGGCGGCGCGGCTGGCCCAGGTCCACCGACTTGACCAGCGTGCTGGCGCCGGCCATGCCGGCCTTGCCCAGCACCACCGCGTTGGCGGCCACTTCCAGCTCCTGCGGCGTGCGCCCGGCCAGCACCAGCAGCTTGCGCGCGGGGTTGGCCGGGTTCGGCATCACGCTGACGGTCGGCCCGTCGATCTTGTCCAGCCGGATGCCGTCGGGCTGCGCGTTCGGCAGCACCAGCGCGATGGCGTGGGCGTCGCCCGGTGCCGTGCGCGTGACCGGAAAGCGCAGCTCGCGGTAGCTGGCCAGCGCGCCCAGCCAAGACGCCACCACGCCGGCGGCGCGCAGCGTGACCGGATCGGCATTGGCGGGCAGCACGAACGGCACGGTCACGCGGCGGTTGTCGCGGCGGTCGAAGAACGGCGCTGGCAGCAGCGCCAGGTTGTCGGGCAGCGTGACGGTGGACTTGGTCAGCGTCAGCGTGCTGGTGGGGCTGATGTCGGTCCAGAGGCTGGAGTGGTACGGGTCCTCGCAGTGATCGAGCGTGTAGTGCGCGATCATCTGCACGTTGATGCGGTTGAAGTCGGTGAAGAAGCGCGGGTCCAGGTCGACCTCGCGCGACACCTGCTGGCCGGCGTGCTCCTTGTCCAGCGGCAGCGTGGCCACCACCTCGTCGTTGAGGCGGATCTTCAGGTGCGACAGCGGGTAGACCAGCGACGGCGAATACGTGAAGACGAGCTTGAGCCGGGCCGCCGTGACCACCTCGTCCAGCCGCACGCCCACGTTGACCGTGCGGTCAGGGTCCACGCCGCGCAGCGGGATCGTGTAGTTGGCGCCCATCTGGGCGAAGGTCAGGGACTGGGTGCGCCCCGGCGGCAGCGCCGCGGCGTCGGAAGCCGGGGCCGTGGCGGCCGGCGCGCTGGCCGGGGACTGGGCTGCGGCCGGCCCGGGGGCCAGCCCCGCGCACCATGCCATCGTCATCGCGACAGCCATCGGCATGCAGCCACGTAGCAGGCCTGACACGAGTTCCGTCATATCGGGGCGCCCTGTGAGTGTCGCGCGGCGCGAACCGCGCTTCGGAAGGTTACTGCGTGGCGAATATAGCACGCCACTTTCGGCCAGCAGCAACGGTTTGCGGGTAGGCAACGGTGAATTAAGAAAGATTCAATTCATACGCGCGAAGGTCCCAAAAATTTTCAGTTGCATCGGCCGGAGAGGCTGTTCCCCGCGTGTAGGACATGCCGAATTTGCATGAGCTGGCGGGCGGCCGTGTGAAAGAATGCCAGCCATCGTCTTTCACCTTCCAAGAGGAAACCACCCGCCATGTCCGAAGCCGTCGTCCTGCTGAACGGGGAACTGCTCCCGTTGTCCGAAGCCCGCATCCCTGTCCTGGACCGGGGGTTCATCTTCGGCGACGGCATCTACGAGGTGATCCCGCTCTACAACGGCAAGCCGTTCCGCGGCGCCCAGCACCTGGCGCGGCTGGCGCGCAGCCTGGCGGCCATCGGCATCCCGAATCCCCATACCGAATCGGAATGGCTGGCCCAGATCGACCGCGTGGTGCAGGCCAACGGCATGGCCGACCAGATGGTCTACATGCAGGTCACGCGCGGCGTGGCCAGGCGCGCCCATGCCTTTCCGAAGGAAGTCACGCCCACAGTACTGATCATGACCAACCCGATGGCGCTGCCGCCAGCCGCCGCCGTGGAGCAGGGCGTGGCCTGCGTGACGATGGAAGACCGCCGCTGGCTGAACTGCCAGATCAAGTCGACGTCGCTGCTGGGCAACGTGCTGGCGGCGCAGGCCGCGGCCGAGGCCGGCGTGACCGAGGCCATCCAGTTCCGCGACAGCTACCTGACCGAGGCGTCGGCGTCGAACGTGTGGGTGGTCAGCCAGGGCCGCGTGTCGGCCCCGCCCAAGGACAACCTGATCCTGGAAGGCATCCGCTACGGCCTGATGGAAGAGCTGTGCGCGGCGATGGAGATTCCGTTCGAGGCCCGCCGCCTGACGCGCGACGAGGTGTTCGGCGCCGACGAGGTCATGATCTCGTCGGCCAGCAAGGAACTGCTGCCCGTGGTGAAGATCGACGGCCAGGCCGTGGGCGGCGGCACGCCGGGGCCCGTGTTCCAGCGGCTCTACGCGGCCTACCAGGCGGCCAAGGCGGCGCTGTAGTCACACCGGCGCCGGCGCGCCGGTGCTAGGATGGCCGCTGCGGTAATCCATCGATAGGAGGCTGTCTCATGGCCAAGCGCGAGCGCAGCGGGCGCGTCATCAAGGAAGAGGTGAGCCGGCGCATTCAAGGCATCGACGAGATTGCGGACGAGGGGATGCGGGTTCGCGTGCCGGACCCCACGCCCCATGCGCGCGACGCGCGCGGCCGCAACTGGGACATGGCCCGCTTTGGCAACGCCCGCGGCTACGAGGCCGCGATCCGGGCCGTGGTGGACGAGGTGCGCGACGAGTTCGACCTCGTCGACGACCCGGCCAGCCACGTGCCGAACCCGTTCGGCGACTGACCGGCCGCCCGCCCGCGGCAGGCGTTCAGCAAGCCAGCCCCGGCCACGCCGGCTGCGGCCGCCATCCCGCGATGGCGCGCGCCGGCAGCGGCTGGGCGAACAGGAATCCCTGGCCCACGTGGCAGCCCTGTTCCTGCAGGAACTGGCGCTGGTAGGCGCTGGTCACGCCCTCGGCCACCACATTCAGCTGGCGTGCCCGGCCGATGCGGATCACGGCCTCCACCAGCGTGCGCGTGGCTTCGCTGGTCTCCAGGTCCAGCAGGAAGCTGCGGTCCAGCTTGATTTCCTCCACCGGCAGCCGCGTGAGCTGGCTCAGGCTCGAAAACCCCGTGCCGAAATCGTCGATCGACAGCCGCACCCCGAGCGCGCGCAACGCGCCGATGGTGGCCTCGGCCTCGGCCGTCTGCTCCAGGAAGACTCCCTCGGTAATCTCGATGG